>JAJZDH010000093.1 GCA_021828665.1 Thermoplasmata archaeon
GGAGGGATGAAAGCCAGGCTGAAGACCTTGCCCGATTCTCCGAGAGGTGGTGCATGGCCGTCGTCAGTTCGTACCGTAAGGCGTTCTGTTAAGTCAGATAACGAACGAGACCCTCGCCTTCAGTCGCTATTTCGTGCGCGAGCACGAGAGCACACTGGGGGGATCGCTGCCGCTAAGACAGAGGAAGGAGAGGTCTACGGTAGGTCCGTATGCCCCGAATCTCCCGGGCAACACGCGCGCTACAAAGGTGGGGACAATGGGATCCGACTCCGCAAGGAGAAGGCAATCCTGAAACCCCATCGTAGTCTGGATTGAGGGCTGTAACTCGCCCTCATGAAAATGGATTCCGTAGTAATCGCGGGTCAACATCCCGCGGTGAATGTGCCCCTGCTCTTTGCACACACCGCCCGTCAACTCATCCGAGTTGGGTCGGAGTGAGGGTGACTCGTCTGGGTCGCTCGAACTTCGGTTCAGCAAGGGGGAGTAAGTCGTAACAAGGTATCTGTAGGGGAACCTGCAGATGGATCACCTCCTAATCAACGCACCGGATCCCGCCTGGGATCCGGGCGGGGGAGGTTCCACTGAGCTCGCAGGGCTGGTGGCATCTCGTTCTTCCTTTCCTGAGGGGCCCATCAACCCATTTTTGAGTAGCTACTCATATCTTATATCTCCCTGAGCTCCTGGCGACGGCGATGCAGTCCTCCTCGGCCCGCCCGGTCGTCGTTCCGGCTCTGGTGCGGGCGGCGGCCGGTCGGCTGGCCGCCGGCGAGCCGATCCTGGTCTACGACGCCCCCGATCGCGAGGGGGAGACGGACCTCATGGTCCTGTCGGAAGAGATGTCCCCCGAGCTGGTCCGCCTCCTCCGGCGGGACGGCGGCGGTCTCATCTGCACGGCGATCTCCCAGGAGCTCCGGCGCCTCCTCGGGCTTCCGTACGCCGAGGAGCTCCTCCAGGGGGCGGCGGAGTTCCCGGAGATGGCGCGGCTCGCCCGCTACCGGCCCCGCTACGACCGGCGGAGCGCCTTCGGGATCTCGGTGAACCACCGGGAGAACTTCACGGGGGTCACCGACAACGACCGGGCCCAGACGATCCGGGCGCTGGGGTCGATCGCCCGCGCGGCCGGCCGGGTGCCCGACGCGGCGCTCCGGGCCCGCTTCACGGACGAGTTCTCGGCGCCCGGCCACGTCCCGCTCCTGTACGCGGCGCCCGGACTCCTCTCGGAACGAAAAGGCCATACGGAACTCTCCATCTCGCTGGCCCGGATGGCCGGGCTGTCGGAATCGGTGACGGTCTGCGAGATGTTGGGCGACTCGGGGGGCCCCCGGGGCCCGGAGGCCGCCCAGCGGTACGCCGCGGCGCACGGGTATCTCTTCATCGAGGGGCGGAGCCTCGTCGAGGCGTGGGGCCGATGGTCCGCGTGATGGCCACGGGGGTCTTCGACCTCCTGCACCCGGGGCACCTCTTCTTCCTGACCGAGGCCCGGAAGCTCGGCGACGAGCTCGTGGTGGTGGTGGCCCGGGACCAGACCGCCCGCCGGCTCAAGCGCGAACCGTACGTCCCCGAGATGCTCCGCCGGGAGATGGTCGAGGCGCTCAAGCCGGTCGACCGGGCGGTCCTCGGAAGCCCCACCGACATCTACGCCACGGTCCTCGAATGGCGGCCCGACGTCGTGGCGCTCGGCTACGACCAGCACTGGGACGCCGAGGAGGTCCGCTCGGAATGCGGCCGCCGGGGCGTCCCGGTCCGGGTGGTGCGGCTGCCGGCCCGGCCCCACGACGACCTCGCCACCCGGCGGATCGTCGACCGGATCCTCGCCCGCGCGGGCCACGTCTCCGCGGAGGCCCCTTGAAGCGGATCGGGATCGTCGACACCACCTTCGCCCGGTCGGACATGGCCGCCTCCGCCGCCGCGGCGCTTCGGGCCGCCGGCACCGGGTTCCGCCTCGTCCACCGGACGGTCCCCGGCATCAAGGACCTTCCCGTCGCCGTCCGCCAGCTCTTCCAGCAGGAAGGGGCCGACCTCTGCCTCGCGCTCGGGATGCCGGGGAAGGCCGCCTACGACCGCACCTGCGCCCACGAGGCCTCGATGGGGCTCCTGTACGCGGGCCTCCTCGAGTCGAAGCCGGTCGTGGAGTGCTTCGTCTTCGAGGACGAGGCGGCGAACGACCGGGAGCTCGACCGGCTGGCGCGCCGGCGCGCCGAGGAGCACGCGGAGAATGCCTACCGGATGCTCTTCCGCCCGCAGGAGCTCGCCCGACGGGCGGCGACCGGGCAGCGGCAGGGGTTCGACGATGCCGGAGCGGTCCGGCCGGTCCGCTGATGGCGGCCGACGGCCGCTCCTCGGGAAAGGAAGGTTCTGGAATCATGGCGAAGGAAACGGCCGGTGGGACCGGCATCACGGTGGCGCTGGTGGCGAGCGAGTTCAACTACGACGTGAGCATGATGATGCTCGATCGGGCGCGGGAGGAGATCGCCTTCCTCGGCGCCCGGGTGGGGCCGATCGTGAAGACGCCGGGCGTCTACGACATGCCGCTCGCGGTGAAGACCCTCTTCGAACGGACCGCGGTGGACGCCGTCGTCGTGGTGGGGGCGGTCATCGAGGGCGAGACCGGCCACGACGAGGTGGTCATGAACCAGGCCGCCCGGAAGCTCACCGACCTGTCGGTGGAGTACGGCCGGCCGGTCGGCCTCGGGGTGAGCGGTCCGGGGGAGACCCGGCTCCAGGCGCAGGACCGGATCGAGAATGCCGCGGGGGCCGTGCGGGCGGTCGTGAAGATGGTGGCCCGGCTCCGGGAGATCGGGGAGGGAAGCCCGTCGGCTCCCCGGAGCGGGGGAACGCGCTAGGGGGAGGTCTCCCCCCCTGGACGGGGGTCGCCCGGAGGCCGCGACCGGCGAGGGGCGGCCTACTTGTACGTCGACTGGTGCACCTTGCCCTCGTCGTCGACGATGGTGATGCACTCCCCTTCGCACTCGAAGAGGCAGGCTTCGCACATGATGCACTCCGGACCGTTGATCACGGCCGATTTCTCCGCCCGGAACTGGAACTTCGCGGCCACCTGGGGGTCGTCTACGATCTCCCCGAAGTTGGCCCGCGGTTGCATCTCGAAGACGGTGACCGGGCAGACATCGCGGCAGTGGGAACACCCTGTACACTTGGCGTGCTGTACCTCGACGGAGACCATGGCAGCTACCTCGGCCCGCCGAGAAAGGCCCGGTATTTAAGATGCCCCCCGGCGCGGGCCGGTGGTGGGCCGACGCACGGCGGCCGGGCCCCCCCCGGGGCCTGGGGGGCCCCCGTCCCGGAATGTGCGAAGAGCCGTCCCCCCGGCGCCCCGCCGGAGCTTCCGAGGCCGTGCGGGAACGGCCGGAAGTAGGGGGGTCGCTCCCCGCGCATCGCGCCGCGCCGCCGGGTCCTCCGTGGGCCGGATCGCCCCGTCGCGAACCGGTCTCCCCCCGAACCGCCGGGCCCCGGGGAGGGGGGAGCGGTCACGGCGCGCGGCTCCCCGGTCGGGGTCCCCGTTCGCGGAGGTACGGGAGGATCTCGCCGAGGTGGTCGAACGTCACGAGCTCCGGGTCGTCGACCGGCGCGGGGTCGGTCTCGGGATGCATTCCCGGGGGGTAGCTGTGCCACAGCCCGCGATACAGGGCGGCGCCGCAACCGGCCCGTCGGGCCCCGTCGATGTCCAGCTCCCGTCGGTCGCCCACGTGGAGGATCTCCGAGGGGGCCACGCCCAACCGACGCGCCGCCTCGAAGAAGATCCCGGGCTCCGGCTTCGGGCGGCCGAACTCGCACGAGGTGATCACGTCGTCGAAGCGAAGATTCGCCCGGCTCCGGAAGAACTCGAGCCAGGTATCGCCGCGTCGGGCGGTGTTGGTGATGGCGACGACGGGCACCCCCTCGCCCTCCAACGCGCGGACCACCTCGAAGAGCTCCGGGTTGACGGTCGGCGGGTGGTCGGCAAGGCCGGCGGCGGAGACCCGTCGGGCCCCCTCCTCCACCGAGACGGTCAGCTCGGCCCCCGCGGCGATGGCGCACTCCGCGACGACCACCCTCGGATCGACCCGGCTCCGGTCGAGGCCGCGCGCTCGGAGCCGCTCCTCGACGCGCTCCATCGCCGCGGCGAGATCGGGGGTGCTGAGGCGCGACCCGGATCTCGTGCGGAGGATCCCACCGAGCGCTCGCCGGCGGTCCTCCTCCCAGAACCGCTCCACCTCCGACCGGTAGGAGAGGGAGGTGAACCACAGATCGAGGGAAACCGCCCGAAAGGGGTCCCGGGCCGCCACCGCGCGACATCCCCGGGCGCGGTTATAACCCGTCGGAGGGGGGCGGGCGACCCGCCGAACGGCGATGGGGGTCGGAGGCGATCGCGGTGGGGGCGGACCCGATCTCGGGGGCGCCCCCCAAGGAGCTCCCCGTCCCTCCCGACAGCTCCCCCCGATCGCCGGTCCTCCAGGTGGACGGCCCCCCGGGGCGGTTCGGGAGGGGCCGACGATGCCCCGCGGGGCCCGTCGCGGACCGTTTCGTGGCGACCGAAGATCCCCGCCGGTGGCTCCGGAGCGGAGGCGGGTCTCCCGCGCTGGCCCCTTCCGGTCCGCGCCGGAGCATTTAAGGTGCGGAAGGGGAGTCCCCGCCGGGAATGGCCCGCGGGACCCTCGCCCTGTCGCGTTGCCGCGTGTGGACGGTCGTCCTGGTCGCGGGGTTGCTGCTGCCTTCCGTCTGGGCCGCGGCGACGGCGCCCCCGGTCGCCTCCGCCCAGCCCGCCGGCGCTTCGCTCCCACGGGCCGGGGAGTCCGTTCCCGGCGTGGAGACGGCGCCCTCCGCTTCCCTCCCGAACCCGTACTCGAACGGGATGGCGGCGACGCTTGCGGTCGGTCAGCCCAACCTGGCCTCGCGTCTGCCGGGCGGCGGTCCGCGGAACCTGAGCTTCCCTTCCACGGCCGCCGCGTTCGACGCGTCGGGCGACCTGTGGGTCGCGGACACCACCAACAACCGCGTCCTCGAGTATCTCCCTCCGTTCGCGACCGGGATGAGCGCCACGATCGCCCTCGGTCAGACGAGCCTCTCGGGGACCCAGAGCAACGTGACCCAGAACGGGTTGTGGGAGCCCGCCGGGCTCGCCTTCGGCTCCGGGGCGCGTTGTGGGTCGCGGACTCGACCAACAACCGTGTCCTCGAATTTCTCCCTCCCTTCCAAACGGGGATGAACGCGGCTCGGGTGCTGGGGCAGTCGAGCTTCACCGGCCGGGTCGGCGGGACGTCCTCGACCAACCTGACCCACCCGACCGGCCTCGCCGTCAACGCCGCCGGGGAGCTCTTCGTCGCCGACACCGTCAACAACCGGGTCCTCGTCTTCGCGCCCCCGTTCTCGACCGGAATGGCCGCTTCCATCGTGATCGGCCAGGCGACGTTCGGCACCTCCAACGCGGCGGCGACCGCGACGAACCTCTCCTTCCCGAGCGATGTCGGGATCGGACCGGGCGGAGCGCTCTGGGTCGCCGACCGGCAGAACGACCGGGTGGTCGAGTTCCGGCCCCCGTTCTCGGATGGCATGACCGCGAGCGCCGTCCTCGGAGAACCGAACTTCACGACGGTCGCCGTGGGTCTGCCGTACGGGATGTTCTACCCGGAGGGGCTCACCTTCGATGGGAGCGGGAACCTGTGGGTCGCCGACACCGCGGACAGCCGGGTGCTGGAGTACCGGGCCCCGATCGCCTCGCTCGCGCCGCCCGCCGTCGTCATTGGCCAATCGAGCTTTCTCGGCGCGGCCTCCGGGCTATCGGCCCGCAACCTCACGGGACCCACGATGCCCGCCTTCGATCCCTCGGGCAACCTTTGGGTCGAGGATTCCGGCAACAATCGGCTCGTCGAGTTCGTTCCGTCTTCGTTCGCGGTGACCGTGTCGGAAACGGGCCTTCCCAACGGAACCTCCTGGTCGGTCACCTTCAACGGCGTGCTCGCCGGGGCCACCGCTCCCGCCCCGATATCGTTCCTCGAGCGCAACGGCACCTATCCGTTCTCGGCGGGGACGGTCTCCGGGTTCACCGCGTCCCCCGCCTCGGGCACGCAGCCCGTGAACGGTTCCGCGGTGGGGTTCACGATCACCTACAACCCGACCTCGGGGGGAGGTGGAGGTGGGGGTGGAGGCGGGGGCGGCGGTCGTTGGTTCGGAGGGTCCTCGTTCTTCTGGATCTTCCTCCTCCTCCTCATCGTCGCGATCGCCCTCATCCTGGTCTATGCCGAGAGGCGCCGGCGGCGCAAGCCCGAGGCGGTCCCGACACCGTCCCCGGGATCCGTCCCTCCGGCCGGGCCTCCCGCCCCTCCCGCGCCACCGAGCTCGGCCCCCGAATC
>JAJZDH010000094.1 GCA_021828665.1 Thermoplasmata archaeon
TTCGGCGGAGACGGAAAACGCCTGTGGAGGAAGGAGGTTCATGTCCGCTAGGACAGATGCCTTCCGAGGATTCAGGAACCCAGCATCAACCGTGCTTGCCACGGTTGTCTAGGTATGGGAGAACGGGGTCCCTACGGGAAGAACGACGAGACGGTGCCGCTGTACAGCGGATTGAACGCGAACGCCTCCAAGAGATCTCCCGCGGAGAGGCCCGCTCCGGCCGGCACCGTCAGCACGATGTTCTCGCCGGAGGAGACGGTCGCGCTGCCGCCGGAGCCGGCCCAACCGGACCAGACCCCTCCGGTCGCGGTGGCCGCCGCCGTCCCCGAGACGGAAACGATGTCCCAGGTCCAGTTGGACGGCTCGGAGAGGGTGGTGCCGTTCGCCGCGAGGACCTTCAGGCCCACATCGCTCCAGGCGAGGCCCGACCCGGCGAAGGTGACGGGAGTCGTGTAAGTGGAGCAGGGCTGCTGGGTCGAGCATACGGGGGCGGAACTTCCCGAGGCATTCGTGGTCGTGGTCCCCGCCACCATCGTCCCGAGCGACAGGACGGACCCGAGCGGGGTCGACGCGCCGGTGGACGAGCCGCTCGAGAACGAGGATCCACAACTCTGGTTCGATCCGCCGGCCCCGTAGACCGTGCCGTTGATCGCTCCGACATTCCCGCCGTAGGTGGGCACGACCGCGCTCGTGGATCCGGTGGAGATCGCGCAGGCCTGGAGGGTGATCGTCCACGCATCCGTCGCGAAGAGGGACGCGGACGAGGTGGAGACGCCGATCGCATAGCTCGCGGTCAGGTTCGGGTGCGCGGCCACGAAGGCGGCCGCGCCCGGAAGGCCGAGGAGGTGGCCGACGGCCGTCGAGCTATCGATCGTTCCGGTCGGAATCCCCGGCAGGAGGCCCAGTTCGTTCCCCACGAAACCGCTGCAGGAGATCAGGAAATCCACTGCGATGGAGCCCCCCAGGTCCTGGACGAGGGCGATGCCGCCGGAGCTGTTGACGTCGGCAAAGAGCCACCCGGAAGCGGCTCCCGAGGAGATCGCGAGGGTATCGGCCGGCAACGTGAGGGCGGTCCCGTTGGCGAGGAGGTCGGTCGAGGTGCATCCGGGGATGGAGCCGAGGCTGCCGAGGCTCGAGAGGCTGGAGGCATTGCTCGCCACCGAGGTGCGCGAGACCAAGCCCTCGGCATAGATCGCCCTCCAACCGCCGCCCTTGTAGCCGGACATGAAGGCGTTCGTCGCCCCATTCGCCTGGTCGAAGGTGGCGGGGCCGCTCCCCGAGCTCTTGGGGGAGAACACCCCCAGGGCCAGTAGGCTCCCCAGGACCAGGATCACGACCACCACCACCGCGACAACGGCGACGAGGAGGTTGCGGTGCGAGCGAGGAGGAGGCGGCGGGGCCGGTGGGGCCCCGGCGGGCGGGGGTACGGCCCAGGGAGGGGGGTATCCCGGAGCCACGGACGGATCGGTCCCACCGACCGGAGCGGTGGCGGGGGCCGGAGGCGATGGGGCGGGGACGGAGGACGCCGGATCCGGAGGGGTCGACATGCCTGTCCACAAGTTCCGCGGGGTTCAAAGAGGTTGCGCCGGAGCGGATGGCGGGCTCCTCCGCCTCGGGTCCCTCTCCCGTCCGGGCCGGCACTCCTCGAGGAAGGGGGGGAGGTCGCACCGGTTCGGTGGCAAGGGAGCGATCTCCCGGCGAGCCGGAGGACCATCGCCCGGGCCCCGGTCGGTTCGGCCGTCCCCGGAGGATGTCGCGAGAAGGGGGATCGCGGGAGCGAATCGGACGGCCGTCGATCCAGCCGACGGGGGGGATCTCCGCCTCGGGGCGCCCCTCGGTGGGCCCGGGGCCGGTGGGCCGCTCCCGCCCGCCCCCCGAGAGCTTTCAAGCCCGCCCCGGTCCACCCCCGCATGGACGCGGCCGAACCCTCTCGGGCGGCCGAGCATCTGGGGCGGGCGGACGCGCGGTGGGCCTCCCTCATCCAAACGGTGGGCCTCCGGGGGATTCCGAGAGCGCGCTCCGGATTCCCGGGCCTCGCCCGGTCCATCATCTTCCAGCAGATCAGTGGCGCCGCGGGGAACGCGATCTGGCGCCGGGTGGTGGCGGCGGGCGGCCGCCGCAGCCTGCCGCCGGCCGCCTGGTTCCTCGCCGCCACTCCCGAGACGCTCCGGGCCGCCGGGCTCTCCCCGCAGAAGATCGGGTATCTCAAGGACCTCGCGGCCCGGGTGGTGGACGGCCGGTTGCGGCTCCCGCCTCTCAAGGAGCTTCCCGACGCGGAGGTCGTCCGGGCGTTGACGGAGGTCCGGGGGATCGGGCCGTGGACCGCCCAGATGTACCTCCTGTTCCGTCTGGGGCGCCCGGATGTCCTGCCCACCGGGGATCTCGGTCTCCGCAAGGCGCTCCAGCAGATGCACGGGCTCCGCCGGCTGCCGTCCGAACGGCAGGTGGAACGGATGGGACGGGCCTGGGCCCCCTACCGTTCCTACGCCACCTACTATCTCTGGCGCAGCCTCGAGCAGCCCCCCCGGGCGCCCCCGCGGCCCCGGAAGCGGGCTCCTACCGCAGCTTCGAATCGAAGCGCCAATCCTCGGCGGCGTCCGCCGCGCGCACCTCGAGGGGGGGGAGCGACGGACCGGAAGCGTCGCCGGTCCAGACCACGGGGTGGCCGTCCCAGCGCGCCGCCAGGATAGGATACAGATGGTCCCGGAGCCCCACGATGGGGGCCCGTTCCAGGACATGGGCGAGGAACCCTTCCCCGATCATCCGGACGGCGTCGCCCTCGCGGAACCCCCGGGAGGCGAGGTAGAAAACCTTCTCCGGGTCGACCGGTGCCACCGACGAGGAGTGGGTCGCCTTCACGTCCCGGCACAGGATCTCGAGCACGGGGATGGTGTCGGAACGGGCGCCGCGGGAGAGCAGCATCGCATGCTCCGACAGGAAGCTCACCGTCTTCCGGGCCTCCTTCTCGATCCGGACCAGGCCGCGGCTGACCCCCTGCGAGGTGTCCTTGAAGACCCCCCGCGTCACCGACTGGCCGTGCGTATCGGTGCCGATGTGGGAGATCTGCACGGAGCTGTCGTAGGCCTGCTCGCCGCGCCCGTAGAACGCCTGGAGGTCCTCGAGCGCGCTCCCGGTGCCGACGAGCTCCGAGAGGTTCCGCAACCGGGTGCGGAACCCCCCGAACCCGGCCCACATCCAGGCGAGCCGGGCCGAGCGCCCCACGGACCCCCGCCTCTGGTACAGGGAGACCGCCCGGGGATCGGGCGCGTGGACGCTCAGGTAGTGGACCTGCGCCTCCTCGGCCACCGAGATCCGTACGGTGCTGCCGTACAGCCGGGGTCCGTCCGCCTCCGATTCCCGGGTCGCGTAGAGCTCTTCGGCGTACAGGAGGCGGGAGCCGACGCCGGCCCGGATCTCGCGCCGGACGGAGAGCCCCTGGTGGGGGGAGGAAAGGACGGTGAGATCCTCGACCCGGACGGGCAGCGGACAACGGTCGGGAACGACCACCTCCACCGCCCGGTTGACCGTGGCCCGGGCGAGCGCCGTGAGCTTGTCCTCGGCGAGGATGGGGGCGAGGAGCTCCTCGGCCGCCCCTCCGCCGTCGTTCCAGAGCTCCGGCAGGGTCCGGACCGTGACGCCGGCCGCCGACAGCTCCGCCGGCACCTCCGTCCGGGTCCCGACGGCATCGTGGACGATCCGGAGCGTGGCGGCGGCCCGGGCGGGCAGCGGCACCGCCGGACCCTCCGCCCCGAAATCGATCTCGCGGAGGTCGGCGCCGGCGAAGTTGGAGTACCCCCGGTAGAGCGGATTGGGCTCGAGGGGGAGCGCCTCGAATGCCTCCCGGGCGGCGGCGCGGACCCGACGGATCCGCTCCGGTTCGTGGAGCCGCTCCTCGAGACCCCGGAGACGGGAGAAGTCGAACCAGCGGGAAGCCGACGGGGGCACCGAGGCGGCCATCGTCGGAGCACGGGAGGAGAGGATAATAGGTCACCCCCCGGTGCGCAAATTGAGGGCGCCATTTAATACCACGACTGGATAATCTCTGGCGGCGAATCCCGGAGCAGCAACCGTGGCCTACGACATGTACCAGGAGGTCATCCTCCAGCATTACCGGACGCCGAAGAACTTCGGACCGCTTTCCGGGGCGACCGCCTCGGGCGAGGAGAGCAATCCGCTCTGCGGCGACCACATCCGCGTCGAGCTCAAGGTCAGCGACGGCGGGGTGGTGGAGGAGGTCGGGTTCTCCGGGGACGGCTGCGCCATCTCCGTCGCCGCGACCTCGCTATTGACCCAGAAGGTGAAGGGGCGCCCGGTGGCCGAGGTGGAGAAGATCTCCCGCGAGGATGTCTTCCAGCTCATCGGGATCCCCCTCTCGCCGGCCCGGATCAAGTGCGGTCTCACCGGCTTCGTGGCGCTGGGACGGGCCCTCCACGGGGAACCGTCGGGGTCGGTATCCGCCTCCGAACCCGTGGGTTCCCCGTGACCTCCATCACCGTCGACCCGGAGCTCTGCGTCCTCTGCGGACTCTGCACGGGCGTCTGCCCGCCGAACGCCCTCGAGCTCGCACCGGAACGGCTGGAGGTCCGGGACCACTGCACGGGCTGCGGCTGGTGCGTGCCGTACTGTCCGGTCGGCGCGCTCTCGGGCGGTCGCCCCCGCCGGGATCGGGGCCGTGGCTGAGACCGGGGGGCCCGGGGGCCGCCCCCCCGCCGCCGAACGGCCCCGGGTCCTGCTCGTGGATCCGTACCTCGCCCGGGAGGATCCCATGGACCGGAAGTCCGTCGAGCTCTACCCCTCCCTCAGCCTGCTGTCGCTCGCCGCCTTTCTCCGGGAGCGGGCGATCGACGTCCGGATCACCGACCTGACCTTCGAGCGATCGGTCGGCCCGGTCCGCCGGGCGATCGCGGACTTCCGCCCCCACCTCCTCGGAGTGCATACGAAGTCGCTCACCTTCCGCCGGGCCCTGGCGATCGCCCGACTCGCCCGACGGGAGGGGGTGCGCTCCGTCGCGGGGGGACCGGATTCGGCGAGCCGCCCGGAACCGTACCTCGCGGGAGGGTTCGACGCCGTCGTCCTCGGCGAGGGCGAAGAGGCGCTCGTGGAGCTCGCCCATGCCGGCGCGGAGGGGCCGATTCCCAACGACCTCGCCGGGGTCGCCACCCTCCTCCGGGGCCAGCTCGTGCGGGGTCCCGCCCGCCCCTTCCTCGCCGACCTCGACCAGCTGCCGCTCCCGGCATGGGATCTCCTCGACATGGAGGCCTATCTGTCCCGATGGCAGCGCCGGACCGGCGAGCGGCGGGCCGCGCTCCTCACCAGCCGGGGGTGCCCGTTCGATTGCTCGTGGTGCTCGAAACCGACGTTCGGCCGCTCGTTCCGGCAGCAGAGCCCCGAACGGGTGCTGGCGGAGCTCCGGGCGCTCCGGTCCACCTACCGGGTCGATTACGTCCGCTTCTGCGACGATGTCTTCGGGATCCGCCGCGCCTGGCTCGAAACGCTCCTGCGGGGGATGGAGGCGTTCGATCCGCCGCTCGCCTTCGAATGCCTCGCCCGGGTCGACCTCCTCAAGACGGATCTCCTCGACGGGATGCGGCGGGCCGGACTCGCCCGGGTTTATGTCGGCGTGGAATCCGGCAGCCAGAAGATGCTCGACCTGATGAACCGCGGTACCCGGATCGCGCAGGTCGAGCGGGTGGCCGCCGAGCTCCGCCGCCACCGGATCCGCCAGTACTGGTTCCTGATGCTCGGCTACCCCGGCGAGACGCTCGAGGATATCGAGGCGACGCTCGCGCTCTTCCGTCGGTTCTCGCCGGAGGAGTACTCCGTCTCCGTGGCCGTGCCGCTTCCGGGGACCCGCCTGTACGAGCTCGTGAAGGACCGGCTCCGCGGGACGGCCCGGGACCCGGGATCGAAGAGCTCCCACGGTGCCGGGTTCGAGACCGCCTATCCTCCGGCGATGTACCGGTGGACCCGGGCCCGGTTCGACTGGGAAGCGCACCTGGACCGGCTCCTGGGGCGTCTCCCGCCGGGTCTCCTCCGCGACCTCCGGACCGCCGCCGACCGGCTGACCCACGAGGTGGCCGAGCCGATCCTTCTGGGTGGCAGCGGGCGCGTCCCCTCCCGGGTCGCCTCCCGCCCGGCTCCGGCCCCTCCCCGTTCCCGGGCGCCGCCCCGGCCCCCGCTCTTCGGCCGCTCCGGATGGCCCCGGTAACGGCCGGGCGGCAACCCCCCGGGACGGCGCCCCGCCGATCCGCCTGCGGAGCGCCCGACCCCGCCACGGGAGGCGACCCGTTCCCGATGGCCCGGTCCCACCGGCCCGGCCTCTGACTTCCATTAACCGTCA
>JAJZDH010000095.1 GCA_021828665.1 Thermoplasmata archaeon
CACCGCCCGCCGCGGCCGCGGCCAACCGTTATGTACCGCACCGGTGTGGTTCGATCGTGTCCCGTATCCACTCCGGCCACAAGGGCCGGTCCGGCTCGAAACGGCCGTACCCGCTCACCAAGCCCGCGTGGACCACCCTCGAGGTCGACGAGATCACCGAGACGGCCGTCAAGCTCGCGAAGGGCGGGCTCACCTCCGGGCAGGTCGGGACGGTCCTCCGGGACACCTACGGAATCCCGTCGGTCCGCTCCGTCACGGGACGCCGGCTGACCGCCGTCCTCCGCGAGCAGGGGATCCGCCCCGAGCTCCCCGAGGACCTCCAGGCGCTCCTGAAGCGCGTCGTCCACCTGCAGCGCCACCTCAAGCAGCATCCGTACGACAACTCCAACCGACGTGGGCTCGCCCTCATGGAGTCCCGCATCCGCCGGTTGGCCCACTACTACCGGCGACGCAAGGTGCTCCCGGAGACCTGGAGCTACACCGCCGCGGGTGCGGTGCTCCAGGTGGAGTGATGCCCTCGGGGCCGGAACGGTTCGTCGCGCACCCGAACTTCGCGATCGAATTCACCCGGGCCCGGGAGGTGCTGCTGGCCCACCCGGGCCGGTGGCGGATCCTCTACCACTACGACGGGGACGGCATCGCCAGCGCCTCCGCGGCGATCCGGGCGCTCCGGCGGCTGGGGTTCCCCGTGCAGGCCACCCCGTTCCAGGGAGTGGAGCGGGGCCACATGCAGGAGCTGCTCCGGGCCACGGGGGGGCCGGTCCTCGTCGTCGACACCGGGGCGAGCTGGCTCGATCTGTACGTGGCCCACCCGCACCCGGTCGTCGTCCTCGACCACCACACCTACCCCGCGCAGGAGGCCGCCGCCCACCTGCCCGACCGGGTGGCGTTCGTGAACCCGCTCGACTGGGGGGTCGACGGGATGAGCGAGATGTGCGCGGCGACGCTCACGTGGCTCTACACGATCCTCCTCGATCCCAAGAACTGGGACAATGCCCCCTGGGGGATCTCGGGGGCGATCGCCGACCGGCAGCACGTGGGCGGGTTCCGCGGCCTGAACGCGAAGCTGGTGGAGGAGGCCCGGACGCGCGGGCTCGTCCAGCCGCGGCCCCGCCTCGGCCTCTCCGGCCCCACGATCGGCGCCGCGCTCGCCCGCAGCATCGACCCGTTCTTCCGCGGCCTCTCCGGCCGCCCCGAGGCCGCGGCCGCCTTCCTCACGGGACTCGGGATCGACCCCGGACGCGCCCCCGACGCGCTCTCGGCCGCCCACCGCGAGCACCTCGCGGAGGCGCTCGGCCACCAGCTCGCCGAGCAGCGGGTCCGCCCCGAGTTCCAGGAGGCGTTCCGGGCCCCCGGCTGGTTCCTCCCCTCGGTGGGCCTCGACGCCGAGGAGCTCTCGAACCTCCAGAACGCCACCGGCCGGGAAGGGATCCCCGGGATCGGGATCGCGCTCGCCCTCGGGGACCGGGGAGCGCTCGACCGCGCCCGCGGCAGCGAGGAGGCGTGGCGGACCGGCATCCTCGGCGGCCTGCGGCGGATCGAGGACGGCGGGGTCCGGGAGCTCCCGGCACTCCAGTGGTTCGAGAGCCCGGACGGCTCCCTCGCCGGCACCCAGGCCGGCCTCGCCATGAACTTCCTCCTCGACCCCCACCGGCCGGTCGTCGTGGCGAGCCCCCCCGGCCCGGGGCCGATCCGGGTGAGCGCCCGGGGAAAGCTGCACGTGGTCGGCCAGGGGCTCGACCTCGCCGTCGCGCTCCGCGAGGCCGCCGGCGCGGTCGGCGGGGAGGGCGGCGGCCACCGGGTCGCCGCGGGGGCGACGCTGCCGGCGGGGACGCTCTCGGAGTTCCTCCGCCACACCGACCGGATCGTCGCCGGCCAGATCCCCCGCGACGGGGGGACGCCGTGACGGAGCCGGCGTCGGCGTCCGTCCCGGCGGCCGCCGACCCCCGGGTCCGGGAGCAGCCGCTCGAGCGGGAGATCCACACGAGCTACCTCGACTACGCCATGAGCGTCATCGTCGGGCGGGCGCTGCCCGAGGGGCGCGACGGGCTGAAGCCGGTCCACCGCCGCATCCTGTGGGCGATGTGGGAGAGCGGCGTCACCCACGACAAGGCCTACCGCAAGAGCGCCCGCACGGTGGGGGAGGTGCTCGGGAAGTACCATCCCCACGGCGACATCGCCGTCTACGACACGCTCGTGCGGATGGCGCAGCCGTTCTCGCTGCGCTACCCGCTCGTCGACGGCCAGGGGAACTTCGGCTCCGTCGATGGCGACAGCGCCGCCGCCATGCGGTACACCGAGGCCCGCCTCTCGGCGCTGGCCGAGGAGATGCTCGTCGACATCGAGAAGGACACCGTGGACTGGCAGGACAACTTCGACGGGACGCTCAAGGAGCCGCTCCTCACCCCGGGCAAGGTCCCGAACCTCCTCGCCAACGGATCGTCGGGGATCGCCGTCGGCATGGCCACGAACATGCCGCCCCACAACCTGGGGGAGCTCATCGACGCGCTCCTCCTCCTCCTGGACCGGCCCACCGCCTCCCTCGACGAGCTCCTGGCGATCGTCCCCGGGCCGGATTTCCCCACCGGCGGCCGGCTGTCGGCCGAGGGGATCCGGGAGATCTACGCGACCGGCCGCGGGATGCTCAAGGTCCGCGGCAAGGCCGAGATCCGCCGGCGGGGCGACCGGGAGGAGATCGTCGTCACCGAGATCCCGTACGAGGTGAACAAGTCCACCCTCCTGCAGACCATCGCCGAACTGGTGAAGAGCAAGAAGCTCGACGGGATCACCGACCTCCGGGACGAGTCCGACCGGAACGGCATCTCGGTGATCCTCGAGCTGCGCCGGGACGCCCCGGCCGAGATCGTCCTCAACCGGGTCTACGAGCACACGCCGCTCGAGTCCGGCTTCGGCGTGATCAACCTCTGCCTCGTCGACGGCCGTCCCCGGGTCCTGCCGTTCCGGGAGCTCCTCGAGCTCCACCTCGCCCAGCGGCGCTCGGTGCTCACCCGGCGGAGCCGGTTCGAGCTCGCCCGGGCCGAGGAGCGGCGGCACCTCCTCGAGGGGTTCCTCATCGCCATCGACCACATCGACGAGGTGATCCGGGTCATCCGCAAGAGCCGCGACACCCCCGCCGCCGAGAGCGCCCTCATGGGCCGCTTCCTCCTCTCCACCGAGCAGGCCCACGCCATCCTCGAGATGCGTCTCGCCCGGCTCACCGGCCTCGAGCGCGAATCGCTGATGCAGGAGGCCGCGGAGAAGGACGCCCTCATCGCCCGGCTCAAGGCGATCCTCCAGAGCCCCGCCGAGCTCGACGGCCTCGTGCGCGCGGAGCTCCGGGACCTCCGGGCGCGGTTCGCCGACCGGCGGCGGACCGAGATCGTCGCCGGCTTCTCCGAGCGGACCCTCGAGGACCTGATCCCCGACGCCGACGTGGTCGTCCTGGTCACCCACGGCGGGTACGTGAAGCGGCTGCCGCTCGACCAGTACCGCCGGCAGCGGCGGGGCGGCAAGGGGCTGGTCCAGATGGAGACGAAGGAGGAGGATTTCGTCACCCGCACCTTCGTCACCCGGACCCACGACAATGTCCTCTTCTTCACCTCGCTCGGCCGGGTCTACCGGCTGAAGGCGTACGAGCTCCCCGAGGGCAGCCGCCATTCCAAGGGGAAGGCGATCATCAACCTCCTGCCGCGGCTCAAGGAGGGCGAGCGGGTCCAGACGCTCCTGCCGCTCCGCGACCTCGCCGGCCCCGGAGCGCTCCTCTTCGCGACGCGCCGGGGACTGGTCAAGCGGACCGAGCTGTCGGAGTTCCAGAACATCCGGACGAACGGGATCCAGGCGGTCCTCATCGAGGAGGGCGACGAGCTCGTCGACGTGGCGATCTTCGGCGACCCGGCCGACGAGGTGGTGCTCGCCACCCGCTCCGGCCAGCTCGTCCGCTTCCCGCTCGGGGAGATCCGGCCCACCGGGCGGGCCACCTACGGGGTCATCGGAGTCCGCCTCGCCGACGGCGCCGAGGACCAGGTCGTCGGGATGGCCCCCGTGGCGGCCGCCTACCCGCACCTCCTCACCCTCACGAGCCGCGGGTTCGGCAAGCGCAGCCCCTTCGCGGACTACCGGCGGACCCGGCGCGGCGCGCACGGGGTGCGGACCATCGTGACCGGCGGGCGGAACGGCTGGGTCGTCGCCGTCCTGCCGGTCCGGGAGAGCCAGGAGCTCCTCGTCACGACGCAGGGCGGGGTGACGATCCGGCTCCCCGTCGCCTCGGTGCGGGCGCAGGGGCGGAACACCATGGGGGTCCGCATCATCCGGATCGAGGAGGCGGACGCCGTCAAGGACGCCGTCGCCCTCGACCCGCCGCCGGAGGGGTCCGAGGAACCGGCCGCCCCCCGGCCGCCGGCGGCCGACGGGGAGGGACCGGAGGCGGACCGCGACGCCGGGCCGGAGCCTCCCGACGGGACGGAGGGGGAGGACGACGGGACGGAGGGGACCGAGGGGACGGACGAGGGGTCCGGGTCCTCGGCCGGGGACGACCCCGGGGAGAACGATGCGGCACCGCCGCCCTCGGGGTAAGCCGATCCTGCGCTGCCCGACCTGCGGCTCCGACCGGATCATCTACGAGGCGGCGCTCATCACCGGCCAGCGCTACCACTGCCTCGCCTGCGACTATGTCGGAAGCTTTGTGGTCGAGGAGGATGCCCCGCCCGAGGGGTCCTGACGGTGCGGATCATCATCTACACCGGAAAGGGCGGGGTCGGGAAGACCTCCGTCTCGGCGGCGACCGCCCTCGCGGCGGCGGCCCGGGGCCAGCGGACCCTCGTTATCTCCACCGACAACGCCCATTCCCTCGCCGATTCCCTCGCGGTCCCGCTCGGGGCGGACCCGGTGCCGATCCGGCCGAACCTCTGGGGCCTCGAGATCGATGTCCTCACCGAGATCGAGCGCAACTGGCAGGCGGTCCGGGAGTACCTGCTGCGCCTCCTCGCGAGCCAGGGGGTGGCCGAGATCACGGCGGAGGAGGTGGTGATCCTCCCCGGCATGGAACTCATCGCGGCGCTGCTTCGGCTCGACGAATTCGCCCGGGAGGGCCGCTACGACACCGTCGTCCTCGACACCGCCCCCACCGCCGACACGCTCCGGATGCTGAGCTTCCCGAGCGCGGTGGAATGGTACTTCGAGCACTTCCTCGGAATGCAGCGCCGGCTGGCCCGGGTGATCCGCAGCACCGTGGGGCCGGTGATGCAGACGCCGATGCCCTCCGACAACTTCTTCACCGCCCTCCAGGAGCTCCACGACCGGTTCGCCCGGGTGCGGCTCCTCCTCACCGATCCCTCCCGGACCACCGTCCGCCTCGTGGTCAACCCGGAGCGGATGGTCATCGCCGAGACCCAGCGCGCCTACACCTACCTCTGCCTCTTCGGGCTCACCGTCGAGCTCCTCGTGGTCAACCGGGTCTTCCCGGCCCAGGCGACCGGCGGCTACTTCGCCGCCACCCGGGAGGAGCAGACGACCAACCTCGCCACCCTCACCACCCTCTTCGGCGGCCTCACCCAGCTCCCCGTGCCCCGCTACCCCACCGAAGTCCTCGGGTTCGAGGCGCTCGAGCGGCTCGGCGCCGACATCTTCGGCACCGCCGACCCGGCCCGGTTCTGGCCCGCCGAGGCCCCGGTACGGTTCGTGACCCACGAGGGGGCTCCCGTCATCGAGCTCGCCCTCAAGCACCCCGATCCGAAGGATGTCGAGCTCACCCAGCGGGGCGACGTGCTGTACCTCCGGGTCGGCGGCTACCGACGCCAGCTGACCCTGCCGGTGCTGTACGCCCGGGGCCGGATCGAACGCGCCTACTTCGACGGCGGCACCTTCCGGATCCGGTTCCGGGCGGCGCCCCGTCCGCCCGGCCGCGGAGGGCGGCGATCGTGACGCCGGCCGCCCGCCCGGCCCCCCGGCGGCCGGAACCGGTCGCCCGGTGGATCGCGGTCCTCCGGGCCGAGATGACAAGCCTCGAGGTGGCCGCGGAGGCGGGGCTCCTGCTCCGGCAAGTGGTCGACCTGCTCCGGCTCCTGGAGGCGGGGCCGCCGGAGCGGCCCCGGCTCGCCCGCGAGGTCGGGGCCATCGGCCGCCGGGCCGAGGCGCTCCTCCGGGGGATGACGACGGTGGCGTGGGCGGCGCTCCGGGAACCGGGCCCGGGCCGCGCGACCGTCCCGCCCGTGACCCGGATCCCGATCAGCGAGGGGCCGGAGCCGCCGCGGTCTCCGGCGGCGGCCCGCCGCGCACGGCGTCCCGCAGCCGGAGCGCGGC
>JAJZDH010000096.1 GCA_021828665.1 Thermoplasmata archaeon
GAAGGAGGTTCATGTCCGCTAGGACAGATGCCTTCCGAGGATTCAGGAACCCAGCATCAACCGTGCTTGCCACGGTTGTCTAGGTATGGGAGAACGGCTTAGGTCCGCCGGGCCAGGAGCCCGGGGGCCTCCTCGATGCGATCGGCCCCGTGGAGATCCCGGACGGCCGCGTGGAGGGACGGGAGGGATCCGACGGGGAAGGAGGAATGGAAGGAGTCGATCCGGCCCGCCGCGCCGGCCGGGCGTGGAAGCGTCGGTGGACGTCGCACGGGCCCGGGGGACGCCGCGAGCGCTTGGGGAGCTTGAGGAGCTTCGGGGTCGAGGAGGATTCCCGTTCGAAGAGGCCCAGGCGATGCCCCCTGGCGAGAGATTTCCCGAGACACCGCATCCCCCGTATCGCAGGATCGATCGCGCGTGGACGCGCCCCTGCCGAGGGAGCCGAACCGGCGCGGCGGGGATCCGGAGATCCGAGGCGGGAGCTCGGTCGCGGATCCGGCCCGGGAATCAGGCTTCGGGGCGGGGGGCGGTCGGGGGCGGTGGGCTCCGGCGCCGCCGACCGAGGAGGAACCCTCCCACCATCGCCGCCACGGCGACGACCCCGACGAGCGCCAGGAGGAGCGGGATCGACGCCGCGGTCCCGAGGTCGCTCCCCGATCCGGGGGGCGCGGAGATCGTGAAGGTGGTGTTCGCCTCCCGGGCCACCCCCTGGGAATCGGTCACCACGACGCCGACGGTATGGCGGCCCGACGCCGTCGGGACGCAGTACACGGTCGGGGCGTTCCCGCCGGGGCAGCCGGGCGGGAGTCCGAGGTAGCGGTAGGCGAGCGGCGGGTTCCCGCCCGAGGCGGAGACGTTGAGGAGGAGGCTCGCGCCCGGGGGCCCGCTCGACGGGGTCGCCGAGAATCCGAGGATCGTGAGCGGGCTCGTCACCGTGTAGTTCCCGAGGACGCGGTCGGGGCTGCCGGCGGCCGATCCGGCGGGGGCGAACGGCACCACGGGCAGGTCGATCGCCCCGAGGACGGGGACGGTGCCGGTCGCGTTGATCCCCACCGACAGCGTGTAGCCCACGCCGGTGGGCCCGGCGCCGATCGCGGTGCCCGGGGCGGCGCCGACCGGGGCGGTCACCGGGTAGCCCCGGGACCCCCCCGCCGCCCAGGTGAGGGTGGTCGTGCCCCCGCCGGCCGCGCCCGTGGCGTTCGCGCCGATGGTCCCGAAGGTGCGGACGCTCAGGGCGAGCGAGTAGCCGAGGTACGTGTAGGTCAGGCCCGGGATCACGGTCGGCCCGAAGGGGCCGAGCGGGGGGATCGGGACGGCGGCGGTGCTCCCGAGGACCGTCACCGTCGCCGGAACGACGGCCGGCACCGAGAGGATGGCGGTTCCGTTGAGCGTGGTGCCGGGATCGATGAATCCGGAGGTGGCGGAGAGCGTGGCGGCGAGCGTCATCGAGAGGCTGGCGACCGACCCCACCGAGACGTTGAGCCCGAACGCGATGGGGACCGGCGCGTCCGCGACCGTCGGCCGCTCCCCGACGGGGCTCCCCGGGAGGTCGGTCGACCGGCCGGCCGACCGGAGCGCCATTCCGGGCACGGCCACCAGGAGGAGGAGCCCGACGGCGAGCACCGCAAAGCGGCCTCCCCGTCCCCCGGGACGGGCCGGGACGCGGCCGCCGGCGCGCCGACGGGCGTTCATGCGTCGGTCCCGGCGGCGCAGAGCCGTTCGGTGCCGTCTTCGTTCCGGCACTCGGAGCAGGCCATCCGGCCCGCCCCGGCGGCGGGGTCGCGCGGAGCCCGATGGAAGAGGACCGGACAGCCGCACTCCGGGCACGGAATGAGGCGGTTCATCGGGGCCCCCCGCCCGGCCACGGTCGGGTGGCAGAAAGCCCCTTTGGTCGGCCGATCCTCCCCGGTGGGAGTCGCGGTCCGGCGGCCGGACCGGCCGGAAGCGGGACTCCGGAGCGACCGGCGGGCCGGTCCGGGGCGGCCCCGCCGCCCCTCGGCCGACGGAGGTCGCCCCCGGGGCGGTCCCGGGCCGGGGGACGGGGGGTCGGCGGCCGGCCGGGGAGCGTCGGCCGGGGCCAGCCCTTATGCCCTCGGACGCCTCGACCCGGCGGTTCGACCGTGAGCTTGCGCCAGTTCTACGTGAGCCTGCCTTCCACGCAGCTCCGCGCCCGGGAGCTCGTGACCGAAGGGTGCCCGGACGGGACCTGGGTCGTCGCCGGCATCCAGACGGCGGGCCTCGGCCGGCGCGACCATCGGTGGGCCTCGCCGCCGGGCGGCCTGTATCTCTCCCGGGTCGGGCCGGACCTCCCCGGTGCCGGCTCCCTCGTCCCGCTCGCCTTCGGCGCCGGCCTCCACGATCTCCTGGAAGAGGCGTGGTCGGTCCCGACGGTGCTCAAGTGGCCGAACGATCTTCTCCTGCCGGGGACGGACGGCCGGTGGCGCAAGATCGCCGGCATCCTGCCCGAACGGGTCCAGGGCCCGTACGGCCCCCGGACCGTCCTCGGGGTGGGGCTCAATGTGCGGAGCCCCCCGGAGGCGTACCCGGCCGAGATCCGGGACCGGGTCGGTCGGATCGCCGACCGGCACCTCCCGCCCCCCCCGCTCGAAGAGGTGGAGGACCGGGTCCTCGCCGTTCTCGCCCGGATCGAGGCCGACCTTGGGTCCCGGGACGGCCCCGGCCGCTGGCTCGACCGCAGCCGGGAGATCCTGTTCGGCCGGGGGCGGCCGGCGTGGGTCGACGGGGTCCCGGTCGGCCGGATCCGGGAGATCGCCCCGGACGGGTCGCTCCTGGTCGACGGGCCGGTCGGCCCCTCGTCGATCCGCTCCGGGGAGCTCGTGGTGGAGGAGCCGACATGACCGAGGCGTTCGAGCGGTGGCGGCTCCGACGCTCCCGCACCGCCGAAGGCGGCGGCGCGGAGCGGACGGCCCGGCACCGGGCCCGCGGCAAGCTCACGGCCCGGGAGCGGCTGGAGACGTTCTTCGATCCGGGGAGCTTCGTGGAGACCGGACCGTACGTGGTCCACCGGGTGAGCACCTTCGGCCTCGACGAGCGGCGGATCCCCGGCGACGGGGTGGTGACGGGCTGGGGGGAGGTCGACGGCCGCCCGGTCTGCGCCTTCGCCCAGGACGCCACGGTGTTCGGCGGCGCCCTCGGCGAGGCCCACGCGGAGAAGATCGTGAAGACGATGGAGCTCGCCCGGAAGGCGGGGGTGCCGATCGTGGGGTTCAACGACTCCGGCGGGGCGCGGATCCAGGAGGGGGTGATGAGCCTGGGCGGCTACGGGGAGGTGTTCTTCCGCAACGTCCTCCTGTCGGGGGTGGTCCCGCAGCTCTCGGTGATCCTCGGGCCGTGCGCGGGCGGCGCGGTCTACTCCCCTGCGATCACCGACTTCGTCCTCATGGTCCGGGGCCAGGCGCAGATGTTCATCACCGGCCCGGAGGTCATCCAGGCGGTGACCGGCGAGACCGTCTCGATGGAGGAGCTCGGCGGGGCCGACACCCATGCCCGGACAAGCGGGGTCTCCCACTTCTCCGTCGGCTCCGACCGCGAGGCCCTCGACCTCACGCGGCGGATCCTCTCCTACCTGCCGCTCAACAACCTGGAGGAGCCGCCGCGGACGGCGGCGGCGGATCCGCCGGCGGGGGCGGCGGCGGAGCTCGCGGAGGTGGTCCCCGAGGAGGCCAACACGCCGTACGACGTCCACGAGGTCCTCCGGCGCGTCCTCGACCCCGGCTCCTTCCTCGAGGTCCAGGCCGGCTGGGCCGGGAACCTCCTCACCGGGCTCGCCCGGCTGGACGGCCGGTCCGTCGGCGTCGTGGCGAACCAGCCGAAGGTGCTCGCCGGAACCCTCGACATCGCCGCCTCCACCAAGGGGGCCCGGTTCGTGCGGTTCCTCGACGCCTTCAACCTCCCCGTCCTCACCTTCGTCGACGTGCCCGGGTTCCTGCCGGGCACGCAGCAGGAGTTCGGGGGGATCATCCGGCACGGCGCGAAGCTCCTGTACGCGTACTCCGAGGCGACGGTCCCGAAGCTCACCGTGATCCTGCGCAAGGCGTACGGGGGGGCGTACGACGTGATGTGCTCGAAGCATCTCGGCGGCGACCTCAACTTCGCCTGGCCCACCGCGGAGATCGCCGTCATGGGGGCCGAAGGGGCGGTGAACATCCTCTTCCGGCGGGAGCTCGACGCGGCGACCGAGGCGGAGCGGGAGCCGCTCCGGGCCCGGCTCATCGGCGAGTACCGGGCGGAGTTCCTCAATCCCTACCTCGCGGCCGAACGGGGGTACCTCGACGATGTCATCGATCCGGCCGATACCCGGGCCCGGCTCCGGACGGGGCTCGAGCTCCTGGCCACCAAGCGGGAGGACCGGCCGGCCCGGAAGCACGGGAACCCGCCGCTGTAGCGGGGGGGGCAGGGGGGAGCGCGCGTTGGTGGGCATCACCGAGACGGTCCTCCGGGACGGTCACCAGTCGCTCATCGCCACCCGGATGCGGACCCGGCACATGCTGCCCGCCGCCGAACGGCTGGACGCCATCGGGTACCGTTCGCTCGAGGTGTGGGGCGGGGCCACCTTCGACGTCTGCCTGAGGTTCCTCCACGAGGACCCGTGGGAGCGGCTCCGGGCGCTCAAGCGGCGGATGCCGAACACGCCGCTCCAGATGCTGCTCCGGGGCCAGAACCTCGTCGGGTACCGCCACTACGCCGACGACGTGGTCGAGCGGTTCGTCGCCCGGGCCGCCCGGGAGGGGATCGACATCTTCCGGGTCTTCGATGCCTTGAACGATCCCCGGAACATGGAGGTCGCCCTGAAGGCGGTGAAGGCGGCCGGGGCCCGGGCGCAGGCGACGATCTGCTACACGGAATCCCCGGTGCACACCCGGGCCGCCTTCGTGGAGCTCGGGCGGACCCTCGCCGGGCTCGGGGCCGACGAGCTCTGCGTCAAGGACATGGGCGGGTTCATGCCTCCCGCGGAGGGGGGCGCCCTCGTCGGGGCGCTCGTCCGGGAGGTGGGGCTGCCGGTGGTGGTCCACACCCACTCCTCGAGCGGGCTCTCGGCGATGACCTGCCTCGCCGTCACCGAGGCCGGCGCGACGGCGTTCGACACCGCCCTCTCGCCCTTCGCGGGGGGGACCTCGCAGCCGCCCACCGAGACGATGGTGGGGGCGCTCCGCGCGGGACCCCACGATCCCCGGCTCGATCTCGGCGCCCTCGCCGACCTCGCCGAGTATTTCCGGGGGGTCCTCGACCACTACCTGCCGCTCCTCAACCTGAGGTCGCTCCAGACCGACCCGGCGATCCTGATCCACCAGGTGCCGGGCGGCATGCTCTCGAACCTCCTCGGGCAGCTCGCCGAGCAGGGGGCCGCGGCGCGCCTCGGCGAGGTGCTGGAGGAGATCCCCCGGGTGCGCGCCGACCTCGGGTACCCGCCGCTCGTCACCCCCACGAGCCAGATCGTCGGGGTCCAGGCGGTGGTCAACGTCCTCTCCGGGGAGCGGTACCGGCAGATCACCCGCGAGGTCCAGGATTACGTCCGGGGGCTGTACGGCGCGGCGCCGGCGCCGCTCGATCCCGACCTCCTCCGGCGGGTCCTCGGCGACGCGGCCCCGATCCGGGGCCGGCCGGCCGACCTCCTCGAGCCGGAGTTCGCCCGGGCGCTCGCGGAGGTCCGGGCGTTCGTCCCCGCCGCCGACGAGGCGGAGGCGCTGAGCTACGCCATGTTCCCGTCGGTCTTCCGGGCGTTCCAAACGGCCGCGGACCTCCGGCTGACCCCGGAGATCCTCTCCGCGGCCGCCGTGGGGATCGCCACCGTGCTCCGGACCCCGGCCGCCCCCGCGCCTCCCGTCCCGCCGGCGCCGGCCGGCGGGACGGGGCCGACGAGCGGCGGCGGCGTGAGCCCCTGGGCGCACGAGGGTCGGGCCGGGCTCGCCCGGGCCGGGAGGTGGATCGATGCGTCTCGAGCTCGTCGTCGATGAGGTGGCCTACGAGGTCGCGTACGACCCGGCCGCCGCCACGGTCCGGATCGGGAAAGCGACCTATCCGGTCCGGGTCCTCGAGGCCGAGGGGATCCGGATCGAGCTCGAGATCGCCGGCGAGAAGGCCGTCGTCGAGGGGTGGCCGGCGGCGACGGAACGGCCGACGGGCCGCCTCAGCGTGAACGGGGAGGTGGTCGTCCTCGGGCCGATCGTCCGGTCGACGGCGATCGCCCCCG
>JAJZDH010000097.1 GCA_021828665.1 Thermoplasmata archaeon
CCTCGCCACGTGCAGCGCCTCCCGCACCTCGTTCCAACCCCACGCCAGGACCCGCAGCTCGGCCCAGTTCTTCCTCACCGCCTCCCGATCCCGCAGCCGTTCCAGTCGTCGCTTGAGTTCCCCCAGCGCCCCCAGGTCCAGCCCGAGCGCCCTCGCCTGGGCGTGCAGCGCCTCCTCCAGCCACGCGATTGCTCGCTCCATCCGTTCCATCACCTCCACGTACGCCAGATGGAACGGGAAGCCCCCGGCATGCCGACGGGCCTCATCGACCCACTCCACCATCAGCCGCGCCACCACCGGCACCACCTCCTCCGTCCTCTGGGGACGGGCGGGGAGCCCCCGCGCCCATGCCGCGAGCTTCGCGAGCCCCTCGTCCCCGAGGAGCCCGTGCTTGACCCCCTCGTGGCTCTCCTTCAGCAGGATCTTCCCGGCGTTCGCGAGGAAGTGGTACGGGTCCACTCGCTGGCGGACCGACGGCCACGTGGCCGAACAAGCGTTCTTGAGCGCCTCCCCCATGTCCCGGCCGATTTGGGCGGGAGCGCCGTACCGCCGGTCCAGTTCGTCCGTGAACTCGCGCACGGAGTCGTTGTTCTCCGAGACCGATTGTCGGGCGAGCAGGACCACCCCCGTCCTCGCGTCCCGGGCTACGAGGGTGCAAGGTCCTCCGTCCTCCGTGGTGCCGTCGAGCTGGAGTAGGTAGGGGTGGAGGAGGGAGCGCAAGCGGAGCAGTCGCTCCTCGCCGAAGAGTTGCCAACGCACCAAGAACTGGAGGCCGAGGTAGGAGAGGGTGGAGGGGGCGAGGCGAGGGAGCCCCAGGCTCCGGTGGAGGACCGGGCGCACCTCTTCCAGTTGCCAGTTCAGTCCGTAGCGCAGGACGCCCACGAGGAGCATCACATCGTAGCCGATGACCCCGTAGCGGCAGGTCAGACCGAGCTTGAGGGGCGGGGTCCAGAGGGCGAGGGGATGGTGGGAGGGACATCCCCAGACGGGTAGGGTCAGGGGGAGCCACCCTTGGAGGGTGAGGACCTTCGTGGGCGAGCTCCAGTGGAGGATCTTGGGCGGCGCGTGGCACGTAGGGCACGGCCCGGGGAGTCGGAGGGAGGCGAGCGCCAGAGGAGGAACTCGAGGGAGGGCGTTTTTTCCCCTAGGTCGGCGCGGATGCCGAGGGTCTGGAGAGTCCCTGGTGGGACCTCCACGCCCATCCCCTCGATGAGGTGGCGGGCGACCTCGGCCGTGAGGGTGCGGTTCATGACGTGGGTGGCGAGGAGGCCGAACTGGAGGAGGGTGCAGGGGTAGCTCTCGTAGGGCGGGACACCCGGAGGGCCCGGCCGTCGGTAGATCGGGTGGAGGGGATGGCTCTCCAGGACGCGGGTGGTGTTGCGACCCTTTCGGAGGTCGTAGGCGTACTGGACCTTCTGGACGTAGGTATGGCCTCCGACGGAGATGGTGCGCTCATGCACGGGGGGCTCGGACTCGGGCATACATCTAAATTATACGTCCAATTTATATGTCTGTCGGTTGAGGGGAGGATTGCTTCCCCTCCTCAGGGAGTTCGGGAGCTACCCGCACCCGGGCGTGAGGTGTCTATTGGAGTCGAGGGTGGCGCCGGGTGACCTCGTGCGGGCTCCCGGTCCGGGCCGATCCCGCGGGGGCGGCGCGCCGCCCGGAGCATCCCCGGCCGGGAGCGCAACCGATTCGTAGTACCCCACCTCCCCACCGGCATGGTGCGGCCCCCCTACCTCCTCGAGATCTCCGTCGAGCGGATCGCCGAGTCGGAGGGCGGGGAGGCGGCCGCCCGGATCCGGTGCACCGCCCGGTGGAACGTCGCGGCGGACGGGGAGTTCCCCCGGGAGGAGCTCCGCCACGTCCTCGCCGAGATGCGGACCGAGATGGACCGGGCGGTGCCGCCGCACCGCGCCGGCCCGGCCGGGCCGGACCGCCCGCTGCCCGAGCTCCTCGAGGCGTACCGGCCCCGCCAGCCCGAGCTCGTCGAGCTCCTCCGCGAGGAAGGGGAGCTCCGCGAGGGGGAGTACCGGCTCCTCAAGGAGCATCTCGCGGCGACCGGGCGCACCGGCGGCCCCGGCGCGGAGATGCCGATGCCGGCGCCGCCGTACCGCCCGGCCGCCGCGCCGGGGGGGCTCGCCGGGGCCCCCGCGGGGGCCGACGCCGCCGGCCCGGCCCGGCCGGTCCCGGAGCTCCTCGAGCGGTACCAGATCACGTCGATCAAGCAGGCCGGCGCGGTGCGGGCCCGCCGGCAGATCTCCTTCGACGAGTACATGGCGCTCAAGCGGCATTTTGGGCCGGCGGCCGGGGAGCCTTCCGGCCGCTGACGGCGGACGGGCCGGCCGCGGGACCGGGCGACGGGACGAGGACCACGCCGACCAGGCCGGTGTCGCTGAGGCCGGCCCGCATCGCGAACGGCCTCTGGATTCCGGAGCGATTTGGGCCGGTGCGGACCGTCCCGCCGGCCGCGGCCCCGCCGCTCGCCCGGGAGCCGGCGGTCGGCAGCACGGCCACCGTCAGGTCGCGCCGGACCCCGATCCGGCCGGCGGCGGTGAGGAAGCGGTCGATCGCCTCCCCCTCGAGCTGGCCCTCCAGGAGGCCGAGGGTGAGGCCGGCGAAGATCGCCCGGCCGAGCGGCCGGTCGGCGGCGACCGGTCCCCGATCAGAACGGAAGGCGGGGTCGGTCGCGAGGATCGCCTCGGTGCCGTCGAGGAGCCTCCGGGCCGCCTCCTCCGGTGGGTCGGGGATCGTGAGCTCGGCGAGCCGGCACCGGTAGCGCCGGTCGGCGAGCGCCCCGCTCGCCCCGGCGAGCGCGTCGGCCGGGCCGAGGAGGACGACGGGCCGCTGCACCCCGGGGGGTCGGGCGACCGGCGCGGGCGTCGGGTGGGTCAGCGACCGCCGCACGGCGTCGGGAACGACCGGGCCGGCGCTCCCGAGCTCGGCGGCGACCCGGGCCCGCTCCTCGGGGGCCACGGGGACGGTGGGGCCGCCGCCCACGAGCGCCGGTCCGTCCCCGCGATCGAGCAGCAGGGTCTCCACCCCGCCGGCCCGGGCGACGCCGAGGAGCCGCCCGCCGGCCGGCCCGTCGCCGACGACCCGGGCGATCTCGGCGACCGCCGCGCCGCTCCGTCCCTCCCGGCCGAGGGCGAGGAGGAACTCGCCCCACTCCGGCCCGCTGAGGCCGGGCGGCGGCCGCGCGAGGGCATCGATCGCCCCGGGGGAGAGCAGGAGGAGCAGCAGGTCCCGGGGCCCGAGGTCCCCGGCGATCTCCTCCACCGCCCGCCCCGTGGCCATCGCCTCGGGGCGGCCCGGCGGGCCGTTGGGGAGCTCCCAGGAGCGGAACGGCACGGAGCCGGGGGGCGGGGAGGGGCCGGCGACGATCCCCTGGGTGAGCCGTTCCCCGAGCGCCTCCCACGCCGCGAGGGCGAGGGAGGCGGAGGCGTTCCCCAGCGCGACGAAGGCGATCTCCCGGTACCGGTCCACGGGGACGAACCGGTTCCCGAGCCGGAGGACGCCGTTCTCGAGCCGGAGCGCCTGGCGGACCGCCCGGTAGGCGTCGACCGCCGTCATCGTCTCCCGGTAGGCGTGGGCGAGCGCCGCCTCCGGGTCGGCCGCTCCGTCCGTCACGTTTCCCGAGGGCCGGGATGGGGGTATATCGTTGCGGTCCGCCGCTCCGGAGCGGCGGCGGTGGCGGTGCTAGGCCGGCGGGATGGCTGCCCGAAGGAAGGATCCGTGGTTCCCGGCGGAGCCTCCGCCCCGTCGCCCCACCAGCGTCGACGGGTCACGGTAAGGCTGCTCCCGTCAGGATCTGACCCGGTGCCCGTGATGGATACCCGCTAGGGCGCCCCTCCGGGCGCCCGTTGCGGGACCCGCGGCCCGATGGAACGGAACATCGACGGCCCCACGCAGGACGAACCCCTCTCTCGAACGTCGCTCCCGCCTGTCACCCCCGCTAAGGACGGTTTCGGTGTAAAAGGGGACGCCCAACCCCCCGGTCAAGCCTAGCGGCGGACGATGGGGCTTCCCGGTATTAAAGTTCGTGGGCCGGCCGTCGGGGGCGCCAGCGGCGGCGCGCCCCCGCCCCGGCGCCGCCCGGCCCGGTCCCGGAGCGGCCGGTGGAGGGCGCCGGGGGGAGGTGCGAGGGGGCCCGGCCCGGCGCTACGGGGGGGCGCGCGGGCCGCTCCGCCGGCGGTACTCGGCGGGAGCGATCGCACCGCCCTCGAGCCATGGGGGGAGGGCGTTCGACGAGTCCGCGACGACCGACCCCGGGGGCCCCGGACCATCCGTCGGAGCCGCCCCTCCCGGGGGGATCCTCGGGAGCGCGCCCCGGGCCGGCTCCCGGTCCGACGTCCACCCGTCCGGCGCCCGGCCCTAGCGGATGTGGTCCAGCGAGAAGGAGCCCAGGTTGAAGGCCTTCTTCGAGAAGGTGTATCCGACCCAGGCCCGGGACTGGACGTCGGTGATCCCCCGGACGGAAAGGAAGGTCTTGAGCTGGTCGACCTTCAGGGAGACGGAGCCGTCCATCATGTGCTCCAGGCTCTGGAGATCCGACTCCGAGTGCATGCCGGACTCCAGGATGTAGTACCCGGCCGCCCGGTCGAGCTTGCGGCGGCCGATGAACGGCTGCAGGAACCGGAAGGTCGCCGTGGTGTCGAGATAGGCGGTGACGGTGGAGACCGACTCGAAGACGAGCCGGTAGGAGCCGGTCGTCTCCTTGAGCTCGGTGGCGAAGGTGTTCGCGGCGGCGGTGAGCTGGTCGAGGAGCGCCTTGTCGCTGCTGGCGAGGAGCCGCACGCTCTTGTCCGCCTCCGTGACGCCGAGGCTGCGGGAGTACAGGTCGACGTACCGGACCACCCCCTTCTTCTCGTACTCCGGGTAGCTCGGGAGGATCGCCGTCATCTCCTCGCGGACGGTGCTGTAGGTACGGTCGGTGACGACCCAGATCGCCCCCTGGCCTCCCTTGAGGCCGTCGGCGATGAAGAGCCGGGCGAGGACATCCTTGCCGGTGTGGGCCGGACCGCCCACCAGGACCTGGCTGCCGACGGGAAGCCCGCCGAAGAGGAGGTCGTCCAGGCGGCGGACGCCGGTCCGGGTCTTGTTCGCCTGGGCGTCGGCGACCGCCTCGGTGTGCAGGCGGTCGGCCTCCTCGTGGGCCGCCCGCTTCTCGAGCTCCTCGACCTCGCCCAGGCGACGGGCCAGGAAGGCCTCCTTGGCCGCGAGCTCCTTCTCCCGGCGGGCGAACGACTCCTCGAGCGCCGTCAGCCGCTCCGCCTCGGTCCGGGCGGCGGGGTTCTGGGCGATGAGATCCGCCGGCATCCCCTTCTTCAGTTCCTCGAGCCGTCGGGCCTCGACCTCGAGCGCCTTGCGGCGCACCTCCATCTCGGCCTGCCGCTCGCCGATCTCCCGGTCCTTGAAGGCGAGCGCCTCCCGGTGCCGCTCGTTCTCCTCGCCCCGGGTGGTGATCTCCTCGAGGCGGCGCCGCAGTTCCCCCTCGCGGCGGAGCAGCTCGCGGTCCCGGTCCGCGGCCGGGGCGGCGGGCGTCTCCTCCGCCGGGGCGGCGTCGGGCCGGGCCGCCGTCGCCTCGTGGAGCTGCGCTTCGAGCTCGGCCACGCGCCGGCGCAGCGCCCCCTCCCGCTCGGCCAGGTCGGCCGCCCGTTCGGCCCGCTCGAGCTCGCGGTGGTGCTCGGGGTCGACCCCCGCCGCCGGCCCGAGGGTCGGAGGCTCGGCGGGCGCCCCTCCCTGGGCGGCCCGGACCCGGGCGAAGAGGAGGTCGAGGCGGCCGCGGAGCTCGGAGATCTCCGAATTCTTCTCCTCGAGGAGCTCCTCCCGCGCCTTCCCCTCGCGCGTGCGGATGTACTTGATGACCGCCACGGAGCCCCGCTTGACCTGCTCGAGCTCCTCCTCGAGCTGGCGGCGCCGTTCCCGCTCCTCGAAGAGCGAGCGCTGGAGCTCCTGGGACTCCTGGAGCAGCGTGTGCGGATCGAACCGGTCGGATTTCATCCGGTCGAGGAGGGTCGTCAGCCACCGGACGATCGTCTCCTCCCGTTCGAGGAGGTTCGCGGGAAGCGTCGCGGCGGCCGGGGGCGACGCGGGGACGGCGGCGGCCGCCTCGGCGGCCGGCGACGGGATCCCCGGAGCCCCGC
>JAJZDH010000098.1 GCA_021828665.1 Thermoplasmata archaeon
GGTCGGCCGCGGGGGACTCGCCGCCTGGCGGCTGGCCCACCGGCCCGGGTCGCGCCCGGCCCGGCTCCGTGCGCTCCTCGACCTCCGCGCCCGCGTCGCGGAGGGGCGGCTCCTCGCCCCGAGGGTCCATGCCATGGTCGACTCCTCCGACGGATTGTTCGCGTCGGCCCGGCTCCTCGCCGCCGCGAGCCGGGTGGCGGTCCGGCTCCGGGAGGAGGAGATCCCGATCGACCCCGGGCTCCTCGCCGCGGTGCCCGACCCGGCCGACCGGCTCCGGGTCGCCGCCTACGGCGGGGACTACGAGCTGGTGGCGGCGCTGCCGCCCCGGGAGGAGCGGGCGGCCCGGGCGGCGCTCGCCCGGATCGGGAGCCCCTTCACGGTGGTGGGGCGGGTGACCGCGGGGCGGGGGGCCTGGATCGAGGGGCGGGGCCGCCCCCGGCGGCTCCCGCCGGCCGGCTGGGACCCGTTCCGTCCGCGCGCGCCGTGAACCTCCGATTGGCTTTCCCGGCGTCCCGCCCCCGGGGGGGGCCGCGCTAGTCCGAATCTCGCACGGAGCGTCCCGGCACGGGGTATCTTCAAGTAGGATTCCGCGCGTGCGGGCGCCACCCCAAGGTGTGGGCTCATGTCGAACGAAGGAGCGGCCATCAATCCGTTTGAGACGGCGAAGCGCCAGGTGGATGTCGTCTGCGACCTCATCGGGATCCACGGGGGGATCCGCGAGATGCTGAAGCATCCGAAGCGCGAGCTAACGGTGAACTTCCCGGTACGGGCCGACGACGGGAGTTACTCGGTCTTCACCGGCTACCGGGTCCAGTACAACATGGCCCGGGGGCCCTGCAAGGGCGGGATCCGCTACCATCCGAACGTGACTCTCGACGAGGTCCGGGCGCTGGCGGCCTGGATGACGTGGAAGTGCGCCGTCGTGAACCTTCCGTACGGGGGCGCCAAGGGCGGGGTCATCTGCGACCCGCGCCGGATGAGCCCCTCGGAGCTCGAGCGGCTCACCCGCCGGTACGCGGTGGAGATCGCCCCGATCATCGGACCGGAGATGGACATCCCCGCGCCGGACGTCTACACCGACTCCCAGACGATGGCGTGGATCATGGACACCTACTCCATGGGCAAGGGGTACGGCGTTCCCGGCGTCATCACGGGAAAGCCGATCGCGCTCGGCGGCAGCGAGGGGCGCGGCGAGGCGACGGGGCGCGGCTGCGCCTACGTCATCCGCGAGGCCGCCCCCCACGTGGGCCTCAAGGTCAAGGGGGCCCGGGTCGCCGTCCAGGGATTCGGGAATGCGGGATCGGTGGCCGCTCGGATCCTCAGCGAGGAGCTCGGGGCGCAGATCGTGGCCGTCTCCGATACCAAGGGCGGCATCTACCGGCCCGAAGGGCTGGTGCCCGCCGAGGTCGCGGCGCACAAGGCCCGGACCGGCTCGGTGGTCGGCTACCCCGGCACCCGGCCCGTCTCCAACGAGGAGCTGCTCGAACTGGACGTCGACATCCTGGTCCCGGCGGCGCTCGAGAACGTGATCACGAAGCGGAACGCCGACCGGATCCGGGCGAAGATCGTGGCCGAGGCCGCGAACGGCCCCACGGTGCCCGAGGCCGACGTGATCCTGCACGAGAAGAAGATCACCGTCCTGCCGGATGTCCTGGCCAACGCGGGCGGGGTCACGGTGAGCTACTTCGAGTGGGCCCAGGACATCCAGGGGTACTTCTGGACCCTCGAAGAAGTCAACCGCCGGCTGGAGCAGGTCATGGTCCGCTCCTACGCGGCGGTCCACCACGAGGCGGAGAAGCGGAAGATCGACAACCGCACCGCCGCCTACGTGGTCGCCGTCGGCAAGGTGGTCGACGCCATCCGGCTGCGGGGGATCTACCCGTAGGTCCCCGACCCGGGACCGGCGACCCCCTCCCAGCCCGATGGCCGACCTCCCGCGGTGCCGCCGGGCGACCTGGCCCGACGCCGAACGGTGGGCGGACGCCCTCGCGGCCCAGATCCTCGCCCGGGGCCCGCCGCCGGAGACGCTCGTGGCGCTCACCCGCGGCGGCTGGGTGCCGGCCCGGCTCCTCGCCGACCGGCTCGGGGTCCACCGGCTGCTGCCGCTCCGGGTGCGCCACTGGGGGGTGACCGCCACCCCGAGCGCGCGGGCGGAGCTCGTGGGCGGGCTCGGGGAGCCGGTCTCGGGCCAGGCGGTCCTCGTCGTGGACGATCTCACCGACACCGGCGAGAGCCTCCGTCTCGCCCGGGAGCACGTGGCCGCCCTCGGGCCGGCCCGGCTCGCCACCGCGGCGTTCCTCCACATGGCGCATGCGACCTTCACCCCCGACTTCTTCGCCGAGGAGATCCCCCGGGAGGAGTGGGTCTGGGTGGTCTTCCCGTGGAACTACTGGGAGGACCTCCGGGAGCTCGCCGGGAGGGCCCGGGCCGAGGGCGCGGATCCGGAGATGGTCCGGCGCACGCTCGCCGCGCGGTGCGGGCTCGACCTCCCGCTCGCCGATCTCCTCCGGGCGCTCGGGGCCCCGACGGCCCCGGGGTAGCGGCGGGAGGGCGCGCGGCCCCTCCGAACGGTCCCGGCGGAGCGGCCGGTGCGGAAAGCCCCCGGGGCTCCGGGCGGCCGGCCCGTTCCCCGCCGTTCACCCGGCCGACGCCGGCGGGGGACCGGGCGGCGGGGCGGCCGGACGGCTCCGCGGCAGCGGCTGCACGAGGAGTCCCGCCGCCCCCATGAGGACGAATCCGAGGATGAGACCGCCGACGATGAACGGCAGCGGGAGCGCGGCCGGGAGGTTCTCCAGCGCCTGGATCATCGACACGATCCCGTAGCTGATGAAGGCGAGGCCCATGATCGAGACCGTCGCGACCGGGTAGCCGCGGCCGAACCGGCCCGTGGCGAAGTACCGGCGCAGCGCCCGGCCGCTCTCCCAGATCATCCCGGCGAGGAACCACCAGACGAGGCCGGAGCGGACGAAGAGGAGGGCGCGGGCGATCGGCTCGGCGGCCGGCAGCCCGATGTCGGTGTTGTACCCTTCGAGGAAGCCGACCCCCCCGAGGGCGATGGAGAGGAGACCGAAGCCGAACGCCACCGAGCCCTGGCGGATGTCCGAGGAGGCGCTCCGGAGCGCGTCGACGATCGCCTCGTCGATGTCGAAGGTCCAGAGGACGAGGTAGATTCCGAGGAGGAAGAGCAGGGCGACCACCCCGTACCAGATGAGCCCCGTGAGCGCGGCGATGGCGAAGGTGACGAGCACGAGGGCGAGCGGCAGGACCGTCTTCAGCCGGAGCTTCGGGTCCTTGAGGGCGGCGACCACCGTGTAGTACGTGGACTCGAGGGATGGGCTCTGACGGACGTGGATCCGCTGCACCGCGTCGATCTTGATCCGGCTCGCGAGCACCGGGATCAGGAACTCGTCCTCGGCGCCGTCGCTCACGAGGATCGCCGAGGTCGCCGGATGGTCCCGGAGGACGCGGTCGAACTGGTCGGCGACGCGACGGTCCGAGAGGTGCCCGACCCTGGCCGCCCCGGTGAGGACCACCACCTCGACCGCGTCGGGGCCCGGCCGGAGCTCGTCGTAGAGCTGGAGCGCCCCGAACATGGCGTTCGTGTCGGTGTCGCCGGGGTCGGCGAGGCCGAGCCGCTCGGCGGCCGCGAGGACGGCGGCCCGCCCCACCACGGGGCCGGTGACGCCGGCCTTGCGGCCGAGGTCGTCGTCCCGGTCGATGCAGACGATGAGCCGCATCCTTCCTCCCCTCCCCACCATGGGCCGCCGACGGCATAAACCGCACGGGTCCCCCTCCGGGGGCCGGCCGCGGCCGTTATACGCCCCTGCCCCCACCCCGCCGGCGGGAGGGGACGGCGGTGGGGGATCTGCCCGACAGGAGCGCCGCCTTCTTCGAGTGGTACCTCGCCGCCGTGGACGCGGCGGAGCTCACCGACAAGCGGTACCCGGTCAAGGGGATGAACGTCTGGACGCCGTACGGCTTCCTCGCCCGCCGGCAGATGGACCGGATCCTGGTGGAGGAGATCGAGCGGTCCGGAGCGCGCCCGGTCGAGTTCCCCGCGCTCATCCCGCAGACGGAGTTCCAGAAGGAGAAGGAGCACATCAAGGGGTTCGACGCCCAGGTCTACTGGGTCACCCGGGGCGGGGCGACGGAGCTCGACGTGCCGCTGGTCCTCCGGCCGACCAGCGAGACGGCGATGTACCCCATGTTCGCGCTCTGGGTCCGGTCGCACCAGGACCTCCCGCTCACGGTCTACCAGATCGTGAACACCTTCCGTTACGAGACCAAGACCACCCGCCCCTTCCTCCGGGTGCGGGAGATCCATTTCTTCGAGGAGCACAGCTGCCAGACCGACGCGGAGGCCGCCTCGGCCCGGGTCGATGCGAACCTGGCCTCCTTCGCCGCGATCGCCCGCCGCCTGGCGCTGCCGTACCTCGCCCTCCGGCGGCCGGAGTGGGACAAGTTCCCCGGCGCCTTCTACTCGGTGGCGCTCGACATCCCCGTCGGCGGGGCGCGCACGCTGCAGATCGGCAGCGTCCACCACTACCGCGAGAACTTCTCCGGCCCGTACGGGATCCGGTACGAGGCCGCCGACGGCTCCTCCCGGCTCGTCCACCAGACGACCTTCGGCCTCTCGGAGCGGCTCCTCGGCGCCGTCGTCGCCGTCCACGGGGACGGCCGGGGGGTGGCCTTCCCCTCGGAGCTCGCCCCGTACCAGGTGGTCATCGTCCCGATCCCGGGACGGAACGGCCCCGATCCCGTGCCGTGGGCCCGCACCCTCGCCGACCGGCTTCGGGCCCGCGGCCTCCGCGTGCACATGGACGGGAGGGAGGAGCGGCCCGGGGCGAAGTACTACCACTGGGAGGCCCGGGGGGTCCCGCTCCGGCTCGAGGTGGGGGGCCGGGAGGCCACCCAAGCGACGGCGACCGCCGTGGACCGTCACGGGAACCGCTCCGTCGCCGGTCCGGAGGGCCTCGAGGCGTCCGTCGAGGAGGCCCTCCGGGCGTTCGACCGGCGGCTGGCGGAACGGGCGCAGACGGCCTTCCGGGAGGCGTTCGCGCCCGCCGCCTCCGAGGCCGACCTCGTGGGGTCGACCCGGGTGCGCCTCTTCGGCTGGTGCGGCCGGGAGGCGTGCGGCCACGCCGTGGAGACGGCCATCGACGGGGCGCTCCTCGGCACCCTCGTCGGACCCCCGCCGGGGGAGGGCCCGGCACCGGTCGCCTGCCTGGTCTGCGGCGCCACCGAGGAGATCCGCTGGGCGGCGGCCGGGCGTCCGCTCTGAACGGCCGACCCGGGGAGCCCCGGTCGCCGCCGCGCGGCCGGGCGCTACGACTTCGGCCAGTACCGCTCGGAGCCCCGATCCCCGGCGAGGAGGCCGGTGCCGAGCGCATGCTCGAGGAGGAGCGCCGCGTAGAACTCCCCCCAGACCGGCACCCTCGGGTCCGCGTCCGGGATCCTCTGGATCCGGCCGTCGGGGCCCGGGCTCATGAAGTAGAACCCCTGGGCCCGGAGCTCCTCCCAGAACCCGGGCGGTCGGAGCGGGGCCTCCGGGCTTCGGCCCGCGGCGAGCCGGCCGAGGAGCCCCAGGGCGTCGGAGGTCGGGTCGAGCGAGGTGCCGCGGGGACCGGCGTGCTTGATCTCCATCAGCCGCTCCGGGCGTAGAGGTAGCTGCCGTCGCCGCCGAGCCGCCGGCTCACCTCGCGCCGCGCGTACAGCAGATCGAGGGCGAGCTTCGCCAGGAATCGGCCCGCCTCGTCGGTGCGGGCCCCGTCGGCGCGCCCGCCGTCCTCGCCGGAGAACCAGATCCCTTCGGCCGCGAGGTGGCTCCACAGCGCCCCCTCCCCGAACGGGGCCTCCGCGCCGGCGGCGAAGGCGCGGCTCCGTTCGAGCACCTCGGAGAGCGGGTCGGCCGTCGTCCCGGGGGAAGAGAGATGGAGCCGCATGGCGGAACCCTTAGCCGGGCCGGGTATTGAAGCGAGCCCGTTCTCCCATACCTAGACAACCGTGGCAAGCACGGTTGATGCTGGGTTCCTGAATCCTCGGAAGGCATCTGTCCTAGCGGACATGAACCTCCTTCCTCCACAGGCGTTTTCCGTCT
>JAJZDH010000099.1 GCA_021828665.1 Thermoplasmata archaeon
GAGCCTTCGTGCCGCCTCTCCCGGGCGAAGCAAAATGTCCATCGATAGGACATGGAGTGTGGCCTATGTATAGGTTGCGCCATTAGCTGCTAAAGCCCTGCCCCGGATGCAGGGGATTCCCGTATGGTTTCCGGTCGTAGGCCCCCCAGCGAACGCGGGTGGTGGTAGGTCCGGTCACCAGATCCTCGTTCCTTGACTTCCTGAGGGGGTTCCCCCCCCCCCGCCGCTCGCCTTGCGTACCCTTCATGCCATCATGCCACGCGACCCACCGTTGGAGGCCGACCGCGCCCAAATCCGGGAACGCATCGGCCGCGCCCCATGTCACAACATAGTACGTCCCTATTTATCGTGCCGGAGTGCGATCCGCCGATGCCGTAGCCCGGGCCCGGGAGTCTCCGCGCGACGGGCCCCGGGGGGGTGGGACGGCGGGCCGATCGGGGTTCTCGACCCGGAGGGCTCAAATCCCCCCCCGGGCTCGCCGCCGCTAGTCGAGAGGCGATCACGGGATGGAGATGCAACCAGGCCAGATGGCGTACGACCGGGCGAGCACGGTCTTTTCCCCCGACGGGCGGCTGTTCCAGGTCGAGTACGCCCTGCAGGCGATCCAGATGGGAGGGACCGCCGTCGCGGTCACCTATCCGGCGGGGCTCGTCTTCGTCGCGTACCGGAACCTCCCCGTCAGCCCGCTCGCCGAGGCGGGATCGATCGAGAAGAGCTTCGCCGTCGATGCCGGCGTGGGATGCGTGACCGCCGGCCTCATCGCCGACTCCCGGGTGCTGGTGGACTTCCTGCGCCTGGAGGCGGCCCGGTACAAGATCACCTTCGGCGAGACGATCCCGGTGCCGCTGCTCGCCGCGGCGCTCGGCACCCACCTCCAGCAGTTCACCCAGTTCGGCGGGACACGGCCGTTCGCGGTCTCGTTGCTCCTCGGCGGGTTCTCCGAGACCCGCCCGGAGCTCATCGAGCTCGACCCGAGCGGGGCCACCATCGGCTGGAAGGCCTACGCCATCGGCCGGAACCGCCGCCAGGTGGCCGATTTCCTCGAGGGCAAGATCGCGGAGAGCCGGAGCGAGGAGGCGGCCGTGCGGCTGGCGGTCCAGGCGGTGGCGGAGGGATCGACCACGCCGTTCCCCACCGAGGCGCTCGACATCGCGATCCTCGAGCCGGGGCAGGAGCTCCGGCGGCTCACCCCGGCGGAAGTGGCCCGGCGGGTCCAGGGGATGCCGTTCATCGGGAGTTCGGAGCGGCCCGCTCCGAAGCGCTCGTAGTCCGTCGTTCCGGCGGGGGGGCCCGGGCCGCCCCGGATCCGAGCGCCCGGGCCACCTCCCCCTCGAGCCGCATCGCCCGCCGCTTCCGGTGGTAGCCGACGGCGAACCGGTGCGACTCGTCCCGGACCGCCCGGAGCAGCAGCATCGGCGCGGCGTTCGGGTTCGGTCGAAGCGGTTCGGACCGGTCCGGGCGGTAAACCTCCTCCTCGCGCTTCGCGAGGCCGAGCGCCGGAATGCGTTCGGCGACCCCGAGCTCCTCGAGCGCCCGCTCGGCGGCGGCGAGCTGGCCGGCGCCGCCATCGACGACCAGGAGGTCCGGCAGCCGCTCCCCGTCCCGGATCCGGCCGGCGTACCGCCGTCGGACCACCTCATGGATCATGGCGAAGTCGTCGGTGCCGGCCACGTCCCGGATGCGGAAGCGCCGGTACTCGTCCTTCTTCGGCAGGCCGTTCTCGAAGACCACGAGGGAGCCGACGGCATCGGTCCCCTGGAGGAGGGAGATGTCCACCCCCTCGATCCGCCGCGGCAGCGTCGGCAGGTCGAGGAGCGTCCCCAGCGCCCGGAGGACCTCGACGGGGGGGGGCGCCGGCGCATGGGAGTCGAGGTGCGCGCGGGCGAGACGCTCGGCGAGCCGGGCCAGCGCGGCGTACCGGCCCGTCGGCCGGAAGCGGACCTTCACGCCGCATTCGCCCTCCAGCCACGCGATCGCCTCGTCGGCGCCGGCCGGTTTCGGACCCGCCACGACCACCCGGGCCGGCAGATCGGTCCGGTGCCCGTAGTACTGGACCAGGAACTGGCGCAGGAGCTCGCCGGCCTCGGGGGGGTCCTGCGCCGGCACCGCGAGCAGGTGCGGCTCGGTGCGCCGGACCTCGCCCGCCTCGACCCGGAGGACGCCGATGGCGACCCGGAGGACGGCGGCGTCCCGGGGGAAGGCGAGGGCGAGGACCTCCGCCGAGCGGGCGCCGGGGCCGACCACGTGCTGCCGCTCGGCGAGCGCATCGAGGCCCCGGAGCGCGTCCCGGAGCCGGCCGGCCCGCTCGAACTCCTCCGCCCGCGCCGCCGCCTCCATCTCGGCGGTCAGCGCCGGCCGGACCGAGGTCGTGTCGCCCTGGAGGACCGAGAGCGCCCGCCGCACCGACCGTTCGTACGCCTCGGGCGTCACCGCCCCGATGCACGGTGCGCTGCAGGTCTGGAGGTGGAAGTACAGGCAGGCCCGGGGCGGCATCCGGACGCAGCGCCGGATCTGGAACGTCTCGGCCAGGAGCTTCGCGACGCCGCGCGCCTCCCGGGCGCTCACGTACGGTCCGAAGAGGACCAGGCCGCGCCCCCGGCGGGGACGGCGGACGACGAGGATCCGCGGCCAGGCCTCGCCGACCGTCACGGCGACGTACGGGAAGCTCGCATCGTCCTTGAGGAGGGTGTTGTACGGCGGCTGGTACTGCTTGATCAGGTTCGCCTCGAGGAGGAGCGCTTCGCGCTCGGAGACGGTGGGCACGAACTCCACGGAGGTGCTGTGGGCGAGGATGGAGCCGTCCTTCTCGACCCGGACGCTGAGGTGGTCGAGGACCCGCCGCCTCAGGCTCCGGGCCTTGCCGACGTACATGACCTCCCCGCGGGAGGCCCGGAACAGGTAGACGCCCGGGCCGCTCGGCCCGATGCCCCGGGGGATCCCCGCCGCCCCGGCGAGCCGGCTCGCGGGGACGAAGCCGGGGAGCTCCGTCGCCGGCCGATCGGCCACCGTCACCTCCCGGCGGCGGCCGGCGGGCGTCCCGCGACGGCCCGGCCGGCAAGGAACGGGGCGAGGAAGCGGCCGGTGTGGGACGCGGCGGTCCGGGCGATCTCCTCCGGCGGTCCCTCGGCGACGACGTGGCCGCCGGCCGGCCCGCCCTCGGGCCCCAGGTCGATGATCCAGTCGGCGCTCTTCAGGACATCGAGATTGTGCTCGATGACGAGGACGGTGTTCCCGCCGGCCCGGAGGCGGAAGAGGACCTGAAGCAGCCGGGCGACGTCCTCGAAGTGGAGCCCCGTCGTCGGCTCGTCCAGGAGGTAGAGGGTGCGGCCGGTCGGGGTCTTCGCGAGCTCGAAGGCGATCTTGATCCGCTGCGCCTCCCCGCCGGAGAGGGTGGTGGCGCTCTGGCCGAGACGGAGGTACCCGAGTCCGACGTCGCGGAGGAGCTCGAGCCGGCTCTGGAGGCGCCGGTGGAACTGGAAGAAGTCGACCGCCTCGTCGACGGTCATGGCGAGGACGTCGGCGATGGAGCGGCCCTTGAAGGTGACCTCGAGCGTCTCCCGGTTGTACCGGCGTCCGTGGCACTCCTCGCAGACGATGTAGACGTCGGGGAGGAAATGCATCTCGTACCGCAGGACGCCGTCCCCTTCGCAGGCCTCGCACCGCCCGCCCGCGACATTGAAGCTGAACCGGCCCGGCCCGAACCCCCGCGCCCGGGCCTCGGGCAGGCCGCTGAAGAGCTCCCGGAGCGGCGTCATGATCCCCGTGTAGGTGGCCGGGTTGCTCCGGGGGGTCCGCCCGATGGGCGCCTGGTCGATGAGCAGCACCCGGTCGATCCGGTCGATCCCCTCGATGTACTCGTGCTGCCCGGGCAGTTCCCGGCCGAGCCCGAGCTGGCGCCGGAACGCCCGGTACAGGATCTCCACGAGGAGCGTCGACTTGCCGCTCCCCGAGACCCCGGAAAGCGCCGTGAGGGTGCCGAGCGGGAAGCGGACGGACTCCCCCTTGAGGTTGTTCTCGCGGGGGCCGTGGACGGTGATCCACCGGTTCCCCGGCGCGAACCGGCGGGGCGGGACCGGGATGGACCGGCGGCCGCTCAGGTACTCCCCCGTGAGGGAGCGCGGCGCGCCGCCGATCCCGGCCGGCGGCCCGTTGTAGAGCACCTCGCCGCCGTGGACGCCGGCCCCCGGGCCGAGGTCCACGAGCCAGTCGGCGGCCCGCATGGTCGCCTCGTCGTGCTCGACGACCAGGAGCGAGTTGCCGAGGTCCCGGAGCGTCCGCAGGGTCGCGAGGAGCCGCTCGTGGTCCCGGGGGTGGAGCCCGATGGAGGGTTCGTCGAGGATGTAGAGGACCCCCACGAGGCCGCTGCCGATCTGGGTGGCGAGGGCGATCCGTTCCGACTCGCCCCCCGACAGGCTGGCGGCGGCGCGGTCGAGGGTGAGGTAGGTGAGCCCGACGCTCGCGAGGAACCCCAGCCGGGCGCGGATCTCCCGCAGCACCTGCCCGACGATGAGCTCCTCCTTCGGGGAGAGGGAGAGCCCCCGGAAGAACTCCCCCGCCGCCGCGACGTCGAGGGCGGAGAGCTCGGCGATGTTCCGTCCGAGGACCGTGACGGCGAGGCTCTCCGGCTTCAGGCGCCGGCCCCGGCAGCTCGGGCAGGGGGTGAACCGGAGGAACCCCATGTAATACTCCTTGACCGAGTCGGTCTTCGCCTTCTTCCACCGCCGCTCCACGGCCGGCGCGAGCCCCTCCTTGAGCCAGCCGGTGCTCCACCACCGCCACGACCCCGTCGCGGAGCCACCGAGGGACCGGGGGCTGCCGTACATCAGCGCCTGGAACCCCTCCGGCGAGAGCTCGGAGACCGGCCGCTCCGGCGCGTAGCCGAACATCGCCCCGAACCGCCGGAGCGCCTCCTCCGACGGGGTGAGCCCCCACGGGGCGATGGCCCGGGCGAGCGGCTTCTCCCGGTCCGGCACGATGAGCTCCGGATCGGCATGCAGGGTCGCCCCGATCCCCGAGCACTCCGGGCAGGCCCCGAACGGGCTGTTGAAGGAGAAGACCCGGGGCTCGAGCTCCGGCAGCGAGAAACCGCACAGCGGGCAGGCGCGCCGGCTGGAGACGAGCTCCGGCGCGGCGGTGCCGATCCGGATCCGGACCGTGCCCTCGCCGAGGAGGCGGCCCAGTTCGATCGCCTCGGCGAGGCGGGCCGATTCCCCGGGGGCGGCGACGACGGTGTCGACGACGACGGAGATGGAGTGTTTCCGGGTCTTCCCGAGCCGCGGCATCTCGCCCGGCAGCCGCACCTCCCGGCCGTCGATCTCGAACCGGCGATATCCCTGCCGGCGGAGCCGCTCGAGGAGCTCCACGTGCTCGCCCTTCTTGTCGCGAACCACCGGCGCCGCGATCTCGATCCGTTCCCCGGCCGATCCCGACACCAACCGCTCCACGATCCGATCGATCGATTGCGGAGCGATCGGCCGGCCGTCCTTCGGACAGTGCGGCACGCCGATCCGGGCGAAGAGCAGCCGCAGGTAGTCGTGGATCTCGGTGACGGTCCCCACCGTCGATCTCGGGTTCCGGCTGCCCGCGCGCTGCTCGATGGCGATGGCCGGCGAAAGCCCCTCGATGGAGTCGACGTCCGGTTTGTCCATCTGGCCGAGGAACTGACGGGCGTAGGCGGAGAGGCTCTCGATGTACCGCCGCTGGCCCTCGGCGTAGAGGGTGTCGAACGCCAGCGACGACTTCCCCGATCCGGAGACGCCCGTGATCACGATGAACCGGTTCCTCGGGAGGTCGAGGGAGATGCCCTTGAGGTTGTGCTGGCGGGCCCCCCGGATCCGGATCCGGTCGCTGGGGCCGGCCGCCGGGGCCGGCTCCGCGGCCGGGATCGGCGGCTCCGTCCCGGCGGGGGCCGCCGGGGGGCCGGGCGGGAGGGGCGCGGCGGCGGGCCGTTCCCGGCCCGGGAGGCGGGCCGGCGG
>JAJZDH010000100.1 GCA_021828665.1 Thermoplasmata archaeon
CGATCCCGGCGATCGGCCCGGCCGGGCCCGCTTCCACCCTGGAAGCGCCCACCCGGAATCGCGTGGTGACGGGATTCCGGGCGGGATCCCGAAGGAGGCCCGCAAGTTTGCGCGGATTCTCCGCCGCGACGGGATCGATTTCGTTTTTGTGGGCGGGGTCGCGATCGGAGAGCGGTCTCCCTCCGCCGCCCGGGAGTTCGACGTGATGGTGCTGCCGTACGGGTAGGCGCGGGCAGTCGAACTCGTGGACCGGGACCCCTCGGTCGTCACCATGCCGCGTGGTCCCGGGGAGAATCCCGGGGGTCACGTCCCGGTCCGGGGGGCCGTTTATCGGTTCGACCGGCTCGACCCCGCGGCGTATTCGGGAAACCGGACCGAGGAAGAGTTCCGCCGGTATGTCGCGCGGTCTCATTCGGACCGCGCCGACCTCGGCCGGGTCGCGCGGCCCGAGGTCGTGGGGTACCTGCGGTTGGCGATCGATCCGTGGGAGATCTACGTGTCCAAGATCCGGCGGGATCTCCGGGTGGGTGCGCCCGGGTCGATGACGGAGAAGGTCGACCGGATCGCCCTGCGGTTCGGGGTTCGGAAGAAGATGCGGAGCCGGCTCGAGGAGCTGCGAGAAGATGCCCACGTGGTCGGTCTCCCGCTGGGGGGACCCGGGACCGGCCACCGGTAGTGAGGGGGCGACGGGCCGGCGCGCGCTCCGAGCGGCCCGGGTCCGGCTCCGGGACGGGGGGACCGGTCCGGCCCAGATCCGGTGGCGGAAGGCCCCGGAATCGGTCCGCTCCGGACCCCCGGTCGGCCCGGGCCCATCGGTCTCCGTCCCGGGGCCGCTACCCTCAATCGACGGGAAGGGCCGCGCCGGGACGGAGCGGGGATCCCCCGTACGGGGGGGTTAGAGTGCCGCGGGCCGGGCTTGAACCGGCGACATCAAGATCTTCAGTCTTGCACTCTCCCAAACTGAGTTACCGCGGCATTCCCCCGGGGGAAAGCACCGACGCAACCGGCCGGATATAAAGGAGTTCGCCGGAGTCCGGCGACCGCGCCCGTCCGTCCCGCCACCCCCCGCGGACGGCCGGACCCGATTTCCGCCCCCGCCGCGGCGGGCAGGGCCCCGCGGCCGCCGTGCCGAGCCGGCCGGGTCCGGACCCGCTCCCGACGATCGCCTCGGTGCGGGGTTTCGGGTGCCGCGAGTCCCCCGGAGTCTTATCTAGCCCCGCACGCCTTGGAAGCGTCACCGATCATGCGCACGCTTGTGGTCGCCGAGAAGTTCAGCACCGCCCTGCGGATCGCCATCGTGCTCTCCGACGGTCGGATGACGCGAACCCGGACGGGAGGGATGAACATCTTCCGGTTCGATCGACCGGAGGGGCCGTATGCCGTCACCGGCCTTCGGGGGCACATCGTCGAGCTCGATTACCCCGAGGAGCATGCGGGATGGAGTCTCGCCGGGCTCCCGAAGCTCCTGGAGGCGGAACCGCTCAAGCGGGTCACGGCCCCCCAAATCGTCGAGGGCTTGCGCTCCATCGTGCGCGAATTCGACCGGGTGATCCTCGCCACCGACTTCGACCGGGAAGGGGAGCTCATCGGAATGGAATGCCTGGAGATCCTCCAGGCCGTCCACTCCACCATCGAGGTCCGGCGGGCCCGGTACAGCGCCCTCACCCGGGAGGAGATCGAACGGAGCTTCCAGAACCTCCAGGAGCTCGACCGGCCGCTCGCCGAGGCGGCCGCGGCCCGGCAGGAGATCGATCTGGTCTGGGGCGCGCTCCTCACCCGGTTCCTGACCCTCAGCAGCGAACAGCGCGGCCACGGCTTCCTTTCCGTCGGTCGGGTGCAGACCCCCACCCTCGCCCTCCTGGTGGAACGCGACCAGGCGATCAAGCAGTTCGAGCCGCGGCCGTACTGGACCCTCGTGGCCCGCAGCGAGCACGACGGGACCGAGTTTCCCCTCGAGCATGCCCACGGGATCTTCCCGGAAGCGGAGCGGGAGCTGGCCCGGGAGACGCACCGCAAGGTGGCCGGTGCGACCGAGGGCACGGTGCGGAGCTTCGTGGAGGAAGAGACCCGACGGCGGCCTCCGGTCCCGTTCAGCACCACCCTCTTCGTCGGCGAGGCCACCCGGCTCGGGATCGGGGCGGCCCATTCCATGCGGATCGCCGAGGACCTCTACACCCAGGGTCTCATCAGCTACCCCCGCACCGACAACACGGTCTACCCCCGCGGCACCGGCCTCAAGGCCATCGTGGAGCGGTTCCGGGAGAGCCCGTTCCGGAGCGAGGCCGAGTACATCCTCGCGCAGGAGACGTTCCGGGCGACCCGGGGCCGCAGCGAGACCACCGACCACCCGCCGATCTATCCGACCGGGGTGACCGACCCGAAACGCCTGAAGCCGGAGCACGCGAAGATCTACGAGCTCGTCGTCCGGCGGTTCTTCGCGACCGTGAGCCCGGACTCCGTCGGCCGCAGCCGGGCGGCCGAGGTGGAGGTGGCCGGCGAGAGCTTCCGGGCCAAGGGCCACCGGGTCACCGACCTCGGTTGGTACCGGGTCTACCCCTACGCGAAGCCCGAGGAATCCGACCTCCCCGTACTGGCCTCGGGCCAGAAGCTCCCGATCCGCGACATCGAGCTCCGGGAGGAGATGACCCGCCCGCCGCGCCGGTTCACCCAGGGCAGCCTGATCCAGGAGATGGAACGCCTCGGTCTGGGCACGAAGTCCACCCGCCACGACGTGGTCCAGAAACTGCTGGATCGCCACTACATCACCGCCCGGCAGCTCGAGCCGACCGGCACCGGGATTGCCGTCACCGAGGCGCTCCGGGCCCACGCGCCGGTGATCACCCAGCCGGGGATGACCCACCAGCTCGAGGAGGACATGGAACTCGTGGCCGAATCCAAGAAGAGCCGGGCCGACGTCGTCGCGGAATCCCGGGAGATGCTCCGGGAGGCCCACGAGCTCCTCGCCCGGAACGCCGCCGGAGTCCGGGAGACCCTCCAGGGGGCTCTCGACCGGCAGCATTTCGTCGGCCCTTGCCCCCGGTGCGGCGGGGCGCTCCGCCTCCAGCGGAGCCCCCGCGGATCCCGCTGGGTCCAGTGCGTGAACAATCCGGCCACCTGTCCGGTGAGCTTCGCCCTCCCCAATGCGGGATTCGTCGAGCCGGCCCCGGAGTTCCTCTGCGGGACCTGCAAGACCCCCCGGCTCAAGATCACCTTCCGGGGACAGCGGCCCGACCTCTACTGCATCAATCCGGAATGCGCGGAGCACCACCGCGCCTTCCGGATCGGCGTCTGCCCCCAATGCGGCTCGCCGCTGCAGATCCGGTACTCCTTCCTCGGCAAGCGGTTCGTCGGCTGCATGGGGTACCCGAACTGCCGGGTGACCTATCCGTTGCCCCAGCGCGGCCGGCTCGACAAGGACCAACCTCCCTGCCCGGTGTGCGGCGCCCCGGTCGTCACGGCCATCGAATCCGGCCGGCCCCCGTGGACCCTCTGCATCAACCCCGCCTGCCCCAGCCGGGTGGCCGCGGCCGAAAAGAGGGAAGCCAAGAAGGCCGCCTCCGCGAAAGCCGCCCGGACCGCGAAAGGCCCGTCGAAGAAGAAGAAGCCGGCGTCTCCCGTCCCCGCGGAGGCCCCGGCACCTTCCGGTCCCGCCGCCAAGGCTCCCCGGCGGCGGTCCCGCGCCACCCGTCCGCCTATGCCTCCGCCTCCGGCCGCTCCGGCAACGTCGGCCGCCGGGCGGGCGGAGGCCACGTCCCGGTAGCCGGCCTCCTCCCCGCCACCCGATCGATCGGGCCGACCGGGAGGGCGGCGCTAACTCCTCTTCCCCGAGCCGGAATCGGCGCCGGAACCCGGCGCCGGAGGGGCCGCGTGGCCGGGAGTTTCCATCCAGGCCGCAGGTGGAGGCGGGAGGGGCGCCACGGGCTTGAGGGGGGGTGGCGGTCGCCGTCGCACGGCCAACGCCGCGACGAGGCCCCCCACCACGAGACCGAGCAGGGCGGCGACGATGACCCAGTACCCCGCATATCCCGAGGAGGAGGAACCCGAGGGGTGGGGAGTGGTGTTCGGCGGGGTCCCGTTCGTGGACGCGGTGACCGTGACCGTAACGGAGTGACGCGCCGAGCCGCCGACCGTATCGTTGGCCCAGACCACCGCCGTGTACGTTCCGGCGCGGGCGTAGGCATGCGCGGGCGCCGACCCGGCCGTCCCGCTCCCGTCGCCGAACTCCCACGCGTACTGAAGGGCGCCGGTCCCGCCGGTGCCGTTGGACGAGAACTCCACCGGTGCCCCCACCGCCACCGAGGCGACGGCGGCCGAGGCGGTCACCACCGGCAACGAGGAGATCCGGATCACCTTGGTGGCGTACACGATGTGGCCGGCGGCGTCCTCCGCCGAAAGGGTCACGGTGTACGCACTCGGCGCGGCGTACGAAGTGTTCACGGCCGGCCCGGACGCATTCGCGCCGTCGCCCAAGGACCAGTCGTACGTCACCGGCGAGGAACCCCCGGAGAGCTCCGCGGTCAGGAGGACCGGGAATCCGACATCGGTGGCGGCCTCCGGGGAGAAGATCCCGACGGACGGGCCCGGCGAGACGACGACCGACAGCGCGGTCGTCGCCGTCCCGAAAAGGCCGTCGGTGACCTGGGCGGTGACGGCGAAGCTCCCCGGCGAGGAGTAGCTGTGCGTCACGCTCGTGCCGTTGGCCAGCTGGCCATCACCAAACATCCAGTCGATGGTGTACGGCCCGACTCCGCCGGTCGGAGTCGCGGTAAAGGTGACCGAATCGCCGACGTCGATGGGACGCGTGGGGACTGCCACGGAAACCTGCACGCGCGGCTCGACAGTCAGGGTGCTGGCGGCACTCAGAAACGTTCCCGTGACCGGGTCGGTGAGCGTGCTCAAGATATGGTAGGTCCCGGCGATCGAGGGAATACATTGCAGGAACGGTGTGGAGGCGCTCACGCAACCGGCCGGCAACCCGATGTAGGCGATGACCGGGCTCCCACCGCCCCCGTAGATCGTCTCCAAGGTGACGGGGACTCCAACCTCGGTGACGGAGGGGGTCACCCGGAACAGCTTGAGGGTGGGAGGAAGCGCAATCACCGAAAGTGTTCCCGTAAGGTAGTTGTTCACCCAGACTTCGCTGGCCCCGCTCGGGTTGGGCACCAGGGTGAACGAGTAGGGCCGTTCTCCGACAGGGATGTTGAATTTCGGGCCTTCGCTGGTCAGGATGCTGGAACCATCGATCACGGAAACGGTCCCATTGTAGGTGTCGGGCGCGCTTCCGCAACCACACTGATTATCGGAGAGAATGAATAGATCTTGAGAGGATGGTTCGTACAGTATACCACTCAATGCCCAACTAGCAGAGTAAGGAATCGAGGCAATCAACGAGAATGTCGAAACATTAATCAAATCTAATATGCGACCATAGTCGCTCCCAGTTCCGCTCGTTACGCCATCTGTAGTGACATAAACCGTGCCATCTGCGCCATCGTACACGGAGGCCACAGGGAATGGTGACGTTGCAACATTTGCCATCACATCAAATGAAGTCGTGTTGTAAACAGTGATGTTGCCACTTGCCGAATTGACTACCCACAATTCTGAGTCTTTGGTAATAAGGTTCAACGAAGTAGGAACATAACCTACCGGCAATGGCCTATGGGCAAAATTTTGATTCGAGATGCTGTAAATAGAGATTGTATTATTTCCTCTATTAGCCACATACGCATAGTTTGTGATCGGGTCCACCACGATTGCATCTGGGCTGCCTCCCACTGTAGCGGGAGACCCGATTGTTAACCCGGACGTCGCATTGAACTCTTGAATTTCTCCGACTCGAGCGGCAGGGGAGGACGCCACCAGCACCACATTGGCGGCCGGGTCAACGGCCACGGCCCCGATCGCGGCCGAGGCGAGCGGGATGGGCGGGCCGGCCGA
>JAJZDH010000101.1 GCA_021828665.1 Thermoplasmata archaeon
GAGGCGTCCGGAGCGGGGGCGTTGGTCGGCGACGGCGGCGGCGGGGGAGAACCGGATCCGGCCGCGGGGGGTCTTCCCGGCCCGGAGCGGTCGGTCGGGCCCGGGGGCCGGCGCGGCGGGACCGGGGACGCCCCCGCTCCGCGGGCGGGGACCTTTCCGCACCGGCCGCTCCGGTGGGGAGGCCGCCCGATGAGCCCCGGCGGGGAGCTCCGGAGCCCCGCCTCCGCGTCGTCGGAACGGACGACCCCGGCCGCGGCCCCGTTCGACGCGTTCCGGTACGCCCACGAGCATCGCCGCGAGGTGGTCTGGATGAGCCAGAACACGAACCACCTGGTTCCCCCCGGGATCGTCCGGGCCGCGGTGGAGGAGGCGCTCGACGAGCGCGCGTACGAGGGGTACCCCTACGCCCCGGGGATGCCCGAGCTCCGGGAACTCGTCCGGAACGATTTCGGGATGCCCGATTCGGGCTACCTGCTCACCGCCGGCGGCACCGAGGCGCTGTACATGCTGACCCGCGCGCTCCTCGGTCCGGGCGACGAGGTCATCGCCTCCGATCCGTCCTACCTCATCATCCACCGGTTCATCGAGCTCTCCGGGGCGCGGCCGGTGCCGCTCGACATCTACCGGGGCACCTACCGGCTCGACCCGGAGGCGGTCCGGGCCGCCATCTCCCCGAAGACCCGGATGATCCTGCTCATCGATCCGCTGAACCCGCTCGGGAGCGGCTACCCGCGGGAGGAGGTCCGGGCGCTGGCCGAGATCGCCCACGACCACCACCTCCTCCTCCTGAACGACGTGACGTACCGGGACTTCTCCGAGCGCCCGACGCTCGCCCACGAGTTCGCGCCGGAGGAGACCGTCACCGTCTGGTCGGTCTCGAAGAACTGCGGCCTCGCCGGCCTCCGGCTCGGCGGGCTCCTCGGCCCGGAGCCCCTGGTCCGGGCCATCGCCCGGTTCAACACGAACGATCTCGGCGTGAACCTTCTCGCCCAGAGGGCCGCCGTGGCGCTGCTCGCCTCCAAGTCCGAGTGGTTCCCCGCCGTCCGGGCGGCGACCCGGGCGAACTTCGAGCGGGTCCGAAAGGTCGCGGAGTCGGTCCCCGGCGTCCGGCTGCCGGTCGTCCCCTCCCAGGCGAACATGACGGTCCTCGATCTCTCCGGAGCCGGCATCTCCCCGGAGCGGCTGCAGCAGGAGCTCCTGCTCCGGCACGGGGTCTTCCTGCGGGCCGGCAACTACCTCTCCCCCCGACACGGGGGAGAGTTCATCCGGGCCTCCTTCTCGAACCCGGCGGCGGAGATCGAACGGTTCGCCCGGGCCTTCCCCGAGGCGTGCCGGGCCGTCGCCGTCCCTCCCTGAACGGGGCGGCTCCTTCCCGGCCGCCGCGGGCGGCGCCGGGAGGGGAGCGCCGGTCCCGTCGGGAGCGGGAACGCCCGACGCCTGGCCGTACCGCCGCTTACCCCCCCACCGCCCCCGGAGCTCGGGAGGGCGCCGGTCGTCCGCCGGGCCCTCCGGGAGATGGATCGACGACGGCCGATCCGGGGGGGGAGGCGTGGGCCACGGAGGTGTCAGTGGCGCCGAAACTGGCCAATATACCGGCGCCGTTGACAGAGGCGACGGAGCGGAGCCGCCGGGCTCCGGTCGACCACGCCCGGGAGGGTTGGGGACGGACGGTCCCCGGGCGGATTTAAGCGCGGGGCCGATGCGGCACCGATGCCGGACCGGAACGAATGGGCGCACTGGGCGGTGGCGGCGTGGGTCCGGTTCCGGCTGCCCGAGACGGCCCCTCCCCTGGTGCTGCTGGGAGGTTCGCCGCCGCCGCCCCGGCCTCCCCTCGACCTCCTCGAGCCGGAGCCGGTGGCGACCGATCCGACGATGCGGGTCTTCGCCCACGTGACGGAGTTCGCGCCGGGACTCATCCGGATCGCCTGGCGGGCGAACGATCCGGGCCACCTCGTGGCGGAATACCGGGAGCCGCTCACGGTCGCCCGCCTTCCGCCGGAGCGCGTGCGCCGGTTCTGGGAGGCGCTCCGGCCGCTTCTCGCCGAGATCGGCCCCCTGCCCATCGAGGCGGCCGATCCCCGGCCGGCCCCGCCCGCCGGGGAGCGGGACCGTTAGGGGGCTTCCCCGGACGGGAGATGGGTCGATGCTGCGCAGCACCTTTCTCCACCTGAGCGGCGTCGGCCCCTGGACCGAGACTCAGATCTGGCGGCTCGGCATCCGGGACTGGAACGAGTTCCGCCGCCGACCGGAGCTCCCGGGGGTTTCGGCCGCCCGCAAGACGCGCTGGGATTCCGAGCTCGACCGGGCCGAGGCGGCCCTCGGCGACCGGGCGGCCGACTGGTTCGCCCGACGGCTCCCGACCGCCGAGCACTGGCGCCTGTACCCCGAGTTCCGGGCCGAGACCGCCTACCTCGACATCGAGACCACCTCGCTCTCCCCCTACCAGGGGATGGTCACCGTCGTCGCCGTCCACGCCGGCGGCCGCACCCGCTCCTTCGTGGCCGGCGACAACCTCGAGGAGCTCCCGGCCTACCTCGGCCGGTTCCGGGTCCTGGTCACCTTCAACGGGGTGTTCTTCGACGTGCCGTTCCTGAGGGTGGCGTTCCCGGAATGGACCCCGCCGGCGGCCCACATCGACCTGAGGTTCGTCCTCCGCCGGCTGGGGTACGCGGGCGGCCTCAAGCGGATCGAGCAGGAGCTCGGGCTCGGCGACCGCACGGGAGTGGAGGGGATCCGGGGGTTGGATGCCGTGCGGCTCTGGCACGAATGGCGGTCGGGCCGGCGGGAATCGCTCGACCTCCTCGTGGAGTACAACCGGGCCGACACCGCGAACCTGGAGCCCCTCCTCGAATTCTCCAGCACCGAGATGGGCCGTCGGCTGGCGCCGGCCCGGCCCGGCCCGGCCCCTCGCTCGAGTCCTACGGCGCTCCGGACGGGAGCCCCGGGGAACCCGGCCGCTCCGGCCCGGCCCCGAGGGGCCGGATGGCCTGAACCGCCGGGGGACCGGGACGCATCCTAGAGCTCCGGCTCCTCCCCGCGGGGGCCGCCGCGGGCTCCGGAACGGCACCCGCCGGCGGGGCCCCGCCGCTCCCGCTCACCACGGCAGCGGTCCGGGACCGGCGGCGGCCGCCGTCCTCTCCGGTCGGGGCGCCGGGGCCCCGGCCCCCGGCACCACCGCGCGGGGCGGAGGTACCTCCCAGCCGGGCGGAGGCTCGGCCGCCGCCACGCGGGAGAGCGCCGCCTCGCAGTACTCGGGCGAACGGTCGATGTACAGGTAATGGCGGCCGGTGGCCCGGGCGACGGCCGCGACCGTGCCGGAACCGCCGAACATGTCGAGCACCACGTTGCCCCGGTAGCTGTAGTACTTGACGATCCGCTCCACCAGCTGTTCCGGGAACGGGGCCGGGTGGCCCCGGCGCTTCCGTTCCGGTTTGAGTTCCCAGAAGCCGTCGGAGAACCTCTGGAACTCCTCGGAGGTGATGTCGATCGCCTCCTTCGGTCCCGGGAGGTTCCACTGGCCCTTCGAGAAGACCAGGACGTACTCCCACGACGGGATAATGTGGGGATTCGAGGGGCTGCGCCAGCTGCCCCAGGCGGTCCGCCGCCCCATCGTCTGCTTGTACCAGATGATCTCGGTGCGCATGATGTACCCCATCTTCCTCAGACCCCGCGCGAGGTCGTGGTGGATCGGATGGAACTCCTTGATGGAGGTCGGGGCGACGTTGAGGGCGAACCGTCCGCCCGGCACGAGGACCCGGTACAGCGCCTTCCAGACCCGGGCGAGCCATTCGAGATACGCGTCGGGATGGAGGTCGTCCGCGTACCCCCGGTACGGGATCCCGACATTGTACGGGGGGGAGGTCATCGCAAGGTGGACGCTCGCGGCGGGCAGGATCGCGAGGGTGGCCGCGGCATCCCCGAGGAGGATCTCGTCGCGGTGGGGGCTCCCCGCCGCCGGCGCCATCGCGGCCCGTCGGCGGATCCCGACCGGCGGAACGGCGACCATAGAGACCCACCCCCGCCGGGGGCCAGCAGTCCACCGGGCGCTTAAGTGGAGCGGCCCGGGGCGGCGGGCGGGGGCGCCCGGGCTCCGGGGCCGCACCGTCGGCGTTCGACGGCCACCCGGACGATCGTCGGGGATCGGGGCCGGTCCGGCTCCGGCGGCCGGACGGCCCCCCGGAAGTAAATCAAGGAGGAATCCGGGAACATCCCCTGTTCCCTGAACAGGGCGAGCGGTTCGCGCATGCAATTCCCCCGGGCGCAAGGCTCGAGCGGCCCGCCGGGCCGCTACCTCTTCTTCTTCGCCTTGGCCTTGGTCGTTTTCTTGGGCATGGAAGCAGGCATGTCCGGGAACTACAATACAGTTCGGGAAGGTTCCCGTCGCCGCCCCCCTTGGCGCGGGAGCGCTCCGGGGAGTGGGCGAACCGCCCCCGGCCTCGGGGAGAGAGCGGGGCTCCGGACCCCGGATCCGGTAGCGTGGATCGGTCCGCTTCCCGTCGCTTCCCGTCGCTTCCCGGGTACGGCACCCCACCCCGGGCGCGGAGGGCGGCCGGTCCGGCGCAGGAAGGGGCCGGCCCCTCGGAGGCGGGGTCGCCTAGCCGCGGGGAATTCCCCGCGAGGCCACGCCCTCCGGGCCGGGATCCTCTACGCCGTGACGCCGGGCGGGGCGGGGGCCGCAAACCACGGCGCGAGCGGCACGCGCCGGCCCCAGCCCCGGGCCCAGAGCCACGCATCCACCGCCCAGATCCGGCCGGCGCCGCCGTACCCGAGCGCCGCGTAGAGGAGGAGGTAGAGCGGTTGCGGACCGACATCGGTCCCGCCCGGGAAGACGAAGGTGGATCCGAACTGGGTGAGCAAGAGGAGCGACGAGGTCACGGCGCCGAGCGCGAGCGCGAACCGGGTCGTCACCCCGAGGATCAACGCCACCGCGAGATAGGCGGTCACGAGCGCGAGGAGGACGGAGAAGAACGACGCGTGCGCGGCGACGAAATTGGCGAGACCGGCGCCGCCCAAGGTGCTCGGCCCGTACGACCGGGCCACGGTCGCGAACGACGACCAGTATCCCGAGGAGGGCAGGACGATGAAGAGGAGGTTCGCGAGCCAGACGAACCCGAGCCCGATCCGGAGCATCTCCAGCACGGGGGAGGGGAGGCGCCGGGAGGCGGCGACGGGGAGCGCGACGTTCCCGAAGGCGTGGCCGGGCGCCGGGGTCGAGGCTGCCGGGGAGGTCGGGCCGTCGGCCTCCGGCCCCAACCGCCACCGGCGAACCCAGGTTTCCCCGCCGTATCCCAGCAGCACGAACGCGAGGGCGGCGAGGAGCCCGACCCCGGCGATCTCGGTCGCGGCGATCGGCACCGTCAGCATCACGGGACCACCTCCCGGCGGCCCCGGTCGGCGGGGTTCGGCCGCGGCCCGACGGGACCGGCCGCGCGGCCGCCGTCCTCCCTCCTCCCACTACTTCCATTTTCGCTCATGGTTCCCAACCTTACCCCACGGTGACGGTGCCTTCCATGTATCCCGGAGTGCCCATCGGGAACCCCGTGTACTGGTCCGAACCGCACGGCGCCATGCAGTACCACGTGTAGGTACCCGCCGGGAAGACGGCCTGGAAGAAGACCGTGCTGCCCCCGCCCGGGCTCGGGACATTGAGGTGAAGGGCCGGAATGGAGAAGGTGTGCGCCACGTTGGAGGAAGGGACCGTGTGCCACGGTGTGCCGTTCCACCACTCCACCCCGCCGACGGTCCCGGTGACCGCGCACAGGCACGACGACCAGTTCATCGGGCTGTCGGTGTCGTGGATGGTGACGACCACGAGGCCGGCCGGGATCGTGAAGTTCGCGGGGACGTACTGGGGGGCCCCCGTGGTCGTATTGATCGCGACGGTCAGGTTGAGGTAGTCCGCAATGCCGG
>JAJZDH010000003.1 GCA_021828665.1 Thermoplasmata archaeon
TCGGCCAGGAGGAAATGCACAAGCTTCACGGTCGTCTTCCGTCCAGCTCCCCGGGAGACGGACCGGACTATAACGGTGCCCCGGCGCGGCCCGGTGGGGAGAAGGTGAGCAGGAGCCCGGCTCCGAGCGGCTCCGCCGTCACCGGGCCCGCGGGGATCGTGGCCGCCGCGTCCGGGCATTCCGGCCCGCCGAGGAGCGGGGGCGCCGTATGGCCGCCGATGAGCCAGGGGGCGATGTACACCGTGGCCCGGTCCACGAGACCGGCCCGGAAGAAGGAGCTCAGGACCTCCGCGCCGCCCTCCACCAGGATCTGGCGGAACCCGCGGTCGGCGAGATCCCCGAGGAGCCCCTCGAGGTCCACCCGCCCCGTCCCGCCCCGGTACCGCTCGATCCCCTCCGGGAACCGGCGCGGGCAGTCGGCGGCGGTGGCGAGGAGGGTGGGCGCCGAGCCGTCGAGCACGCGGGCCCCCTCGGGCGTCCGGCCGCGGGAATCGAGCACGATCCGGTAGGGCGCCCGGCCCCCGGTCTCCCCGAGAAGCTCCCAGTGGACCCGGAGCGACGGGTCATCGGCCAGCACCGTGCCGACGCCCACCACCACGCCGTCCGAGGCGGCGCGGATCCGCATGACCCGGATCAGGTCCTCCGGGCCGGAGAGGCGGGCCCGCGCCCCGCCCGCGTAGGCCAGCCGACCGTCGAGGGAAACGGCGCAATTCACGAGGACGCGGGGTCGGCGGCCGTTCACGGGGGAGCCGCCTGGGCGGCCCTCGCCCACGCCGCCCGGAGCTCCTCGGCGGGGAACCCGGCCCGCGCCAGCTCCGCGACATTGGTGGCCACGTTGGCGAGCGCCCCCTGGTGGGCGGCCCGGAGGAGCGCGAGCGCCGTCGTCCGGTCGCTCTCGAGGGCCGGCTTGACCCGGGCCCGGTGCTCCTCGAGGAGCCGGCCGACCGCCGTCGCCTCCACGGCGACGGCGAGCGGCACCTCGGCGGCGGCCCGGAGCGCGGCCCCCCAGGCGGCCCGCGCCGCCGGGTCCTCCGGGGAGGCCCGGAGCGCCCGCCGGGCGGCCCCGACCGCTTCGAAGCTCCGGGCATCGGCCCCGATCCGGTCGAGGCAGCGGTCCCGGGCGGCCCGGAGCTCGGCCCGGACCGGGAGCTCGGCCCCCGGGTCCTGGGAGGCGGACTCCGAGTAGGCGAGCGCCATCGCCCCGAGGGAGGCCCCCAGCGCGGCGGCGAGCGCCGCGGCGCTCCCCCCGCCCGGCGTGGGGGTCCGATCCGACAGGCGGTGCGCGAACTCCGTCACGGTGAGCCCCGCGAGATCGGTGGCGGGTCCCGCCACCGGCGGCGACGCCGCCACCGCCCCCGCCCGGGCCAACTGCCGTTCGAGGAGGTTCTTCCGGTCGAACCCGTTGAGCTGCAGGTAGTGCTCGGCGGCGTCGAGGAGCGCCTCCTCCGGCACCAGCCCCACGATCTCGGTCTCCGCCACCTCCGCCCCGTACCGGCGGGCCTCCGCGCGGACCATCTCGAGGACCCGGTGGATCGGCGTGCGGCGGTAGTCGGTGAGGTTCAGGGAGACCTGGGCCCGGCCCCGTCCGGCGATCTCGAGCCCGAGCGCCTTCACCTCGGCGAGGCCGCCGTCGCGGGCCCGGACGGCGTGGGCGATCCGGCGGGCCACCTGGCCGTCGGAGGTGGTCAGGTTCGCGTTGTACGCGATGAGGACCGGCCGGGCACCGATGGCGACGATGCCCGCGGTCGGATGGACGGCCGCCCCGCCGACGTCCGGACGGCGCGCGGGATCGAGCGCCACCGCCTCGCGGATCGCCTCGAACCCTCCGGCCCGGAGGACGCCCAGGTCGCGGTGATCCGGGCGTTCGGCGGCGTCGGCGTAGAGGTACACCGGCACCTGGAGCTCGCTCCAGACCCGGGCGGCCAGCCTCCGGGCGAGCGCCACTGCCTCCTCCCGGGTCGCCTCCCCCAGCGGCACGAACGGGACCACGTCGGCCGCGCCCATCCGCGGGTGCGCCCCCCGGTGCCGCGTGAGGTCGACCTCCCGGACCGCGACCGCGATCATGCCGAACACCGCCTCGAGGAGCTCCGGCCCCGTCCCGGCGAGGCTCACCACGGAACGGTGGTGGTCGGCGTTCGCCTCGACATCGAGGACGACGACCCCCGGCCGGTTCCGGGCCGGCGCCACGATCCGTTCGATCCGGGCGGCATCGCGGCCCTCCGAGAAGTTCGGGACGCATTCGAACCAGGTCGTCATGGGGCGGTCTCCTCGAACCGGTCCAGCCGGGATTGATGGCCGGCGGCGGGGAGCGGCGCGGGCGGGTGCGATCGGCGGCTCCGGCCCCGATCGGCCCGGGCGAGAGCGAGGTCCACCCGTTCCCTCGAGAAGCCGTGCCGCTCCACCAGGAGCTCCCGGACCCGTTCCGGATCGGTCGGCCCGAACACGGGAGGCTCCGCCGGCACGATCTGGGGGTGGCGGAAGAGCTCGGCGACCGCCTCGGCCTCCGCTCGATCGAGCCCCGCCCGGCGGACGGTGGCCTCCCAGCCCAGGTGCTCGCGGACCAGTCGGAGCGCCCGTTTCGGCCCGAATCCGGCGGCTCCGTCGTTGTAATCGGTCCCGATGAGGATCCCCATTAGGATGAGTTCCTCCCCGTCGATCCCGAGATCGACCAGGAGGTCCGCCCGGTCGATGACCTGGGCGGCGGCTGTCCCCGGACCCCGGCCCCGCGCCGCGAGGCCCCGCACCAGGCGGGGGGTGCCGAAGAGGAGGCTGTCGTAGTCCTCCGAGGCGCTCGCCCAGACCGTTCCGGCCGCCGCCAGCGCGGCCGCCTGGGCCTCCCCCTCCGAGGGGGCCTCGAGGTACGGCACCCCGAGGGCGTCGAGGAGCCGTTCGCCCTCCTGGACCATCTCCCGGGTCAGCCGGGAGGTGGCCGCCGCCTTCCGGCGCGCCCGCTCGAGGTCCCCCGCGTCGAGCGCCTCCTTCCATTCGGCCTCGGCCCGCTCCTTGGCCCGGAACCGACCGCTGAGGGTGCCGCTCTTGCGGTCGGGAGGCGCCCCGTCGAAGACCCAGTAGAGCCGGACCCCTTCGGCGAGGAGCGACGTGGTGCGGTACAGGAGTCCGATGAGGTGGGTCGTCACCCGACCTTCGGGGTCCGTGAACAGCTGCCCGTCGCGCTGCCGGATGGTGGCGAGGAACTGGTAGAGGGCATTGTAGCCATCCACGGCGAGCGTCCGACCGGCGAGCTGATCCCACGGGAGCTCCCTCGGGTGGACCAGGTCCCGGAGCGGAAGCCCCACGTCGGCACGGAGCGGATGAGAGTACTTGGGGCTTTGGCCGCCCGCTCCGGGATGGGGCGTCGGGCCACCGACGGCCCGGGACCGGACCGGCCGGGGCCTTTAGGTACTCGTGGGGCGTGGGCCCGCCGATGACGAGCCGGTTCGAGTGGGTCGACGATGCCGGGGTGGCCGCGGTCGCCCCCGGCGGTGTGGTGCTGAGCTGTTTCCCGAGCGCCGGCCTCGCGGCCACGGTGGCGGCCCATTACATGGTCCAGGTCCTGGGCCTGCCCCGGATCGGCCGGCTGGATTCCGACGACGCCTTGCCGCTCGCCATCGTCCAGGCCGGTCAGGCCCAGCCCCCGATCCGGGTCTACGGCAAGGGGGCGATCACGCTCGTCGTGAGCGAGTTCCCTCCCATCCCCTCCTCCGCCCGGTCCATCGCCGAGGCCATCCTGGACGGCGTGGCGCGTCGGCGGGCCCGGTTCGTGCTGGCCGTCGACGGCGTGGTCTCCCCACCCTCCGCCGGCGAGGAAGGGGCCGCTCCGGAGGCGGCGGTCGAGCGGTCGCCCGAAACTTCCCCGGAGGGCTCCCTCTGGGCGATCAGCGCGCAGGAGGATCCGGAGTTCACGTCGATGTTCGAGCGGGCCCGGGCCCGGCGCCCGGCGGACGGCGTGATCGGCGGAGTCTCCGGCATGCTGCTGCTCCGGGGCCAGGCCCGGGGGATCCGGACCGCCACCCTGCTCGCCAATGCCCGGGCCGGCGACGGGGTTCCCGATCACCGGGCGGCGGCGGCGCTGATCGAGGCGATCGACCGGATCCTGCCGGAGGTGAAGATCGACACCCGCCCGCTCCTCTCTCAGGCCGAGGCGATCGAACGGGCGCTCCGGGCGGCCATGAAATCCCATGCGGGGGAACCCACGGGCCGACCGTCCCTCGACGATTCCCGGTCCATCTACCAGTAGGGGTGGGGAGCCCGCGCCGGCCGCGGGGTGAGGCTCCTCCGACCCCCCTCCCGCGAACGAAGGTGCGCCCCGGTGGCCGACCTCCCTCCCCCCGCCCCCGCCGGGAACCTCCTCTCGATGGGGACCCGACGACGCTCCCGCACCCGGCCCCTCGGCGGGGCCGCGGCCGGGTCGGCGGCCCGGAACCCGACCTATTCGCTGCTCTCGGCCGTGGGTTGGAACGACTCCCGGTAGCTCAGGAGGTAGAGAAGCCCCACGATCATGACCGAGATCAGTACCAGGATGGCAATCGGGTTGAGGGAGAAATAGACGGTGGTGACGGCCATCAGCACCGCGGGGAGCGCCACCGTGAGGAGAAGGGTGATGACCCGACCGTCCATCGGGAGCCCGACCGGTCCGCCCCTACTTAGGGATTGGGGGAGCGGCGGAGCGAGGCGGCGGCCGGAGGCGCCCCCCCCGATCCGGAAACACCCCCTCCGGAGGCGCCCCGCTCCTCGTCGTTATACCGCCGGGGCGGCTCGCCGGCGCGGGGGGCCCCGTGGGGCGGCAGGGTGCATCGGTGAGGAAAACCGGAGCCGGTCGCGGGAGGGTCCGCCGCTCCCGTGCGACCACGCCCGGCGGCCCGGAGGGGCCCGCCGTCCTTCCCGAGATCCCTCTCGTGGAGATCGACGTGGACCCGGGCCCCGCTTCCCATTGGATCCGGGAGGTGACGGAACGGTGGCCGCTCGGCGTCCGGATCGATATCTGTCGGCCGACCGGCGTGGGCGGCGCCGACCTCCTCCAGGTGGTCGAGCTCCGCGGTGACCCCGGGGCGCTCGGCGAAGCGGAACGGTTCCTCCGCCACCGCCCGGAGCTGCGGGCCCTCACGGTGGCCTCGCCCTCGCCGGCGCGCCGCTTCCTCCGCGTGGTCACCCAACTGCCCGATCTCTGCCGCCGGGTCTTCGAGATCGGGGCCATCTGCGGGAGCTGCCGGTTTGTCGCTCCACCTCCGTCGGCCGACCCTCGGGAGCGGTGGACCCTCGTGGTGCCGCGGAATGCCGTCGCCCTCCGGGCGGCCGTAAGCCCCCGCTCCGGCCCGGGCCGGTCGCCGCTCCCCGTCCTCCGGGTGCGCCGGTTCGTACCCCCGAGGACCCTCACGCCCCGGCAGGCGGCGGCGCTGGAGACCGCCTACCGGCTCGGGTTCTACGCCTTCCCCCGACGGAGCAATCTGAAGGAGGTGGCCCGGATCCTCGGGGTGAGCCGGTCGACCACGGCCGAACTGCTCCGCAGGGCCGAGAACAAGATGCTCGCCCATTCCATCGCGGACCCCTGAGGCCGATCCCGCATCCCGGGAGCCGGTCCGCGCCCGGAGCGCTCACCCGAGACGGGGGGTTCCCTTCCGACCGAAGGCGGCGACCGCCTTCGCGTTCTCGGGGCTGCCCCGGAGCGGATCCGCGAGGTCGAGCTCGAGGGCGAGCCCGTCGGCCAGGCTCAGGTCGAGGCCCCGGCGGACCGATTCGCGGGCGGTCCGTACGGCGCGCGGCGGGAGCTCGGCGATCCGTGCGGCGACCGCGCCGGCCTCCGCGCGCAGCCGTTCGAGGGGAACGATCCGGTTGATGAGTCCGAGCTCGTAGGCGCGGGCCGCGGAGATCGGTGCGCCGGTGAGCATCATCTCGAGCGCCACGTTCGGCGGGAGGGCCCGGGGGAGCCGTTGGGTCCCGCCTTGGCCGGGGATGATGCCCCATCGCACCTCCGGCAGCCCGAACGTCGCGTTCGGGCTGGCCCATCGGAGATCGCAGGCGAGCGCGAGTTCGAGGCCGAGCCCGAGGCAGAGGCCGTTGATGGCGGCCACGACCGGCTTTCCCGGGTCGAAGTTGCGGGTGAGCCCGCCGAGGCCCGGTTCCCGCTGCCAGCGGGAGCGCCGTTCTCCCGGACGACCTTCCGCATAGAAATCGTCGAGCCGCTTCAAGTCGATCCCGGCCGAGAACGCCTTGGAGCCGGCCCCATCGAGGAGCCCTACCCGGAGACGGTCGTCGTCCCGGAGCCGGATCCAGGCGCGGACAAGGTCCGCGTGCATCTCGGGGTCGATGGCGTTCAGGCGCTCCGGCCGTTCCAGCGTCACGCAGAGCACGCCGCCCCGGGCCCGCACGCCGATCGGCATCCCGCGGCCGACCGGCCCCGGCTTAATGGGATTATCGGCGGGGAGCTCCGCGGCGGGTGCCGCCGCGAGGGGGTCGCGAGGCGCCGCTCCGTTCCCGCTCCGAACGGAGTTCCCGTCGCCCTCCCCGCTGCCGGCACCCCCTCCCGACGCCGCCGGACCGCCGCGGGGGCCCCTCCCGTGCGGGGAGAAGGGTTCATGAGCGCCCCCGGGTCCCCTCCCCTCCATGGGGGCTTCCCGAACCGCCCGGGGCGCTCCCGGCCGCTCGAGGACCCGGCCCGATCGCCCGCGGAGGCGCGCCGCGGTGCCGTGGACCATCGCCGTGGTCGTGGGGATGCTCGTTTCGGGTCTCGGCGTGGCCGCCGGTTCCGGTCCCGGGGCGGCGACGGCGAGCTCCGGGTCGCCGGCCGACCGCCCGGTGGCCGTCGGCCACCGCGACGCCACAACGCCCGCGGTCCCGGGTCCCACCGGCCGTACCCCGATCGACCCGCCCGGACCCCTCGCCCCGGGACGGTCGGTTTCGGCCTCCGCGACGACCGGAACCACGGGGGTCCCACCGGCCCGCTTCTCCTCGATCCGCATGGGTTCCTTCCATCTCCCCGGCCCGCACCCCCAGTCCTGGGGCGACTCGGCGGTGCCGCCCGGGGCCCCGTTCGCGGTCGGCCCGGTGCCGTCCGCTCCGGCCGGGGGCCCGGCTGCGAGCGCATCGGAGAACAGCTCGGTGTTCTGGAGCGGCCACTGCGCGGGTCTCTATCCGGCCACGGGAAATGCGACGTACTACGACGGTTGCGTCGGCCACGACGAGCCCGGCATTCAGTTCTACTCCCCCGTTCCCGGGAGCGCGGGGAACATCACCTGGAACGTCACCCTGCCCGTGGACGTAGGCCCCTCCCAGAACCAGTCGAACCTGTACGTCGCGGTGTGGTTCGGGATGACCCTGAGCGACCCGCTCGCCTGGCTGGACCAGTGCTTCCTGGAATTGCAGCTGTACCCCGACTCCTCGTGGAGCGTTCCCGCCGTCTCCGGCGAATGGATCGGCGCCGCCGTCGCCTGGCAGATCGAGGCGGCCACCGGCTACGAGGATCCGTGCTACTACTCGCCCCTCTACCTCCACGGCCTCCCGACCGACGGGTACTTCAACATGACCGGCGGCGACCAGCTCACGGTGGCGATGTCGGGCTGGGAGAACGACCCGTGGGGGGAGAACATCTCCCTGATCGACCGGACCCAGCACACCACCTCGAACCTCACCCTGGTCGACCCCTACTCGAACCTCCCGCTCGATCCGGCGTATTCCACCAACAGCTACGAGAACGGGCTCCAGTGGACGCCGGGCGGCGAGTACCCCAGCGTCTTCGCCTTCGAGACCGGCCACGGGCGCAACCCCGCCTACCCGACGAATACCACCTTCAACTACTGCGCGCCCGGTCCCCCTCCCGCGACGGCGGCGAATCCCGACGTGCCGTGCCCGAGCTACGATCCGGGAAGCTGGTCGAACGACACCGCCCAACCGTGGAGGATCGAGGTCCCCACCTTCGGCACGGGGACCCGCACGGCACCGGCCGCCCAGGTCTCCTTCTCGCAGGACCTCGGTGGGATCGACCTCGATGCCGGCGCGCCGGGCTGCCCCGGAAATCTCGGCAGCGCCTACTGCAGCTATCCGTGGTACAGCTACTCCTGCGCGACCCACTCCTTCCAGTTCGGGGCCACCGACTATCCGGGGGTCTCGGAGGACTTTGGAAAATACCTGGAGTTCGCCACCTCCGCCGAATCGAACGATCTCGGGTTCGGGTACTATCCGCCCACCAACTTCACCATCCCCACCTGCGGGGCCGCCTCCGCTTCCGTGAACCTTTCGATCGGCGGGCCGTCGGGAGGTTCCGTCTACTTCCTGTCGCACGATTACGGTTCGGCCGCCGTCATCTCCGGCCTCGCCCCGGGAGCGTACTCCCTGGACGCTCTCGCTTCCGGCGCCGTGGGGTTCGACCGGTGGGCGGTGACCGGGGCGCTCGCCGTCGGCTCCCCCACCGCGGCGTGGACCACCCTCTGGGTGAACGGGAGCGGCAACCTCTCCGCCTCGTTCCAATCCTCGCCGCCCGCGACCGTCGCGGTGACCTTCGACGACTGGGGGGCGGCGGGCTCGGTCGCGGTGCTGCCGAGCTACCTCCGGATCACCGCCGGGGCCGCCCTCGCCACGGCGGCGAACGGGAGTTCCGTGGCGCTCGTCCCGCAGATCTACGGGCTCCTCGCCGATGCGCCGCCCGGGTACAACTTCACGCACTGGGCGGTGAACGGCTCGGGAGCGGTCATCGCCGCGAGCGGGCTGCCGACGAGCTGGCTGCTGGTGGACGGCGCCGCGGCGCGGGTGACCGTCACCGCCTGGTACGCCGCGTCGTCGACGTTCGATTCGATCACGGTCGCCGTCTCCGGAAACGGGACCGTGAACCTCTCCGGCTCCTCGGGGAGCAGCTTCTCCGAGACGCTCCGCGTGGGCAGCTACCCCGTGGTGGCCGATCCCGGACCCGGCTGGTCCTTCCAGGGGTGGTACGCCGGAGGGAGCGCCGCGATCCCGGACAACGGGCCGTCGAGCAACCTCACGCTGGAGAACGGCAGTTCGTACCTCTACGCCTATTTCGGGGAGCTGCCGGTCGCGGTCCTCCTGGAGGTGGCCCCGGCCGCCGGGGGGACCGTCTCGGTGATCCCGGGCTCGTTCGATGGGAACAACACCACCCTCGAACTCCCCGTCGGGACGACCTCGGTGGGCGTGCGGGTCGCCACGGGCTACCGGTTCCTGGGATGGACCGTGAACCAGTCGGGTGCGGGGTGGGTCGAGAGCCCCGGGGCGGCCGTCTCGAACTTCGTCGTGAATCGGACGGTCCGTCTCACCGCCGATCTCGTGGCCGCGCCGCTCGTCACCGTCTCCTTCCGGGCCGATCCTCCGGCCGGCGGGTCGATCGAGTTCAACTTCCGCACCTACGGCAACGGCAGCCAGAACACGACCGCCAACGGCTCCTACGCCCTCGCGTTCGCCCCGTCGCCGGGGTATTCCGAGGTCGGGGTCGGAGCCTCCGGTCCGCTCTCCGTCGGGTCGGGCGTCCTCCAGATCTCGGGAGGCGGCGGGGTGCTGACGGTGGACTTCCAGGCCATCCCGCCGGTGCCGGTCGCCGTGACCTTCGTCTCCGAGCCCGTGGGAGCCATGTTCGCCCGGATCCAGGGCACCGCCGTGACCTCCGGCGACACCCGGTGGATCCTGCCGGGAACGTATTCGCTGGCGGTGACGACCGCCGCGGCGGACACGTTCGCCTTCTGGACCACGGCGGGCGGGGTCGGGGTGACCCCGGGCGGTCCCAGCGCCACCCTTTCCGTTTCGGGAGGGGGCACGATCTATGCGATCGGCGCCCCGTTCGTGGTGCGCAACGTCTCGGTGGCCCCGGCCGTGGTCGACGTGGGCCGGCCGATCCTCCTCGGGGCGGTCGCGACGGGGGCGGGGCCGTTCGCGTACGCGTGGTCCGGGGTCCCCGGCGGGTGTCCGACCGGCCCCCTCCGTTCCGGTGGAGTCTCCTGCACGCCGACGGTCCCGGGTACCTACGCCGTCCGGCTCACGGTCACCGATACGGAAGGGGCCTCCCTCGGCCTCGGCCCGTTCGGACTCACCGTCACGCCGCTTCCCCAGATCCAGCTCTTCTCGGCGAGCCCGTCGGCGTTCACCTTGGGCGTTTCCACGCTCCTCTCGGTCGTGACGGCGAACCCGCCCGGCGGGGTCCCTCCGCTCACCTTCGAGTATCCGGCGTTGCCGTCGGGGTGCGCCCCCGCGGACACCGCGGTGCTCGTCTGCACCCCCGACCGGGCCGGGAATTCCACGGTGACGGCCCGGGTGGTCGACGCCTCGGGCGCGGCTTCCGAGGCGAACCTCACGCTCGCCGTCGCCCCGCTTCCCCAGATTTCGTCGTTCGCCGCCTCCCGCCTGACGGTGACCGAGGGGGCGGTCACGAACCTCTCCGTCGCGTGGACCGGGGGGACGGGACCGTTGGGATGGGTCTACACCGACCTTCCGACCGGGTGCGTCTCGGAGGACGGGCCGCGCCTCGCCTGTTCTCCGAACGGCGCGGGGACCTTCTCGCCGACGGTCCGCGTCACCGACGCCGACGGCTTCGTGGCCGTCGCGACCCTTTCGCCCCTGGTGGTGAACCCGCCGCCGTCGATCCAATCGTTCGCGGCGAACCCGGACCGGATCCCCCTCGGAAACACCACCGAGCTCACCGTCGCCGCCTCGGGAGGAACGGGGAACCTGAGCTACCGGTACACCGGTCTTCCCGGAGGATGCGGCCCGTCCGTCTCCCCGGCGCTCGCGTGCCGGCCCGCCGCGACGGGGAATTTCACCATCGGGGTGACCGTCACCGACGCCGACGGGATCGAGGCGGTCGCGTCGGTCCTCCTCGCCGTGACGACCCCCGTCCCGGCCTCCCCGACCCATGGCGGCGCCCCGGGCACCCCGTCGTGGGAGTGGGCGCTCCTGGGGGTCGCCGGGGTGGCGGCGCTCGCCGTCGGGATCGTGGTCGGGCTCCGGCGCCGCCGGGTCGCGTGACCTCGGCCCCGGGACCGGCCGCCCGGGCGGGACCGCCGCCGTTCGGCGGCCGGCCCCGTGGCCGCCGATCGGTCCGCCCCCCGGGGACGGCTACGGAACGACGACCGTCCGGAAGCCGAGGCCCTGCCGGAGCCGCTCGGCCGCGCGACCGATCTCCTCGAGGGGCACGCGCCCGGTCACGACCGGCCCGAGCTCGATCCGTCCCGAGCGCACGAGCTCCACGACCCGCCGGTAGTCGGCGGGGCGGCATCCGAGCGAGCCCACGACGGTGTATTCGTGGAACATGACCCGGGGGGCGGGCAGGACCGCCGGCGCGGAGGAGTAGCCGAGGAGGCAAAGGCGCCCGCCGCGGCGCAGCAGGGAGAAGGCCATCTCGATCGTTTTCGGATGGCCCACCGCCTCGACGACCACGTCGGCCCCGTCGTGCCAGATCCGCCGGAGTTCCCGGGCCGGGTCCCCGGTCCGGGAGGGATTCACCGTCGCGGCGGCCCCGAGACGCCCCGCGACCTCGAGTTTCGCATCGCTCAAGTCGATGGCCACCACCTCCGCGCCGGCCCGGTACGCGAACTGGACCACGTTGATGCCGACGCCGCCGCATCCGAGGACGGCGACCCGTTCGCCGGCCCGGACCTGCGCCCGGTGGACCACGGCGTGGTAGGGGGTGGTGAGCGCGTCGGAGATGACGGCGGCGAGCACCGGGTCGATCTCCCCGGGCAGGGCGACCAGGTCTTTCGCCGGCACCACCACCATCTCCGCGAATCCCCCGTCCACGTGGTTGCCGACCATCTTCATCCCGGGGCAGATGTTCTCCCGCCCCGTCCGGCAAAAGTCGCATCGGCCGCAGGGGAGCACCGCCGGTACCAGCACCCGGTCGCCGGGGGCGACCCCCTCGACGCCGGGTCCCAGCGCATCGATCCGGCCCGAGATCTCGTGGCCGAGGATGATCGGCGGCGGTTTCGCGGTGGCCACCCCGTGGTCCAGGTAGTGGAGATCGGTGTGGCAGAATCCGCAGGCGAGGACGGTCACCCGCACCTCGCCGGGACCGGGTTCGGGCCGCCCGACCTCCTCCACCTGGAGACCCCGGGCCGGATCCCGGAGCACCGCCGCCCGCACGATCGGTTCAACCTCCCCCGACGGAGCCGACCGGTGCCGGTCCGGGGAAGGGACGGCCGTTCCGTCCGTGGGGGAGGGGGCCCGGCGCCCGTCGGGGGCCCCCGGCGGGGGTCGGCGGCGCCCCAGCCGGCGGGCGTCCCGGCGCTCCCTCCCGACGCCGCGCGCCGGCGGCCGGACCCGGACCGCACGGGGACCGGCGCCCGGCCGGGAACCCTGGTGGGAGGATCTCCCGGCGGCCCCCCGCGATCCCGGGCGGCCACCTGCCGGGAACGCCCTCCGCCGCGGATCGGCCCGGGACGGCTCCGCGGAGGGGACCGGTCGCCCGTTCCCCGAAGGGAATCGACGCTCCGGGCCGGAGGCACCGGAGAGGGTGGGTCGTCCGAAGAGCCCCCCGGTCCGGGAGGTCCGGAGCTCGTCGACCGGCGGGCCCCCGGAAGTGGGCCGCGGACGGACGGGACGCCTCCGCCCTGCCGGAGGTCCCGGCGGGGCCGTGACGTCGCCGCCTATCGGACCCGGGATCCGGACGGCCCCCTCGGGCGTCGGGGTCCCGGGAACCGCCCCGTTCCCCCCCGCCCATCGGGCCCGCCTCCCGCACCGCTCCTCCGGGCTCAGGCGAACAGGATCGACTCGACGAAGGTCTCGAGCTGGAGACGGGACTGGTCGAGCGCCGAGGACCGTTCCTCGAACTCGAGGTGAAGGGACGGGATCTTCTCCCGGTCCAGGGCGGCCCGGTACAGGACGATGTCCTCGAGCGCCGGCTCGCAGAATTTCGCGGTCAGGAAGAGGACCGCCTGCGCCCCGGCCGCCGCGACCCTTCCGAGGATGGCCTCCCCCTTCGTCGTGGGGGTGGCCCGGACACCGATGTCCAGGGGGCTCTCGACGTAGGCGCGGGCGAGGTTCTCGAGCGGATCGCCGGTCGGGTCGACCGCCGGGTGCCACCGGTAAAGCTGCAGGAGCTCGTCGTCGACGACGTAGCAGCCCACCTGCTCGAGGAGATCGAGGAGATCGAGGGTCGGCTGCTCGCAGAACGAACCCACGAGCAGCACCCGGACGGAGTCCTTGGGACGGGGCACCCGGTCCTCGACCGCGGCGCGCATCCGGCGCAGGAGCTCGAGGTGCACCTCGCGCGGGAGGAGCCCTCCCAGCCGCCGGACCAGGTACGACTCCGTGAGGGAGATCCGGGACGGGTCCCGCCGCTTGATCTCGGTCCAACGGGCGATCTCCGCCCGCTGCCGGTTGAACAGCTCGATGGAATCGGCCAACCGGTCGGGCCGGTACGGGGAGCCGCCGGCCGATTCCAGGACGCGGAGGAGGCGGCGGTACTCGGCGACCAGGAACGGCACGGTCGCCGCCGACCGGAAATTCTGGGGGAGGTGGAGCATGTGGGTGGCGGCGCCGGGCACCGCCCGGGGAAAGATCCCCTCCAGATTGCGGCTGACGTCGCAGATGTACGGGAAGACGAACGCCCGGAACGGGGCGAGGCGGCCGGTCAGACCCATTTCGAGGGTGGACTTGCTGATGGAGCAGAGGAAGGATCCCAGCGCCGCGTCCGCGTGGCTGATCTCGATGGTCTCCCCGCCCCCGTGGAGCGCCACGGGCAGCATCCCCATCGCATGGATCAGTTCCTGCGGGGTGTAGACGGGGAAGCATCCGACGGCCGACCGGCCGGACCGGTTCCAGGCCCGCACGGTGGGCCAGGTCGCGTCGGCTAGGACGGCCCGGGCGAGCCGGTCGACGGCTTCGAGGGATGGGGCCCGGGCGAACTCTTCGAAGGAGTCGCTCACCTCGAGGGGCGGGGCGCCCTCGGGATCGGCGGCGGCGGCGGCCCCTTCGGAGGAGGCGCGGACGGCCATGCCTCACCCCTCGACCGCGAGGACCGCGGGGGGCCGACCGCCGAGCTTCTCGAGCCGCGCGTGGCCCAGGATCGCCGCCCCGAGCGCGGCGGCGTGGTGGGCGCGGGGGTCGGCGACGACCGGCACCCCCGCCGTCCGGGAGAGCGCCTCGACCATGGCCTCGCTGTGGACCAGGCCGCCGACGAGCGCGACCTCCGGTTGGATTCCCGCATGACGCATCAGGATGTACGCCCGCTGCGCCAGCGACAGGAAGACCCCCATCAGGATGTCGGGGAGCGGGACCTCCTCGGCCACGCTGTTGATGATCTCCGTCTCGGCCAGGACGGCGCAGACGCTGGAGATCATCTTCGGGTGGGCCGCGGCGAGCGCCTTCGGCGCCATCTCCTCGAGCGGGACCTGGAGGTACTTCGCGCACCGGTCCACGAACCGGCCCGCCCCGGCGGCGCACTTCTCGTTCATCTTGAACCGGACGACCCGGCCGGACTCCGAGATGGACATCGCCCGGGAGGACTGGCTGCCGATGTCGACCACATGCCGGGTCCCGGGGTGGAGGAAGGCGGCGCCGCGGGCCGAGGCGGTGATATCGCTCACCTGCAGGTGGCGGTCGGGGTAGGCGTAGCGGGCCCCGCCGGTCGTGCAGAGGTAGTCGACCTCCCCCGGCAGCAGGTTGGCCTCCTCGACCATCGTTTCGAGGATCTTCCGGCCGGCCGCGACGGGGTTGCCCCGGGTCGGCAGGAGGGCGGTGGCGAGGATGCGGCGGCCCTCCTCGAGGAGGACCCCTTTGGTGGAGCCGGAACCAAGGTCGAGGCCACCCGAGATCATGCGGAGATCCCCTCCGTCCGCTCGCGGCCGTGGAGCGCCGCCCCGATCGCCCCCACGTACTGCGAGAGCGGGCTCACGTTGACCGGGAGCGCGAGACGCCGCTCCAGGGTCCGGACCATCCCCCCGTTCCGGGAGACGCCCCCCGTGAAGGTGACCTCGGGCTCCACGCCGACCCGTTGCAGGAGCGAGAGCGAGCGGCCGACGATGCCGCCGTACAGGCCGGCGAGGATATCCGGCGGCTCCTTGCCCCGGGCCACGTAGGAGGCCACCTCGGACTCCGCGAAGACCGTGCAGGTGTTCGTCACCTTCACGGGGTGCCGGGCCCCCTCGGCGAGGGCCCCGATCTCGCTCACATCGAAACCGAGGGCGCCCGCGCACACATCGAGGAACCGGCCGGTCCCGGCGGCGCACTTGTCGTTCATCGCGAAATCCACCACCTCCCCGCGGGGGTCCACCTTGATTGCCTTCGTGTCCTGGCCGCCGATGTCGAGGACGACCCGCGTGCCGGGGAAGAGGAAGTGGGCTCCCTTGGCGTGGCATCCGATCTCGGTCACGGTGAACCGGCCGAAGGCGACCTTGAACCGGCCGTAGCCGGTCCCGGTGACCACCGCCACCTCGTGGCGTTCCCGGCCGGCCTCGGCCAGCGCCTGCGCCAGCGCCCGCTCGGCGTCCTTCACCAGTTCGACGCCGACGGGGGCCAGCGACTTGCCGACGATCCGGTCTCCCTCGAGGAGCACGCATTTCGCCGTCGTGGACCCGATGTCCACGCCCGCCACGAGCGTCACGGTGCCCCCCGCAGGGGTTCCGCCGCGCCCCCCCGGCGCCGATCGAGCGACTCGAAGAACGCATCCATCCGGTTCTTGATCTGGGCGGGGGCGAAGTACCGTGGATCCTCGTGATCCGACTCGATGTAGAGCGTGGGGATCCCGAGGTCGTGGATCAGCCGGTCCCGCAGGTCGCCCTGGCCGGCGGTGAACGACCGGCAGGACTTGATGCCGTGGATGAGCACGGCATCGGCGGCGAACTCCCGGACGTACTCCTCGATGAGCTTGCGTCGCAGCGGCCACGACTGGTTCACGTACGCCCCGAGGGCGTATTCGGCGATGCTCTCGAGCGGGCGGGCCGGGTCGTGGAGGAACCCGCGGTCGAAGAGGCCGCCCACCTTCGGATAGGTGGCGGCCACCGACACCGCGCCCCACTTCCGGAAGAAGTCCCAGAAGGTCCGGTAGTTCGGGTACGGCGGCACCCCCTCGACGACGAGGCGGACCTTCTCCTCCGGCACGGGGTAGGCGCCGGACCGGACCCGCTCGTCGACCTCGGCGTTCAACGTCGCGTAGAACCGGGCGGCCTCCTCGGTCCCGCGCAGGACATTGATGGGGAACATGTGGAACACGGCCTCGAAGTAGGCTTCGATGGGCGAGGGACGGCGCGCGCCGGAGGCCAGGTACCGGACCCACCCCTCCTCGGCGGCCCGGGAGTGGGCCAGGGTGCGCCGCAACGACGCCGGGTCGAACCGCCGATCGGAGGCCTTCTCCAGGAAGGCGATGAATTCGTTCAGCTGGGCGACGATGTACCCGAGGTCCTCGGTGGGGGGCCGCTCGTCCCGGAGGTACGGGACGTCCAAGAGGAAGAGCGGGCAGCCGAACTTCTCGGCCAGCGCCTCCCACCACTTCACGTAGACGTAGCAGCCGGAGAAGCTGCAGACGAGGAGGTCGGGCGGCGGGATCCGGCCGAACGGCGTCTGGCCGCCGAGCTGCTGGAGCCCGAGATCGTTCTTGACGTATCCGCACACGTCGAGGCCGTACCCCTGCGCCTCGGCCTGGAGGATGTTGGGGAGCGAGACATGCTTGATGGCGCAGTTCAGGGCGACGATCTCGGGGAAGACCACCTCGTAGCCGAACGAACGGACGATCTCCGTGAGGTTGCCGCCCACCAGCATGTAGGCGACCGGCCGCTTCGCTCCCCCGGCCGTGGCGAGATCGGCGTAGTAGGCCTCGATCATCTCGCGTTGCCGGTCCCGCGCGGAGACCAGGAAGGAGGGCTCCTCGGTGGATGCGCCCATCGATCCCCCCCTCGCCGGGACTACGGTGGCGGGGCCGGTCCCGCTCCGGCTCCGTCGGACAACGGGGCGCCGCACCGGCCGCAGTAGCGGAACAGTTCGGGGAGTCCGGTCTCCCCGCACCGGCCGCAGGACCGGAGCGGGGCGCCGTGGAGGAAGTCGGCCTCCCCGCCCCGCGCGAGAGCGCGTCGCAACTCGGCGACCCGGGCCGGTCGCTTGTCGACGAAGGCGTGCATCCCATCGAACGGTTCGGCGGTGGCGAAGTGGAGGGCGAGCCATTCCTGGGCATGCCCGACCGTCTGGTTCCAGGCGAACTCCTTCCAGAAGTTGGCCTGCGCCTTCGTGTACCGGAGGCACTCCGGATACATCCCGAGCAGTCTCTGGGCGAGGGCATCGACCGCCTCGTCGAGCCGCCCCAGGTCGATCCGGTACCCCCGCTCCTCCTTCTGCGCCCAGCCGATCTCCTCGGCCGTCGGCGCCGCCACCCACTCTCCGTTGCACACCACCGAGGGGACCACGGAGTTGACGAGCCCCCACTCCGCGGCCCGGGCGGCCGGGACCCGTTCGTTCGTCATCAGCATCGAGCGCGCCCTCCGGTCCCCGACGGCGAGCGGCAGCCACTGGGTCGCCCCGCCCGCGGCGACCGAACCGACCCCCACGCCGACCTGCCCGAGGTAGATGTGCGCGGCGGCGATGGAGAGGTCGCAGGCGAGGTGGAGCTCGTTGCCCCCGCCGACGGCGATCCCGTTGAGGCGGGCGATCACCGGCTTGCCGCAGCGCAGGATGGACTCGACCGCCTCGCGGAAGACGGCCATGTACTTCCAGTAGTCGTGGGGACGCTCGAGGAAGCGGCTCGCGTACTCCTTCACATCCCCACCGGTGCAGAACGCCCGGGAGCCCGCGCCCGTGAGGACGATCACCCCGATCCGATCGTCGCGAGAGGCGTTCCCCATCGCCCGGGTGAGTTCCCGGAGGGTGGCGGTGCTGTAGGCGTTGTGCGCCTCCAGTCGTTGGAGCGTGATCCGGACCACCGATTCGGACCGCTCGTACCGGAGGTCGAGGTATCCCCCGGATTCGTCCGCCACCGGGGAGATCGGGTCGGGGCGGGCGGAGCCCAGGGCGGCGGAGCCGTTCGCGCGCGCCCGGACCGACACCGCTTCCGCCCCGGGAGGCCATCGGGTCCGGTTCGGAAAATCGTTCGCCCTGACCGGTGCGGGACCGGCGGGCCGGGCGATCGCCCCGGTCGGTGCGGCCGCTCCCGGCCCCCGAGGGATTCCGGCGGCCCCGCGGGCGTCGGCTCGCCGCCTCTTCCGACGGCTCCGCGCTCCGCCACCGGTCGCCCGCGGAGCCCGCGGCGCGCGGAGCGGTCGGTCGGATGCCTTCTCGCTCCGGGCGATCGCCCCCTCCTCGGGCCCTCGCCGACCGTACCGGTACGGGAAGGCGCGAGGATCCCCTCCGCGGGCGCCTCGTCCCCCGATCGCCCGTGGCGGTCGTCGGGCCCCCCATCGCCCCCCCCCGCGGGCCCCCGGACCGTCGGAGCACCACGGAACGGAACGATCCGGAGCGCCTCCCCCGGGCGTCGCCATCGTCCCCCCTCCCCTTGACGGACGTCGGCCGGGCCGGCACGCCGAACCCAAGGTCCGCCGTCCGAAGGGACCCCCCGTGGCCGGGGTTCGGGGTCGGGCGGAGGAACGGCGGCTTGGGCCGGCAAGCTCCAAGTACTCGGAGGGCGGAGATGGCGGCACCGATGGAGCCCCTCCCGCCGCGGCCGCTCGCATCGTCGGTGCCGGGGCCGCGGGAACTGCTCGAGATCGCCCGGAAGGCCGCCCGGGCCGGCGGTCGTCGGACTCTCGAATATTTCGGGGGGCGGCTCCCGGCGGAGACGAAGTCCGACGGCTCCCCGGTGACCCGGGCGGACCGGGCGTCGGAGGCGGCGATCCGGGCCGTCCTCCGGCGGGAGCGTCCCCACGACGGCGTCACCGGCGAGGAAGGAGGGGTGCGGCCGGGACGCTCCCCGGTCCACTGGATCGTGGACCCGATCGACGGGACGAAGTCGTTCGTCCACGGGGTGCCGCTGTACTCCGTGCTCGTGGCGGCGGAGGTGGACGGGGAGCCCACCGTGGGCGTCATCCACATGCCCGCCCTCGGCGAGACGGTCGCGGCGGCCCGGGGCCTCGGATGCCGCTGGAACGGCCGGGCCGCTCACGTGTCGCGAACGGAGCGGCTCTCCGAGGCGACCGTCCTCACCACCTCGGTCCGGGGGTTGGAGGCCCGGGGGGTGCCGTTTCGACGCCTCGCCCACCGCTCGCGGTGGCAGCGGGGGTGGGGCGACGGCTACGGGTACGCGCTCGTCGCCACCGGACGGGCCGATGCGATGATCGATTCCGCGGTCCAGATCTGGGACGCGGCGCCGCTCCTTCCCATCCTCGCGGAGGCCGGCGGACGGTTTTCCGATTGGACCGGGCGGGCCTCGATCCGGGGCCCGGACGCCGTGGGGACGAACGGGCTCCTCCACGAAGAGATGCTCCGCCTGCTCGGGCGCGAGCGCCTTCCCCCGTCGGGGCGGACCCGGGCCCACCCCGCTCCGGGCGGCCCGCGCCGGCGGGGCCGGACCGATCGGCCTCCCCGGTGAGGAGGCCCCCGGCCGCTTCCCGTCGTCCCGGTCCCGGTCTCCCCGGCGGGGTCGCCGGCCGGAGTTCGGATTCTAGGCGCCCGGCGCCGTCGATCCGCCGGCCGGATCCGGCGGGGCGGAGCCTCCTCCGGGGGCGGCCGGATCCCCGGTGGCGGGCCGCCGCCGACGGAGTTCCCGAAGGACCTCGTCGAAGGAGACCCCGCGGGCCTCCAGGAGGACCAGCGTGTGGAAGAGGAGGTCGGCGGCTTCCCACGCGATGGGAGCCCGGTCCGAACCCTCGGCTGCCAGGATGAGCTCGATCGCCTCCTCCCCCACCTTCCGGCGCAGCCGCGCCGGATCCCGGAGCAGTCCGGCCACATAGGATCCGTCGGGGGCCCGCCGGGCCCGGTCCGCGACCACCGCTCGGAGCTCCTCGAGGATCGCATACGGGGGTTCGGGGCCGGGAAAGCAGCTTCCGGCCCCGGTGTGGCAGGCCGGCCCGAGCGGAAGCACCCGGGCGAGCAGCGCGTCCCGGTCGCAGTCCCATTGGAGGTCGACGACCCGCTGCACGTTCCCGGAACTCTCCCCCTTGTGCCAGAGCGCCCGCCGCGACCGCGACCAGAAGTGCATCTCCCCGGTCTCCCGGGTCCGCTCCAGGCTCTCGTCCGAGGCGTACGCGAGCATGAGGACCTGGCCGGTCTCTGCATGCTGGACCACGACCGGAACGAGGCGCGGTCCCGTCCCCCCGGCCCCGCCCGGGGCGGCCCGGTCGGATCCGCCATCGGCCGGCTCCTCCGTCATCCGGCCTCCTCCGAGCGCACCGGGAGGCGGTGCGCCCGCAGGTAGGACTTGATCGAGGGAATCGAGACGGCGCCGTCGTGGAGCCGGGAGGCGAGCAACGCCGCGTCGGCCAGTCCCTCCCCGAAGAGCCGTCCCATGTCCTCGAACGCCCCGAACCCTCCCGACGCGATCAGGGGCCGCTCGAGCACCCCCCGCAGCGCCCGGTAGAGGGCCCGGTCGTACCCCGCCTGCGTTCCGTCGGCGTCGATGCTCGTCACCAGGAACTCGCCGGCGCCGGCCGTCTGCCCCGCCGCGGCCCAGGCCACCACCGAGGTTCCGGTCCGCTCGCGCCCGCCGCGGAGCGCCACCTCCCACCCGTCGGCCGTCCGCGCGGCGTCGATGGCGAGGACGGCGCACTGCGTCCCGTACTGGGCCGCCGTCTCGGTGAGGAGCCCGGGGCGGCGGAACGCGGCCGTGTTCATCGCCACCTTGTCGGCGCCGTGGCCGAGGAGGTCGCCGACCTCCTGGAGGCTCCGCACGCCGCCGCCCACCGTCAGCGGGACGGAGAGCGCTCCGGCCACGTCCCGGACCACGCCGAGGTCCGGCCCCCGTCCCCGAACGGAGGCCTCGATGTCCAGGAGCACGAGCTCATCGGCCCCCTCGGCCTCGTACCGGACGGCGGCCGCGACGGGATCGCCCGCGTCCCGGAGATCCTCGAACCGGACCCCCTTGACGACCCGTCCGTCCCGGAGGTCGAGGCAGGGGATGATCCGGAGCGCGACCATCACCGGAGCTCCTCCCAGGCGACCTGGCCCTTCGTGGAGAGTTCCCGGGCCGCCGGCGCGGTCGCCCGGTCGAAGGCGAGGCCGAACGCCTTGAAGGTGGCCTCGAGGAGGTGGTGCGCCTCGCCCGGCCGGATCGTCCTCTGGTGGAGGGAGAACGGGGCTTCGAGGACCAGCGACCGGAGGAGGTGTTCCCCGAGGTTGTCGGCCGGGAGGTCGGCGCGGTAGTACGGCCGATCGACCAGGTCGAGGACGACCTGGACGAGCACCTCGTCCATCGGCACCGTCGCCTCGCCGAACCGGGCGATCCCGCGCTCGGGAATCGCCCGGCGCAGCGCCCGGCCCAGCGCGAGGGCGCTGTCCTCGGCCACGTGGTGGGGATCGTCGCCGCGGGTGCGGAGCCGGATATCGGTGCCCGAGTACCGGGCGAAGGCCCCCAGCAGGTGGACCAGGAAGCCGTCCGGGTGCTCCCAGTCGAGCCGTCCCCGGGCGTGGAGCCGGACCGAGACCTCGACCCGGGTCTCCCGCGTCGTGCGCCGGAGCCGTGCCGCCGGGCCGGTCATCGGACCGCCTCCCGGAGCCGATCCGGGCCCGGTCCCTCGCGGTAGAGGGCGAGGCCGACCACCGCCGCGTCGAACCCGGCCGCGGCGAGGGTCCGGAGATCCTCCGGCCCGGCGACCCCCCCCGCCGCGATCCGCTCGTGCCGGCAGCGGGCCACCATCTCTCCCAGCGGATCGCCGACGCCCTCCATCCGGCCCTCGGCGACGGTATTCGTGAAGAGGACCCCTCCCAGGGGCAGGTCGTTCGCGGTCCTCACGATCTCCCCGAGCGGCACGGCCAGGGACTCGGTCCGGCCCGCGAGGAGCGCCCGCCGGTCCCGGTGGTCGATCCCGAGGAGGATCCGTCCGGGGTGGCGCCGGGCCATCGCGACGAGCCACGGGGGATCCCGGAGGGCGCGCGTGGAGACGATGGCCCGGGAAGCCCCGGCCGCGAGGAGCTCGCCGATCCGATCCGTATCCCGGAGACCACCGCCCACCTGGACCGGCACCTCCACGCTGCGGAGGATGCGGAGGAGGAGCTCCCGGTTGTCCCCCCGGCCCAGGGCCGCGTTGAGGTCCACCACCTGGAGCCGCCGCGCGCCCCGGTCCGCCCACGCCCGGGCGGTGGCGACCGCATCCTCGGCCACGGTCGTGAGCTGTTCCGGCGGACCGCCCCGCAGGAACCCCACCCGGCCATCCCAGAGGTCGAGGGAAGGGATCACGATCATCCGGCTACCCCCTCCGCCCACTCGAGGAAGGCGGCCAGGAAGGCGGCCCCCGCCCGTCCGCTCCGCTCCGGGTGGAACTGCACCCCGACCACGGATCCGGCGCGGACGACCGCGGCGAACTCGATCCCATGGAAGGAGGTCGCCACCGTCCCCGCCGTTCCGGCGGGCAGGGCGTAGGAATGGGCGTAGTACATCTCGGGATCGACCGTCGGCCCGCCGAGCCCGAGCAGCATGGGATCGGGGGTCCGCCGGAGCGGCGACCAGCCCATGTGCGGCAGGAGCGGTCCGGGGAGACGGACCACCTCGCCGCGGAGGAGCCCCAGACCCTGCCCCGGTCCCTCCTCGCTCGCCCCCGCCAGGACCTGGAGGCCGGCGCAGATCCCCAGGAGCGGCGTTCCCGCGCGCACCCGCCGCACGAGCTCGGCCCGGAGCGGCTCCACCCCCCGCGCGATCGCCGGGAAGGAGGCGACCCCGGGGAGGACGAGGATCCCGGCCCCGGCGATCGCCTCCGGGTCCCGGGAGATCCTCGGCGGGCGTCCCAGCCGTTCGAACGACCGGGCCAGGCTGAAGAGATTGCCGGTCCCGGTGTCGACGATGAGGATCGGCCCCTTCATGCGCCCACCTCCGCGAGCGCCCCGAGGCAGCGGGCGATCTGCTCCGGGGAGCCGACGGTGATGCGGAGGCAGCCGCCGGCGGCGCCGCCGGGATAGTCGATCCGGCGCACCCAGATCCCCCGCCGTCCGAGCTCCCGGTGGATCCGGACGGCCTCCGGCGACGGACCGATCAGGAGGAAGTTCGCCTGCGAGGGCCACACCTTCCAGCCGAGACCGGCGAGGCCCCGGGCCAGCGTCCGCCGGCCCGCCCGCGCCCGGGCCACCGTCCGGGTCACGAAGCGGTCGTCGGCGAGGGCGGAGAGGGCCGCCCGGATCGAGAAGGAGGAGACGGAGAACGGCGGCCGGGCCGCCCGCAGCCGCTGGACGATCTCCGGGGCCCCGACGGCATACCCGACCCGGATCCCGGGCAATCCGTAGGCCTTCGAGAAGGTGCGGACGACGACGACATTCGGCTGGGCGCGGGCGAGCGGCAGGAGGTCCTGCCCGGCGAACTGGTGGTAGGCCTCGTCCAGGACCACCGGACGCGGGGAGGAGGCCGCGAGCGCCCGGTAGGCCGCGGCCGGATAGGCGGTGCCGGTCGGATTGTTCGGGCTCGCGAGCAGATAGACGGAGGCATCGGCCCGCCGCAGCGCCGCCCGGGGGAGCTCCTTCGCCTCCGGCACCGGAACGGTCGCCCCGCCGTGGGCGGCGAGGAATCGGGCGTACATCGCAAAGGTCGGGTTTAGGGTGGCCGCCCGGCCCCCGTACGGGACCAGCGTGCGGACCGCAAGCCCGAGGATCTCGTCCGAACCGTGGCCGACGACGATCCATTCGGCCGGGACCCCGAGCTTCCGGGCCAGGGCCTCGACCAGCTCGGTCGCCTCCGGGTCCGGATAGGCGGCCAGGTCCGGGGGCGAGCTGCCCTCCCACGCCCGCCGGAGCGCCTCGAGATTGAGCTCGGGCACGGTGTTGAGGTCCAGCCGGTCCACGGCGTTCGTCCCGTCGGCCTCCCCCGGCCTCATAGGGCGCTCCGTGGGGGAGCCACCGAACGGATCGCGATGGCGGCGGCATGGGCCCCGAACCCCTCGGCGGTTGCGATCCGGAGCGCCGGGCGGGCGAGGGACGAAAGATCCCCGCGGGCGATCTCGAGGTAGCTCACCGGCTTCTGGAAGTCCCGGACCCCCAGCGCTCCGTACGCCACCGCCGCCCCGGCCGTCGGGAGGATGTGGTTGGTGCCGGCGCCGTAATCCCCGAACGGGACGGCGCTGAACGGCCCGAGGAAGACGCATCCCGCATTCTGCACCCGGCGGAGGAGCGCCCGGGGCCGGCGGACCCCGAGGACGAGGTGCTCGGGGGCCAGCTCGTTGGCGAGCTCGATCCCCTGCGCCCGGGAGAGGTTCCGGACCATCCAGCCGTGCCGGCGGAGGGAACGGAGGATCGGGACCCGCCGATCGGCCCCGGCCACCGCCGCCCCGAGCGCCTGCGCGACTTCCGCCGCGGGCCGGTCGTCGAGGAGGATGAGGCCGGCGGCGGAGTCCTCCCCGTGCTCGGCTTGCGCCACGAGCTCGGCGGCCACGAACCGGGTCGGAAAGCGGGCGTCCGCCAGCACCACCACCTCGCTCGGGCCGGCGGGGGCATCGGTGCCGACGCGATCGGCGACCTGCCGCTTCGCCTCCGTGACGTAGGCGTTCCCCGGCCCCACGATCCGATCGACGGCCCGGACCGAGGCGGTGCCGTACGCGAGCGCGCCCACCGCCTGCGCGCCGCCGGCCACCAGAAGCTCGGTGGCCCCGGCGAGGTGGGCCGCCGCAAGGACGGCATCGGAGGGAAGACCGCCCCCCCGCGCGGCCGGGGAGGCGATCACGATCTCCGGGACCCCGGCGATCCGGGCCGGCAGGACCCCCATGAGCACGGTGGAGGGATAGCCGCGGGGTCCACCGGGCACGTAGACCCCCACCCGACGGAGAGGGCGGAGCACCTGCCCGGCCCGCGAGCCGGAGGCGCCGATCCGGATCTCGTAGGATCGGCCACGCTGCGGGGCATGGAACCGGGCGATCCGGTCGCGGGCCGCGATCAGCGCGGCCCGGAGCGGTTCCGGGATCCGACGGGCGGCGGCGGCGAAGGCGCGCGGCCCGAGGAGGAGACGGTCCGGGGCCCGCCCCTCGAACCGGCGGGCGTAGTCGGCCAGCGCCTCGTCCCCGCGCCGTTCGACGCCGGCCAAGATCTCCGCGACCCGTCGGGCGGCTTCCCGGCGGGACGGACGGAACGCCCGGAGCTCCCGGGCGATCTCGGGAATCTCCCGGTCCCGGCCGTCCACCTCCCGGATCCACGCCCTCACGGGATCACCCGCTGCAGCGGAAGGACCATGATGGCCCGGGCCCCCGCCCGCCGGAGCCGGCCGAGGAGGCGGTCGAGACCCTCCTCGGGGATCACGGCCTGGAGGGCGACCTCCGGCCCGCCGCCCACGAGCTCGGCGACGGTGGGTGCGTCCGAGGGATGGAGCCAGCCCGAGATCTCCGAGATCCGGTCCCGGGGGATCCGGGCCACGAGGCAGCGGCGGCCCTCCGCCGCGACCACGCTCCGGAGCGCGATCTCGATCTCCCGCAGCCGTTCCGTCCCGGCCCCCGGACGCGAACTCCCGGCCGGGCCGATGAGGACCGCCTGGGATTCGAGGATGGACCCCAACAGCTTGAGCTCGTTGTCCCGCAGGGTGCGGCCGGTCTCCACGAGATCCGCGATGAACTCCGCCGCCCCGATCCGGGGCGCCACTTCCACGGCGCCCCGGGTGGGAACGATCTCGATCTGGCGACCCAGGCTCCGGAAGTACTGGCGGACCAGGCGGGGGTAGGAGGTGGCCACCCGCGCCCCGGGAGGGATCTCCTCGGGCCGGTCCACGACGTGCCCGGAGGCGGCCGCCAACGAGAGGCGGCAATAGCCGAACGGGAGCGCCATCCGTTCCCGCACGCGCGCATCGCCCTCCCGGACGATGTCGCGCCCGGTGATCCCGAGGTCCACGGAGCCCCGGGCAACATACTCGGGGATGTCCCAGGGACTGGCGTAGTGGATCTCGTACCGTTCGGGGGAGCGGTGGTCGCTCAGCCGCCGCCCGTCGGCGTCGGGGGGCGGAAAGCCCCCCACGGCCCGGAGGAGCCGGTCGGCCGGCTCGGCGAGCCGCCCCTTGTTCGGGATCGCGAGCCGTACCGGCCCGGACCGCCGCCCGCGCGGAGTTCGGGTGGATCGGGGGGGGACGCGGCGGACCGTCGCGGGACCGGTCGCTTCAGAAATTCGGAATGCAGCCGACCTGCGACGTCGCGGCGTGAACGCAATCCCACGCTACGACCTCGGCTGCCATCGCGTTCGGGGGGGAAAACCCGGGGCATATAACGATTGGCAGGGAGGCGGCCCCCCGGAGGGTCTCTCACCTCCGGAACCCTCACTGCCGACGGGGAGAGGGAGGCGAGGTCCTCCGCTTCAAGGGCCCCGGCGCCGGATCGCCCGCGCCGGCTGCCGCCGCCGGGGGCCGTGCGCCGGGATTACCGGTCGCCCCCCCGATGGGGCCGGTCGCCCGGTCCACGGGGCGGGCGCCGCACCCAGCTTCCGGGAGCGCTCCCTGGTCTTCCGGCGCTCCGGTCGCCGCTCCATGCCGCCGGTTGCGGATCGGTCGGGGAGGTACGCTCCGCCGCCGGCACGGTGAGGTAGGGCAGGAGGGAGAGGAGGATCCGATTCTCCGCCTTGCGCAGGAGCGACTGGAACCCGGGCCGGGAGATCCCGAGCCTTCTCCCGAGGGCCTCCGTGGTGATGCTCCGGGGAATGCGGTAGTATCCCTGGTCGATCGCCGCCATCAGCGCCGCGCGCTGCTTGACGGTCAGCCCGTCGAGGAGCCCCGCCACCGGCACGAGCAGGGACCGGTCGAAGGGAAGGGTCGAAATCGGGTGGGTGCCCACCCGAACGATCCGGACCTCCGCGGGCAGGCGGTCGAAGGTGGCGGCGGAGAACTCCCTGCCGGAGACCAGGAACTGGTAGGTCTCCCCTTCCGGCGCGTAGGTCGACGGTCCCAGGTGGAGTCCGCCGTCGGCCTCCGCCACCGGAATGACCCGGCCGGAGCGGCAGCAGGCGCACTCCGGAAAACGGAGCATCGCCGCCGAATGGTCCTCCTCGAGGAAGACCACGGAACCCCCCACCGCTTCGTACGCGGCGATCGCCGCCCGGAGCTCCGCTGGGTCCGGACCCCCGAGTTCGAGCGTGGCCTGGCGGCCCCGGTGGCAGAGATGCGCGACCCTCACGGAGCTCCCGGCCGGAAGGGGGCCCGCGAACGGACACGGATGCCGTACGGTCAGGGTGACCAAGTTCACGGCTTTCGGTCCCTCCGACGGCGGAACCGCCCCCGGCGGCAGAGATCGGGGGTTACTACATTACCGTAATATATGGCACCTAGGTTTGCCCGTCCGATGCCCCGACCTCCCCGTCGCCCCCCCTCCCCCGCCCGCGGGTCGCGGCCCCGACCCCGGGACGACCCGCTCGACGGGGGGCCGCTCGCCCCGTACAAGGCGAACTATCGCGGCCTGCTCGCGGAGGTGCGGGCGCTCCTGGCACCGCGGGAGCTCCTCCTCTCCGATGCCCGCGCGCTCCGGCTCGCGGGGCGGGGCCCGACCAGTCCGACGGCGATCGCGCTGGCGCTCGACATCTCGCCCGCCTCGGCGACCGAGCTCATCGACCGCCTCGAGCGGCGGGGCCTTCTCCGCCGTTCCACCGACCGGACCGACCGGCGGGCGGTCGTGGTTTCGCTGACCCCCTCCGGATCGCGCGCGAACCGCTGGGCCGCCGAGCGGGTGCGCCGGTTGGCCCGGGCCATCTCCCGGGAGCTGGGGCCGGAGGGGTGCGCGGCGGTCGACCACGCCTCCGGACTGGTCGCGGCCGCGCTCCAAACGTGCCGGGCCCGGCGGCTCCGGTGAGCAGCGGGGGAGAGGAGGAGCCCGTATGGTCGCGTACAAGTGGACGGTGCTGTCGAACACCACGCTCGGTTCCCTCCTCGCCTCCCTCGACGGTACGATCGTCCTCATCTCCCTGCCGGTCATCTTCAAGGGACTCGGCGTCGATCCGTTCGCTCCCTCCAACTTTCCGATCCTCATCTGGCTCCTCCTGGGGTACGGCGTCGTCACGGCCACGCTCCTCGTCACCGTCGGGCGGCTCTCGGACATGTGGGGCCGGGCTCGGATGTACAACCTCGGATTCGCCGTCTTCTCGACCGGTTCGATCCTGCTGTTCGTCGAGCCGTTCTCCGGCAGCCCCGGCGCGTGGGCGCTCGTGGGGTTCCGACTTGTCCAGGCGGTGGGATCGGCGTTCCTCCTCGCCAACTCCGCCGCCCTCCTGACCGATGCGTTCCCGGCCGCCGAACGCGGCAAGGCGATGGGGATCAACCAGATCGCCTTCATCGGAGGCTCCCTCGTGGGCCTGGTCGTGGGCGGGATCCTGGCCGGCATCCCGGACCTCCACGTCGCCGGCCTTGTGCTGCCGACCTGGAGGCTCATCTTCCTCGTGAGCGTGCCGGTGGGGGTGGCGGGAACCCTGTGGGCCTACGCCCGCCTCCACGAGATCTCGATCCGGCGGATCGGGCAGAGGATCGATTTCCTCGGCAACGGGACCTTCGCGGTCGGCCTGACCCTGCTCCTCGTCTCGGTGACGTACGGGTTGCTCCCCTACGGCAGCTCCCGGACCGGCTGGTCGGATCCGTTCGTCCTCGCCGGGCTTGCCGCCGGCGGGATGCTGCTCGTCGGCTTCCTCTTCCTGGAATCCCGGGTGGCCGACCCGATGTTCCGGCTCGAGCTGTTCCGGGTCCGATCGTTCGCCACCGGCAACATCGCCTCCCTCCTCGGTTCCATCGCCCGGGGGGGGATGATGCTCCTCCTGGTCCTCTGGTTCCAGGGGATCTGGCTGCCGTTGCACGGTTACTCCTTCGCCTCGGTCCCGCTCTGGGCCGGGATCGCCCTCATGCCGATGATCGCGGGATTCCTCGTGGCGGGTCCGCTGAGCGGCTGGCTGTCCGACCGGCACGGACCCCGGATCCTGGCCACCCTGGGGCTCTCCCTGGCCTCGGGGACCTTCTTCGCCCTCGCGCTCCTGCCCATCGATTTCCCCTACTGGCAGATGGGTGTCCTCCTCTTCCTCCAGGGCAGCGGGATGGGGATGTTCGCGGCCCCCAACGCCGCCGCCGTGATGAACTCGGTGCCGCCGGAGAACCGGGGCGCCGCCTCGGGCATGCTCGCCACGCTCCAGAACTCCGGTCAGCAGGTGTCGATGGCGATCTTCTTCACCATCGTGATCGTGGCCCTCTCGGGGGACCTCGCCGGATCGGCCGGCCAGGCGCTCGCGGCCATCCCCATCACGGGGCCGGACCAGGGGATCCTGGCCGGCGCCATCTCGTCGAACCCGACCGGAGCGCTTTTCGGGGCGTTCCTCGGGGAGAATCCGATGGGCGGGATCCTTCCGGCCGTCGCCGCCGCCCCCGGCTGGCAGCCGCTCGGCGCGTCCGCGATGGGGGCGCTCCTGGCCCCCCGATTCTTTGCGTCGGCGGTGGCGCCGGCCTTCGGGGCGGCGCTCTCCGACGCCTTCGTCTTTGCCGGGATCGTCACCGCCTCGGGGGCGGTGATCTCGGCGCTGCGGGGGGGGCGGTTCGTCTACGGGGAACGCCGGCGCGAGGGGCCCCACGCGCCGACCGTGGGGTCCGGAGCGACCCCTCCCGCAACGCGGCGGCTCCCGCCGCCCGCCCTCGACGTCCAACCGCGGGACGGCCGCGGCGATCTTCGGTGATCCGTCCCGTCGATCCCCCGGGGGCGGCGCCGGCCGCCGTGGTCCGGTCGGGGGGTGCGACCCCGGGGACCGGCACCGCCGCTCCGGCGGCGGCGACGTCCGCCCGCCTCCGGTCCGTGCCGACGACGCGGGGCCCGCCCCGTCGGCGATCTGGAGCGCGGGGGCGGGTTCCGGCCCTCGCCGTCATGGCCGGCGAGGGGGGGCGGCGCCCGAGGGCGACGCCGGGACCGGGCGATCCGACCCGCGGTGGCGGCTCGCCGAGAGCGCCCCGGCCGCGAGGAGGACGAGCGCCATGACGTAGAAGACCGACCGCACCGCCGCAAGGAAGGCCGCCGAGACGGAACCGATGAGCCCCCCGGTGCCCGTGAAGACCTCGAAGGCGACCTCGCGCGGCACCGCCAGCGAGGCCACCGTGATCACGAGCACGTAGCTTCCGATCGTCCCGGAGTTCGTGAGCGTCCGCAGGAGACCCGAGACCGCGCCGTAGTGCTCGGGCGGAACGTCGTGCATCACCGCCTTGTTGTTCGAGGGCCAGAAGAGCGCCCCGCCGATGCCGGTGACGAGGGAGATGAGTGCGATGAGGACGTAGGAGGTGTCCGCCCGGAGCTGGGCGTACAGCAGGACGCCCCCCAGCATGAACGCGATGCCGAGGGTGGCGAACCGGGCCGCCCCGTACCGGTCGGCCCACCGTCCCGCGAGGGGCGCGAGCCCCGAGGAGAGGATGTAGCCGGGGATCAGGAGGAGCGCGGCATCGAGCGGCGAGAGGCCGCGGATCCCCTGGAGGTACATGATCAGGACGAAGACCACGGAGAGGTAGCCGAGGCTCTGGAGGAACGAGGCGAGGAGGGACCGGGAGAGGAGGCGCGACCGGAACAGCCCCAGCGCGAGCGTCGGTTGCGGAGTCCTCCGTTCCCACCAGACGAACGGCCCCACCAGCCCGGCCCCCAGCGCCACGAGGGCCAGGTTCTCCGCCGACGGACCGGAGGAGGCGAAATCCGTCGTGCCGTAGACCAGGAGCGCGAGGAGCGTCCCGAGCAGCAGCATGCCGACCGGATCCAGGTGGGCTTTGATCCGGTGCCCGACCCCCAGGACCCGGTACCCGATCCCCACCGCGACGAGGCCGATGGGAACGTTGATGAAGAAGATGTACCGCCAGCCGAAGAAGGTCGTCAGGACCCCACCGAGCACGATCCCGAGGGTCGCGCCCACGTTCCATCCCATCGTGGTGAAGCCGAAGGCGCGGCCCCGGACCGACGGAGGGAAGTGATCGGCCAGGATCGCCGTCCCCGTCGCCACCATGAAGGCGCCGCCGACCGCCTGGACCCCCCGGAACGCCACTAGGCTCGTGGCGGTCGGGGCCAATCCGCACAGCGCCGACCCGACGGTGAAGACCACGAACCCCAGGTTGTACACTCGTCCGTGGCCGAGGAGGTCGCTGATCCGGCCGGCCTGGGTGGTCAATACGGAGACCACGAGGAGGTAGATCAGGATCGTCCACAGGACCGTCGTGAGCGGCGCGGAAAGGCTCCCCGCGATGGTGGGAAAGGCGAGGAGGACGATGGTCGTGTCGACGCTGGCCATGAGCGTCCCCAGTACCACGACGAAGAGGACCCACCGCGACGGTCCGGGGGGCACGACGGGCTCACCGTTCCGCCTTAGACCCCGTCGGATTCAAAAGGGGTGCGCCGCCGCGCGCCGTTCCCGCCGCCGCCCCGTCGGGCCGGGAGCGCCGACGCCGCCAGCGCGGCCGGGCGGCCCCCCGGGGCCTCCCCTCGCCTACCCCGCACCGACCGCCCCCGGGTGGGTCGCAGCCCAAATACCGGTGGGGTTTCGGGGAGCCGGGAATCCCCGATGCCGACGACGTCACCGGTCCGGAGCGGCCCGAGTCGGGGTCCGGCCCGAGGCCGGGGGCGCGGACGCCGGTGGACCACCGGAAGGGCTCCCCGTTCCCCGAACGGTCCGATCGGCCCCCGAGGGGCCACCGCGTCGGGGACCCCTTGCGGGCCGGCCGCACGGGAACGGAGGATCCTTTGACGCGGGGGATCGAGGTCGCCATCCATCTGACACCGGGACCGAACGATACCGACGCGATCGCCGGGGCCCTCGGCAACTTGGCCGCCTATCGGTTGGGTCGGCAGCGCGGCGAGACGCTACAGTGGCAGATCCTCAAGGTGATGGAATCGGACGGCAAGCACTTCTACCGGCTCCTGATGCGGCACCCGGAGCGGAGGCTCGACCTCGGCATTCACGCGGCTCTCGGCCGGACCCTCGAGGAGCTTTCGGCGAACTCCCCCGACGCGCTGCGGGAGGCGCTCCGGGCCGCCGAAGCCGAGGGGCTGCGGCCGGTCCCGCTCCGGACGATCCGGTACGCGGTCGATTTCTGGCGGGACGATTTCTGGAACTGGATCGGCTGAACGCCGTCCGCTCCACCGGGCGTCGGGACCCCTCCCTGTCCGAGCCGCCTACCAGACGCCGACGCCGGGCCCGACGTCGTCGGGGGCCCCGCCGCCCGATGGCGGGGGGAACGCCTTGCGGAACGCCGGATGCTGCGCGACCGGGACCGATCCCCGGTACCGGGCCGGGGCGTGAGGGTCGATGGTGAGGCGGCGGCGTGCTTCCGGCTCCCGGATCGTCAGCCGCCAGCACTGCGCCCAGGAGAGGAAGAACCGCTGCTCGGCGGAGAACCCGTCGACCGACCGCCGAGCGGCAGGCTCCCGCTCCAGACGGCGTTCCAGCGCCTCGAAGGCGAGCTTCACGCCGCCCAGATCGGCGATGTTCTCCCCCAGGGTGAGCTCGCCGTTCACCCGGGTCCCCGGCACCCCCTCGAGCGCCCCGTAGAGGTCCACGACCCGGCGGGCCCGTTCCTCGAACTTGCGGAGGTCCTCGGCGGTCCACCACTCCCGGAGATTCCCCTCGGCATCGTACTTGCGGCCCTGGTCGTCGTAGCCGTGGGTGATCTCGTGGCCGATGACCCCTCCGATCCCCCCGTAGTTCACCGCATCGTCCATCTCGAGGTCGAAGAACGGCGGTTGGAGGATCCCCGCCGGGAAGACGATCTCGTTCTGGGTCGGGGAGAAGTAGGCGTTGACCGTCGGCGGGGTCATGAGCCACTCGGTCCGGTCGACCGCGGAGCCGATCCGGGTCAGCTGCCGGCGGGTCTCGAAGGCCGCGGATTCGAAGATGTTCGCGAGGTAGCCGTCGGGGGTGAGCGGGATCGCCGAATAGTCCCGGAACCGGTCGGGGTGGCCGATCTTGGCCGAGAACCGATCGAACTTGGCGAGAGCGATCCGGCGGGTCCCCTCGGTCATCCAGTCAAGCTGGGCGAGCCGCTCCCGGAAGACCGCCCGCAGGTCGTCGAGGAGGAGCCCCATGCGCCGCCGGGCCTCCGCGGGGAAATGACGCTCGACGTACAGCCGGCCCAACGCCTCCCCGATCCGGGCGTCCAGGACCATGCCGGCCCGTTTCCAGCGCGGTTCCGGCTCCCGTTGGCCGAGCAGCACCCGGTGGAAGAAGTCGAAGTCCTCCGACTCGACCGCCGCCGTCAGGAACGGGGCGGCCGCATGGAGGAGGTGCCAGCGCAGGTACGCGATGGAATCGTCCAGCGGCCGTTCCCGGAGCAGTCGGTCCGCGGCGGCGAAGAACTCCGGTTGGCCGAGGACGAGGTACTCCGGTTCCCGGGCCCCGAGGTCGGCGAGGTACTGCTTCACGGCAAGGGTGGGCAGCTCGCCGTCCAGCTCCGGGGGGCTCTTCCGGTGGTAGTTCCTCTCCTCGTCCCGCAGTTCGGTCCGGCTGCGGCTCGACCGGGCCAGTTCCGTCTCCACCGCCAGGACGCGGTCCGCGTCCGCCCGGGCGGCCTCCACCGATTCCCCGCCGAGACGGAACATCCGTCCGAGGTGGGCGCCGTAGGCGGCGCGCATCTCCTCGAACAACGGGGCCAGGTAATACTCCCGGTCCGGGAGCGAAAGGCCGCCCTGATCGAAGTACAGCGCATACCGGCCGCTATCCCGCTTGTCGGGTGCCGAGTAGGCATCGAAGAGGCCGGAGATGCCGATCGCATGAAGCTCGGCGAGGCGGTGGACCAGGTCGCCGGTTCGGGAAGTCCCCCCGATCCGGTCCCAGAGGGGGGCGATGGGGCGGAGACCCTTCTCCTCGATCCGGGCGGTGTCCATCGCAGAGGCGAAGAAGAGGCCCACCTGCCGCTGCGCCTCCGAGGTGCCCGACGGGGAGGTCCGGGCCGCCTCTTCCATGATTGCCCGGAGAAGCTCGAAATTCCGGTCCGACAGTTCGGTGAACGCCCCCCGCAGGGACTTGTCGGCCGGCACCGGATGGTCCCGGAGCCAGCCGCCCACCGCGTACTGGTAGAAATCCCGTCGGGGATCCTGCGTCCGATCCATGTAGGCGACGGAGAAGCGGGGAACCTCCGCCGCACCGGCCCCCGGCACCCCGTCCGCCGCCGATTCCCGATGGTGCATCCGTCGGACACCCATACCGGACCCGCCGGGCGCAGCCGTGGGCCCGACAATACCTTTTCCCGGCCCCTTGCGGAGTCGGTCGCCGGCGCTCCGTGCGGGAGGGGGCGTTCCGGGCGGGCCCTCCCCCAGTGGGGGGGTGGGGCACGGCTTCGTCTTCGCCGGGGGCCTTCCGGAGCCTCGCCGGGGTCGTCTGCCGGAACGCGATCCGGGCGGACGCCGGCGGTGCTCGGGGGATCCCGGGCGGGGGAAGGAACGATGTTGCGCGAGACGGTGTTCGCCGTGGGCGGCATCCTGCTCCTCACCA
>JAJZDH010000102.1 GCA_021828665.1 Thermoplasmata archaeon
GCCGACTCCCGCAGCGTCGGGCGCGGAGGCGCCCCCTCCCGCGTCCGAGGTCGCGCCGCCGCCCGAGGGAAGCGGATCGGGAGGCGGGGCCGAGCCGTCCGCCGCGCCGGCCTCTCCGGCACGGCGGTCCCGCCGACGGGCCCGCCCTCCGGCGGAAGCTCCGCCGTAGTCGCGGTCGCTCCGCGCTGCGGTCGCCTCCCCGCCGGATGCGGCGCTCCTCGGTCTCTCGAACCCCATCGCTCGACACCTTCGGACGCCGGGAGAAGGCCCGGGCGGTTCGGGGGCTCGGCGCCCTGGTCGGGGACGATACCCCCGCCCCCGAGATCGCCCCCTCCCGCCGCAGGACGGCCGAGCGGGTTCGCCCTCAGGTCGGCCCGGGGGTCCGGGCGAGCCGAAAAGTCCGACCTTCCAGCGGCCGGACCAAGTGTCCTCCGCGGAGCCGAGCCCGACCCCCATCCCCGGCGCGGGCCGCGAGCGCCTCGTCCGTCGCCGCATCGACCCCTCGCAGGGGGAAGGGAAGGAGCCGACGTATCCGGTCGTCCCGGCAGACGGCGTCCACGTACATTCCGTCGATGATGGGACGCGCCAGATCCGGTGGAACGTCCGTGATGTACCCGACCCAATGCGCCGAAAGGCCGGGCGTGAAGCGGGGAAGGATCACGAGGCACGGCGGGCGGCCGAGCCGACGCCCGATCCGCATCAGGAACTCGCTGTAGGGGAGCACCTCCGCCCCTCCGACATCGTACGTGCCGTCCCGGGTCGCCGGCTCGCGGAGGCAGCCGACGAGGTATTCGACCAGATCCCCGAGCGCGATCGGCTGGCAGCGCCGGTCGATCCATCGGGGACAGATCATGACCGGCAGCCGCTCGACCAGTTGGACCATCATCTCGAACGACGCACCGCCCGGGCCGATGACGATGCCGGCCCGAAGTTGGGTCACGGATGCGGTGCCGGAACGGAGGATCCGTCCGACCTCGCGGCGGCTCGCCAGGTGCCGCGAGGGATGCGGGGCCTCGTCCCCGAGCCCGCCGAGGTAGATGATGCGCTCGACGCCGGCCCGTCGGGCGGCGTCGCTGAAATTCGCCGCGGCCAGCCGGTCCGCCTCCGCGAAGTCGCGGTGGGCGGAACGGGCTCCCATCGAGTGGATAAGGTAGTAGGCGACCGAGACTCCCTCCAGCGCCGCGGCGAGACCGGTCCCGGCGACCGCGTCCCCCTCGACGATGGGGATCCCACTCGGGAGTACCTGCCGGGCCGCCGACGGGCGGCGCGCGAGGACGCGCAGCAGATGGCCGTCGTGGAGCAGACGTCGGACGAGAACGGATCCGACGAATCCGGTCGCCCCGCAGACCAGGATGGGCGCGGCTCGTACGGACACGGGAATGGGAAGACCGCCGACCCCAAAACAAATCCCGCCGGGTCGAACCCGATCCCGGGCTCGAGCAGCCAGCGCCGGCCGTCCAGGGTGCGTCCCGGTTTAATGATGCCCCATGCATCCACTGGAGTTGGGTCCCCTCATATTCCCCGCCGCGCGGCGCGGGACCATGCCGGATCAGATCGAGTCCGCAGGGAGCCCCGGAAGCTTCCGGACGCTGGTGACCGCCGTGACCGCCGCGGGCTTGGGGAGACCCTCAAGGGGCCGGGGCCGTTCACCGTGTTTGCGCCCACCGACGAAGCGTTGGGCCGGCTCCCGCCGGGAGCGGTCGCCCCGCTCCTCCAGGACCTCCCGAAGCGGAAGGCCGTCCTCGCCTACCGCGTGGTCGCGCAGCGGTTCCGCGCCGCCGACACCCTCGCCTCCCCGAAGGGGGGCGCGGAGCCTCCGGTCCCTTCGGTGCGGGGCTCCCCGTTCCGGGTCCGCTCCGAAGGGATGGTCCGCACGCGCGTCCCGGTCAACGACGTGACCGTCGTGACCCCGGACATGGCGGCATCGAACGGCAGCATCCACGCAATCGACCGTGTGATCCTTCCGCCCGGCGCCCGAAGGTCGGAGCGCGCCCTCGGCGTCCCACCGCACGATCGCCGACCATGTCTCCCCACCCTTTCTGCCATCGGAACGGGCTCCCCTTCCGTCGACTCGGCCCAGCAGGGCGGCGCCGAGCGCTCCCGCGGGTCGTGTCGGCCGACCCCTAGGCCGACGACGTTGGGGCGCGGCGGGGGGGGCGCAGCGCCCGTCGGGGTATCGACCGGCCGGTGGGGCGGAGGCTCCGAGCCTGGGGGATGGATCCGAACGACTCCCCGGTCCCGACCGGCGCGGGATCCCCGGCACGGGCCGATAGCGTAGGCGGCCCGAACGAAGGTCCCGTGGCTTTGCCGTCGGCTTGGGCGGACGGTCTCGGCCCCGGAAGCGGGGCGTTGCGGCGCCGCCGACCCCTGGAGCGCGGGCGCACCCTCGGGGGGCGTCCCGTTTCGGTGGCGGCCGTGACGTTCGCGCGGGCGACCGGCCGGGGCCCGCAAGGGCGGGGGTGGGTGGTCGGCGGCCGATCCCCGCGGTCCGCTCGGGCATCACGGTGGGAAGCCGGCGCGACCCTTCCCGCGAGGAGGCGGGAGGCGTTCGTGGACGCGGTCGTAGGGCGGGTTCCCCGAGAATTAGCGCTCCCGGAGCGAGCAGCGCGGAGCCCCGCTTCCCTTGGATGTCGGCGTGGATTCAGCCCACCGCGGAAGAGCTCGGCTTTCTCGACCGACCGTTTCTCAACCCCCGTCCGGCGGGCCCGGAAGGGCTGAGGTCGAGCCCTCTAACCCGAGCCGGGTCCGCCTTCGGTCGACGAGGGACGTGGACCATGCGGAGACGCCTCCCGTTCCGAGGGAGGCACCTTAGCCTGCGAGCGGGCGGAGCTCCTTCGCAAGGAGGCCGAACCAAACCATATCCATACAGCGTCCCTTCACGCAAACCGCTTCTCGCTCCCGCCCCTCCTCGACGAAACCGAGTCGCCGAAGTACGGCCTGAGAAGCCGGGTTCCCATCGAGCGCTTGAGAACCGATCCGGCGCATGCCCAGCCGGTCGAAGGCTAGCGTACACAGACTCCAGGAAGCTTCGGTGGTCAGTCCCTGATTCCAGTAGCGAGGATCGAGCCAGTACGATAGGCTCTCGACCTTCTTCCATTTCCAGTCGAGCCCCCTCAGTCCGACTCTGCCGATGCACGCGGAAGTCGAGTTCAGGATCACCGACAGCGAGAGGTGTGCGTCGGCCCGGTACTCGCGACGGGTCCGGCGGACCATCTCTGCGGGGTCCCTCATTTCCGCATTCGAATGAAGGGGGGCGCCGGCGGCTCGGGCTGTCAGCCGGTTACGGAACATCCGCTCCAGGTCGGGAACATCCGCCAATTCGGGCAGTCGGAGCATCATCCTCTTCGTCCGGATTGGCAACCGGACGCGCAGCAGACGGTGGGTGCGTGATTCGGTGGCCGTCATGATACGAGAGCCGCATCGCTTCTTGGCGAACCGACATCCTCCCACGATGGAAATCGGGGGGTTCCCGTGGGATCCGTCGCCTTCGGCTTCACTGCGCCGGGTTCATGGGGCATGTCGGGGTGTCTCCATCCCGAGCCGGACTGCTCGGGATCTCTCTCGCATGGGGAGCGCCACGTGGAGTGGCCCTCTGGACGGGATGGCCATGTTGGGTCTGACGCGCCCGTCGGGCAACGTCGTACCGGCCAGGTCGGCCCCCACCCCGTCGGGTGGCGGCCCCATTTCGTTCGTCACCGAACGGGGTTCTATTCGCACTTCACTCATGTCGGGGACCACGGGGAATGCCATGGATTCATCCCACCTCTAAAAAGGTGGGCTTTCTCGTTGGGCCGCTTTGTAAGCGCCCAGCCTTCTGGAGCGCCGGACGTAACTCCGAACCCGGGGTAGCCGTTCCCCTGGAGCGCGCTGCTCGCCACGTCGAGGAACTCGACCCCTCGCTTCCGACACGTTCGATAGACCGTCCACAGTCGCTCCAGGATCCACGCCCCCCTCCACGAGCGGCCGCCGCCGCCGATCTTCCGGAACAGCACTCCCGGGAGGAGATGGTTCTCCGCTTCGTTGTGATGCCACGGACCCCCCCGGGTTCGACGACAAAGGGGCACGGCTGCCGCCTCCGATGTCTCAGCTCCTTCGAGATCCTCCCGGCATCGGCGTCCTTCCATGGCTCGCTGAGCTGCCGGGGGAGCGATCGCCTCGCCGACCCCTCCACCCGACGGTGGCAGCCCGGACAGGTGTGGCGGGAGATCTCCCTGTCGAAGATAGTGGGCTCGGGCGGTGGGAGATCGGTGCTCGTTCTCCGACGGATCTCGAACGGCGCTCCGAGGCGACTGCCGCAGTCCCTACCCCGCTCCAACGAGAGTCGGAGGGGAGGCGAGTTGGGGACGGGGCTATCGCGCGAGCGCCCCGGGTGGCCCTCCTGGCCCCCCGTGGGCCGAGGCTCGCGAGGCCGAGCAGGGCGACGGTAGAACACCCGACTCGAGGGAATCCCTCCCGCCCCGGAGGTGAGAGCGGTGGCAGCGAGGAACGGAGCAGGGGCCTTGATGAGTCTCAGTTCCTCCGGAAGTCGGCGCGGTCCTTCTCTCGGAGATCGCGGACCTCCTTCTCGAGCTCGTTGGCCTTCTCCAAGCCCTTTCGGACCGCTGTGCGTTCCTCGGGGTTGAGGGGGATCGACTCCTCGTGGTCATCGGAGGGGAACCGTTCCGCGACGTCCTGGGCGTCCACCTCCCCCTCGACGAGGGGAGGGTCATTCACCGGAAAGTGCTAGGTTCATGCGGATTGGGGCTCTCAGGTGGTCCGGAAACGTGAGTGCCGATGTCTGGGACTTGCTTTCGTCCTCCCCCATTCTCGTGGGATCCGCCATGATTCTGAACGCGGTCCGCGCGACAGTCGGGGCGCGGCTCGCGAGCCAGGAGCCGGACCCTTCACTTACGGACTACGTTGCCTTCGTCTCGCTTTCCGGCGGGTTCTCCTTCGCATGGGACCTCGCTAAGGTCGTCTGACGGAGGCAAGATCGTGTCTACGACTTCCTCCGCTACCCTTACCGGGTCGGACCCGATGTACGAGTTCGATCTTAGCGACCGCTCAACCGTAAACTATCGACGACACTTGGGTTGGCGCGTTGGCTCCGTGGTTGGTTCTATCGTTGCCGTTGCAATAATGTCGTATGTCGAGGTGCTTCTTCTGACCGTCGGTCCGAGCACCGCGTCCGGGCCGATCGGCGCGTACACCGACTCGGCGTCCTGGATGCTCGTCACGATCAGCTTCGTGATCCTTGGTTCGTATGCTTTCCGGTTTTGGGCCCGGCCCCCGGTTCGGATGCGCGTAAGCCTGCGAGGATTGGAGTTTGAGAGCGTCGCCCAGAGTGTGCGGGCGGTCCGGTGGGACGACCGATCGCTGGAGCTTCAGGTGCTGGACCGGTCGGACGACACCCAAGTTCCCGAATGTTCGAAGTACCGCCTATGGGTCCGTGGCTCTCCCGGCGACCGGTGGTTGCCGTGGCGGAGGGTCGTTCCCCTGGTGTATCTGGCCGAGCCCGGGGTTCGGGCCGTGATCGACTGCGCCAAGCGAGTCGGTTGTCGGGTCTACGAACAACCCTCCTTCACGCCAATTTCGATGATTTCGATGGGAACGTGCCGTGCATACCAGGTGCAATCGCCGGTAGAGTAGCCGTACGACCGCGCCCCTCGGGACACGAGATGTGGGCGAGTGCCATGGTCTTGGGTGGAACAACGGGGGGCCATCCGGAACGGGGGATCGCACGCAGGGCCCGCCATCCTCGGCGACCATCCGCCACTTGAGCACCGCGACCGGCCTCACGGCGAGCCGTCGGACGACCTCGGTCTGGGAGAGGCCCCTCCCGAGTAAGGTGAGCGG
>JAJZDH010000103.1 GCA_021828665.1 Thermoplasmata archaeon
GGGTCCCCTTCCGTGGCGATGGTGACGAGCAGAGCGCCGACCTTGACCTTCTCGCCCTCCTTGGCATGGAGCGTCACGATCCGACCGCTCTTCGGGGAGGGGATCTCCACATTCGCCTTGTCGGTGAGCACCGAGACGAGGGGCGCATCCTCCTGGATCGTCTCCCCCTCCCGGACGAACCATCGCACGACCTCCCCTTCGGCCACCCCTTCGCCGATGTCCGGCAGTCGGAATTCGAACGGCATCCTTCCTACCTTCCCTACCCGGCCCGGGCCGTGCTCCGGATCGCCTCGGCGATCCGCTCCACGCCGGGCAGGTAGAGGTTTTCGAGGGCGTACGGGAACGGGGTGTCGTAGCCGGTGACCCGGCAGACCGGGGCCTGGAGCGAGTAGAGCGCCTTCTCGGCCAGGATCGCCGCGAGCTCCGCGCCGTAACCGCAGAATCTCGGCGCCTCGTGGACGATGACGGCCCGGCCGGTCTTCTCCACCGAGGCGAGGAGGGCCGGCTCGTCGAGGGGCACCAGGGTCCGAAGGTCGACCACCTCGACCGAGGTCCCGTCGTTCGCGAGCCGCTCGGCGGCCGCGGTGCAGAGCGGCACCATGGCGCCGTAGCAGAAGACGCTCACGTCGGTCCCTTCCCGGACCGTGGCGGCGGTGCCCAGCGGCACCCGGTGATCCCCGTCCGGCACCTCGCCCGTCACCGACCGATAGATCCGCTTCGGCTCGAAGAAGAGGACCGGGTCCTCGTCGGCGATCGAGCTCAGGAGGAGCCCCTTCGCATCGGCCGGGGAGCTCGGGATGACGACCTTGAGCCCCGGGGTGTGGGCGAAGTACGCCTCGTTGCTCTGGGAGTGGTAAAGCCCTCCCTTGATCCCGCCGCCGTACGGCGCCCGGAGCACGAGGGGGCAGGGGTACTGGCCCCCGGAGCGGTAGCGGAACTTGGCGAGCTCGCTCACGATCTGGTCGAAGGCGGGAAAGATGAAGTCCTGGAACTGGATCTCGGGGATCGGCCGGAGCCCGTAGAGCGCCATGCCGATGGCCGCGCCGACGATCCCGGTCTCGGAGAGCGGGGTATCGATGACCCGCTCGGCCCCGAAATCCTTCTGGAGCCCCTCGGTGGCCCGGAAGACGCCTCCGTTCACCCCGATATCCTCGCCGAGCAGGATCACGTTGGGATCGTTTTGGAGGGCGTGCCGGAGCGCCCGGTTCACCGCCTGGACCAGGGTGAGCTCGGTCATGGCCGGACCGTCCCCGCGGCGAGGAGCTGCTCGAGGCTGCGGCGCTCCTCCTGGAGGGCCGGCGGCACCACCGCATACACGTCGTCGAAGAAGCTCAGGGGGGGCACCGGCGGGGTCGCCTCCGTCTGCGCCACCGCCCGGGCGATCTCCTGCCGGGCCGCCTCCCACAGGGCGTGGTCCTGGTCCTCGTTGAGCAGTTTCGCGTCCATGAGCTCGAGCTTGAACCGGGCAAGCGGGTCCCGGGCCTTCCAGGCGTTCAACTCCTCATCGGTCCGGTACCGTTTCGGATCGTCGGAGGTCGAGTGCGGACCGAGCCGGTAGACCTGGGCCTCGATGAGCGTCGGGCCCCCGCCGCCGAGCGCCCGCTGCCGCGCCGCGGCCACGGCCGCATAGACGGCCCGGAAGTCGGTCCCGTCGACGACCACCCCCGGAAGGCCGTACGCCTCCGCCTTCACGGCGAGGGTGGTGCTGTGCGTCTGGCGCTCCCGGGGCAGCGAGATCGCCCACTGGTTGTTCTGGCAGAAGAAGATCGTGGGGGTCTGGAAGACCCCGGCGAGATTGAGTCCCGCGTGGAAGTCATTCGAACTGGTCGTGCCGTCGCCGAAGTACGCGATGGTGAGAATCGGTTCCCGACGGTATCGGGCCGCGAGCGCCGTCCCCACCGCCTGCGAGATCTGCGTTCCGACCGGGCTCGAGGCGGTGACGAAATTGAACCGGCGGTACCCGTAGTGGTTCGGCATCTGCCGGCCCTTGAGCTCATCGCCCCCGGACCCGAAGAACTGGTCGATGAGGAGCTGGATCGGGATGCCGCGGACCAGCGCGACCGCCAGTTCGCGGTACGCCGGGAAGATCCAATCCTCCGGACGGAGCGCGCTCGCGCTTCCCACCTGGGCCGCCTCCTGGCCCTGGAGCGGGACGTAGAAACCGATGCGACCCTGGCGTTGGAGCGTCAGGCAGCGCTCGTCCATCGCCCGGGCGAAGACCATTGTCCGGTAGGCCCGGACCAGCTCGGCCGGGGCCGGTTCCGGAATCGGCGCGGAGGTCGTCTCCGCCGGGGCACGGTCGGCCAAAACAAGACCCGGCACGGGCGAGCGAGGATTCCGATATAAGGATACGCGGAGGGGCCCGGGCTCCGGGTCGGGTCCCGCCGACCGGCCGTCGCCGCTCCCGCCCGCCGGGCGGGAGGCGGCCGACCGGAGCTCCCGTCCGGGCCCCGCTGCCACCGACCTCAGCGACCGGGACGATTCCGGAGGACGGGGATGGGTTCAAATATGGGATTCCGGCAGAACGATAGGGGATGAGCGACGCTTCCGGGAGTTCCCCTCCCACCCCGAGCGGGGATCGGGGGCCGGGAGCCGCCCGACGGGGGGCCCTCCGGCGCGTCCTTCCCGGCCTCCTCGCCGCGGTCGTTCTCCTGGCCGGCGCCTCCGGCGCCATCGCGGGCGGTGGCCCACCGGCGATTGGCCCAGAGGGTCCCCACGAGCCGGGTCCGATCGGGATCCGCGCGTTGGACCCGGCCCCGGCCCGTGCGTCCGTCCCCATCGGGAACGGTGCGGGCCGGACCGGTCGCCCCCCCGTCCTCCCGATCCCCCCGCGGCGGCCGGCATGGCCGCGGGCTCTCCCGGCGGTCCACGGATCGGCGGCGGTACCGTCCCCTCCCGTCGGGCTCGAGGCGACGGCGCAGAACGCAACCACCGTCGAGCTCCTCTGGAGTCCCCCCGCTTCGGCCGGATCGCCCGCAACGTCGCTCCTGTACACGATCTACCTCGAGGAAGTGAACGAGTCGCCGTTCCAGCCGGTCGGGGCCACCCTCAACCTCACCTGGACCGCCACCGGACTGCGGCCGGGTCCGAGTTACCGGGCCGAGGTGACCGCCAGCAACGGGGCGGGGCCCGGCGCCCCCTCCGCTCCGGTGGAGTTCAGCCTCAATTCATCGGGAGGTCCGTCCGCTACCGGGGATCTCGGAGTTCTGGTGGCGCTCGTCGCCTTGGTCCTGCTCCTCGGGGTGGGAGCCTCCGTCCTGGCCCTCGCCTTCTCCCCCCCCCGGAAGGCGCCACCGTCCGTCGCCGGCCCCTCCCCCGCGGCGATTCCCGCCTTCTCGCCGGATCCTCGCGGGGAACCCCGCCCGCCCTTGCCCCGGAGTTCCCGTCCCCATCGCCCGACCGACCCCCAACGGGAGCCGTGGGACGAGCTCTGAGGCGTTCGGGCATCGATGCGGCGCCCGGTCGCCTTCCGGGCGGAGCGCTTCCCGGGTCGCGGGAGGGGCCGCCGACCCCCGACGGGGCCGACGACGGTGGGACGCCCGGTCCGCGGCGGCGGGTGACCCCTGCGCGCCACCGGACGCCCCCCCTCGACGGATCGCTCTTCGGGCTCCGGCCGGCGGCATCGGCCGGTCGTGCGGCCGGAATTCCGCGAACCTCCCTGGAACGGGAGTCCCCCACGGATCCTTTCGATGGGCGCGGCCGCCGGGGCCCGGATCCGGAAGAACCACGACCCGGGTGGGGTCCCGCCCCGCGGCGCCGAACGGCCCCGGGACGGGCCGGACGGTTATAGGCATCGGCGCGGTGCCCCCCGACGAAGGTTTATGCCGACCCACAAGAAGATCCCCGAAGTCGCCGGGACGACCCTCGCCACCGACCCGGTACTGAACCTGCGGAGGGACGACACCCTCTTCACGATGCTCGCCGAGGGCTTTCACCGGGCGGCCGGGCTCCTGCGCTCCGGGCGGCCGATCGACCGGAAGATCATCGCGGAGTCCGTGGCCCTGCACCGGGCGTTCGTGGTGGAACTCCACCACCGCAAGGAGCAGATCCTCGCCGAGGCGGTCCGGGAAGGTCCCGCGCACGCCTCCGATCCGGTGCTGGAGGGGTGCCGTCGGAACTACGAACGGGGCCGACGCGGAGCGGTCCGGATCGAGCGCGATTTCGATCGTTGGGCCGCCGGGACCCCGGGGGCCGGCCGGCGGCTGGCGGAGGACCTGGATCGGGAAGCCGACCGCTGGCTCCGGCACCTCCGCCGGGAGGAGGCGCTCCTCTACCCGAGGCTCGTGGAGGAGCTTCCCGCACGGGCATCCCGAGAGCTCGCCGAGAAGCTGGGCGGGGTCCGGGCCGACGCCGCCGCCCTGGAAGAGCGGCTGAGCAGCTGGACCTCGCAATGGGGCCCTTCGTCCGACTGACGGCTCCCCATCCGATCCTCCGCGCCGATCCCCTGGACCCGAAGCCGGGAGGGGGGAGCCGTTCCCGGGAATCCCGGTGAGGGTGGTTGGGCCGACCCTAACGGGCTCGGGACCGGGGCCGGCGGGCCGGCTTCCCCGCGGAGCGCGTGGACCGCGGACGCCGGGGCTTTCCCGCCGTCCGGCGGGGTGTGGCCGCGGCGGGCACCGACCGCGTGCGCGGGGCCCGGGACGGGCGGGCCTGCCGGGGGTTCGGCGGCGGCGCCGGCGGGAGCGCGGCCCGCCCGGATCGATTCCGTGGCGGGGCCACGGCCACGGACGGCCGGTCCGCGCTCCACGCCATCTCACCGGCGCGGATGGCGAGCGGCAGGTCGTTGTCGGCCGTCGGCAGCCCGCACTCGTACCGGTCGGTGTAGGCACAGTACGGGTTGAAGGCCATGTTGAAGTCCACGACGTACCGGTCGTCCTCGGTCAGCTGGAAGACGAGGTAGCGGCCCGGTCCGTAGCTCTCCGTGCCGCAGGTGCGGTCCCGAAACGGGATGAAGACCGACGGCCCGACCTGCTCGCCGGCGTGGTACACCTGGAGCCCGAACTCCTCGTCTCCGATCCGGAACTTCATGACCCCCACGTTCCGGCAGGTAAGCTGGCCGTCCCGGTTGGTCCGCAGGAAGACCTCCGAAGGAGGCTCCGCCCGCTCGAGGACCCCCTCGACCCGGAACTTGGGGTCGATGGGAAAGTACCGGAGACCGGCGAATCCGCCGATCTCGCCGACCAGGAACGGCGACTCCGGGTGCGAGGACATGAAACGGTCCTTCATCGCCCGCTCCTTGGTGAGCTCGGCCGCGTAGTCCGACATCCGGCGGGGCCTGCCTTCAAGGGGTTTAAGGATTCGGGCCGGCTGGCCACGCGCGGCCGGAGGAGGCGCGGATCGGAATGCCGAAAGCCGTGGGGCCGGACCGGGTGGCCGAAACCCCCGCCGACTCCGCGGCCTCGAGCGATCCGGATCGCGTCGATGCCGAGCTCCGCAACCTTCTGCGGTCGGATTCCCTCCCCGGGCTCTACGCGGGGCCGTGGTGGCCGTTCGAACCGGAGCCGGGAACCCCCGATCCGCCGACCGGCTTCAAGTGTGCCGTGCTGCGGCGCCGGCCCGAAGGGGGTGCGGAGCATCTGGGCCATCTCTTCCTCCTCCGGGCCGCGCCCCCGGTCGACCTGGGGCGCCGGGCGATGGTCGGCCCCGACACCGTTCCCGTCCGGGTGCCCCAATGGACCCTGCCCTCGGCGCATGGCCCGCTCCTCCTCCTGGCCCGGGCGCGGCCCGATGCCGGCGGGGAGCGGCCGCTGGAGCGGCTGGCCGCG
>JAJZDH010000004.1 GCA_021828665.1 Thermoplasmata archaeon
CGCCGGCGGAGCGACCCGCGCGGCCGGGACGATTCCCGGCCCCGCCGCCGGCGCCGCGCCATCGGGAGGTTCCGTGCGCGCCCCGATCCACCGGCTCGGGCGGTCCGCGGGCCGGCCGGGGGACGGGAGGCCGAACGGCCTCCCCCCGGTGGGTCGGCGCTCCGACCGGCGCGCGGCGGGCGTGCCGGGGGCGGCGACCACCGGCGGCCCCGGGCCACGGACCGCGCGCGGAAGGGCCCTCCCCGGGCCGGCCGGGAACTCCGGGACGGGCATGAGCGAGGGAGTCGGCACGGGATCGCCGACGGATGACCTCTACGGTCGGGACGGCTCCGTCCGCCCGGTCCCCCACCGGCCCGGATTCGGGTGAGGTTAAATGGATACGCGGGTCTTGGAGAACCCGATGGCAGCGAAGCGAAGGGCCGTGGCGGTCTGGGAGCACGATCTACTGAAGGGCAGCGGCCGGTTCAAGGTCGACAGCGGGGCGTTCCCCGAAATGCCGGTGACGTGGGCGGCACGGACGGAGGCCTCCGGCGGGAAGACCAGCCCGGAGGAGCTCCTCGCCGCGGCCCATGCGAGCTGTTTTGCCATGGCGTTCTCCGCCGGTCTCGGCCGGATGGGGACCCCGCCGGAGCGGCTCGAGGTCGCCGCCACCTGCACCTTCGACAAGGTGGGGGACGGCTGGAAGGTCACCACCATGGAGCTCCAGGTCGTCGGCCGGGTGCCGGGCATCGACGCGGCCGCCTTCGCCGAGGCGGCCCAGAAGGCCGGCGCGGGCTGCCCGATCTCGAACGCCCTCAAGAACAACGTCGAGATCCGGGTCACGGCCAAGCTCGGGTGAGCCTCTGGCCCGTTTGCCGGCGGCTCTCCCCCCCTCCCCCGCCGCACCGGCGGGGCCCCGCGAACGGCTCGCCGCCTGGCTGTCCGTGGCCCAGGCCACGGCTCCGGCGGTCGGATCGGACAGCGAGACGGTCCTGTATCTCTCGAACGAGGCCGGCTGGAACCAGCCGTGGGCGGTCTCCCGGCGCGGTGGGCCGGCCCGCTGCCTCTGGGCGACGGAGGAGCGCGTGGGCGCGATCCTCCCCTCGCCGACCGGCCCGGAGGCGATCCTCGCGCAGGATCGGGGCGGGGACGAGCACTTCCAGCTCGCCCTCCTGCCGCTCGAGGGGCGACGGAGTCCGCCCCGACTCCGGACCGCCACGGCGGGGGCGATCCACGTGCCGGGCGCCTGGGACCCCGACGGCCGCCGGTTCTACTTCACCTCGAACACGAGGGATCCCCGCTACTTCGACCTCTATGCCCTCGACGTCCGCGACGACGGACCGGCCCCGCGCCTCCTCGAGGAGGATGGATGGCTCGACGTGCTCGATGCCCGGGACGACCGTCTCCTCCTCGCGCGGCGCCGCAGCAACCTCGACACGGAGCTCGTGGTGCGGGACCCCACCGGTCTCTCGGTCCGGAATCCCCACGCCGGCGAGGTCACGGTGCTCGGCGCGGCCCTGGGTGCCCGGGGAGAGGTCTACGCCGCGGCGAACCCCGGGCGGGAGCGGACGGCGCTCCTGCGCCTGCGCTCCGGAAGCGCGAACCCGGAGATCCTCCGGGAGTACGCCGGGGATGTCGAACTGATCCGGGCCGAGCCCACCGCGGAGAAGATCCTCCTCACCGTGAACCGGGAGGGGTTCAGCGACACCTACCTCGTGGACCCGGCCACGGGCGAGGACCGGCCGCTCCCCTCCGGCCCCAAGGGGGTGATCGGGTCGATGCGGTGGTGCCCCGACGGTGCTGGGTACGTCTACGAGCTCTCCCACGCCGAGGGCTCCGAGATCTACTACCGGGCGGCCGACACCGGCAAGGAACGCCGCCTGGCGAGCGCCGCCCGCCCGCTTCCCGGCCACGCCCTCGAACCGCTCCGGGGAAGTTTCCGGAGCAGCGACCGGCTCACCATCCCGTACTGGGAATACGCGGGCCCGGGCGGGGGTTCCCGGGGGACCCTGATCCACCTCCACGGCGGTCCGGAGAGCCAGGCCCGGCCCGGTTTCGTCCCGCTCTTCCAGTGGCTGGCGCAGGAGGGGTGGCGGGTGATCGTGCCGAACGTGCGGGGCAGCACCGGCTACGGGCGGACCTTCGTCCACCTCGACGACGGCCGGCGACGGCCGGATGCGATCCGGGATGTACGGGAACTCGCGGAGGCGCTCCTCCGGACGGGGCGGGCCCGGGGCGGCCGGATCGTGCTCGCGGGCGGCTCCTACGGCGGTTTCCTCGTCCTGGCGGCCCTCACGAGCTACCCGGAGCTCTTCGCGGCCGGGATCGATATCGTCGGCATCTCGAACCTGCTCACCTTCCTCGCCCAGACCGGCCCGTGGCGGCGCCGGTTCCGGGAAGCGGAATACGGTAGCCTGGACGGAGACCAGGAGTTCCTCCGGGAGATCTCGCCGCTCTTCCGCGCCGACCGGATCCGGGCGCCGCTCTTCGTGGTCCACGGCCGGAGCGACCCCCGCGTCCCGTTCGCGGAGGCCGAGCAGATCGTCGCCACCCTCCGGGAGCGGGGCCGACCGGTCGAATTCCTGGAGTACGCCGACGAGGGCCACGGGCTCCACCGGCGCGCCCACCTCGTGGAGATGTGGACGCGGGCGCTCGAGTTCCTCGACCGGTACGTGCCGCCCCCGCCGCCGACGTGATCTCGCGCCGCCCGCGGCGGGGGAAGGGCGGCCGGGCGCCGAAGGCGCCCGGCGGGAGGCGCCCCCCATCGACCGCGGCGGGTCGGCGGTTCCGCTTCGCGGCCGCGCCGATCCGATCCCGCCCGACCCCGTCCTACGGGGCCGGAGGGGAGCGGGGGCGCCGCTTCACCACGAGCACGGCGAGCACGGCCGCGAGGACGATGGCGAGGCCGGCGATCAGCTCGAGCGTCGTCCACGGGACCCCGACCGGCGGAGGGCTGCCGGGGGTCGGATGGGGGTGACCCGAGCCGTTCGCGAGGGTCAGGTTGACCGTGAGGGGGACGACCTGGCCGGGCGCCACCACGACGGTCCGCGAGTAGGGCAGGTACCCCGGCGCCGAGATGTTGAGGAGGTAGGTCCCGGCCGGCAGATCGATGCTGAAGCTCCCGTTCCGGACCAAGGACGCCGTCCCGTTGATGCTGAGGGTGGCCGTGCCGGGCGATACCGACACGAGCAGGCGGCCGGGGTCGGGAGCGAAGGGAATGGAGAGGTTCACGGCGTATCCCGCCACGACGAAACGGTTCGGCCCCGGCGCCGCCGAGTACGGACCGGCCGCCACCGCCGAGTAGGGATACGAGCCGTTCGCCAAGTGGAAGAGGAGCGTACCGTCGCGGGAGCTCGTGTAATTGACCCCCCCGAGGTCCAGGATCCAACTCATGGTGGCGGGAATCCCCGAGGGACGGATCGCGACGGCGTAGTACACGCGGGTATAGGCGACAAAAATGGAGGGCGCGGGCCCGTAGACCGTGATCGAACCGCCAGCATACGACGGTTCGTAACCGGGGACGCCCATCGTGGTGTAATTGTAGGTGCCGTTCGCGAGGGAGAAGTCGATGGTGGACCCCACGCCCGCGTAGATCACCCCCGCGATCCTGAGGCTCCAGCCGGTACCGGCCGGTAGGCCGACCTCGCTCGCGACGCCGCCGATCTTATAGACGGTCCAGGAGACGGAGATGCTCGTGTTGTCGGCCGCCACCGTATCGGTCCCCGACCACGCCGAGGCGACGTACCCCGGAACTCCGCCGATGGAGTAGCTGTAGGTCCCGTTTGGCTCCTCGAGGAAGAGCGTGGTGTTGCTCCCGGCCACCCGGCTTCCGAGGACGGTCACCGACCAGGTGGTGCCGGCGGGCAATCCGTGCTCGGTGAACGCGATCGGGAACCGGGGCGGCGGGGTGAACTGGAAGGCGAGGTACTCGCCGCCGCGGAGGGTGATGCGGGGTGCGGCGACGACCGAGCCGTTCACAATGAGGTCGATATTGTACGTGCCCGGGGCGAGGGTGAGGTTCAGGTCGCCGTTCCGGTACGATCCCGACGGCACGCCGTTGATCGAGTAGCTCCCCGTGGGATATTTCGAGGTGCCGTTCAGGATGGCCGAGTAGCCGCGGTCGTAGACCAGCCCGAGCTGGCCGGATCCGTTGGTGACGCTCGAGGCGAGGTAGCCGGTCGTGCCCGAGACGACCCGGTTGGCGATGCCGTTGGTCACCGCCTCGGCCGTGTTGCTGCCAAAATTGTAGGCGTTCGGCACCTCCTGGAGATTGTGCCCGTTGTCGAATTGCAGGGAGAGGTTCACGTGGGCCGCGGTGAACACCGTCGCCGACCCGCTGCCAGGGCCGCCGAAGACCAGTTCGGCGTCCTGGAAGAGGCCGGAGGGCGTGTAGCTGTTCCCGTTCACCTCGAACAGGGCCGAACTCACCGACCGGGTGAATCCGAAGACCGCCGTATCGTAGGTCTGCCAGCCGTACCCGTCGTTGAACTGGAAGTAGACGACGGGCGAGCCGCTGCTCACCGTCGAGAGGCAGCGGAGCTGGACCACGGCCGGATACACCAGCGACGCGCCATTGCCGCTCTGGCCCGCCGCGCCCGCGGCGTAGTAGTTGCCCGAGCCGCTGGAATAGACCGATCCGTTCCCGGAGGTGATGGTCGTGGACTGCATCTGGGAGCCGCCCGAGGAGAGGTTCCAGATGTTGTCCTCGAACGTCATCGTGTTGGAACTGGAGTCGAAGAAGAGCACGTCCTGGGGCCAGTAGTAGAAGGTCGACGAACCGCTCGAGAAGCGGAGGACGAGGTTCAACTGGAGCGAGCCGAGCGAAGCGTAGCCCGAGAAGCTCGCATTGTAGGTGGTGAGCGAGGAGATCGCGGCGGTGCCGACGATCTCGTCGGTCGCGTAGCTGTAGGTGGTGCCGTTCGCGTCCACGGCGTAGTCGGTGATGCCGAACGGCGCCGGCTCCTGGCTCCGGAACGCGTAGACATTGACGCTCTGGGCCGGGGAGCGCTGGCCGTGGGGCCGCACGTGGGGCGGGAGGGGGATCGGGAACCTCCCGCCGGGGAAGACGAGGGTGGGAAGGTGCGGGCCGGTGACGCCCACCGAGGCAGGCGCCGGAGCGGGGAGGGAGGCCGCGGCCCCGAACGGGAGGAGACTGCCGGCCAGCAGGAGGAGAACGATCGTCACGGCGAGGGCGGCCCCACCGGCCGCCGGGAACCGGAACGCGTGCGCGGACATCCCGTGTAAAAGGACGAAGACCCCTCTTAATCTTGACCTCCCCCACCGGGCCCTGGAAAAAGGGCCGGCCGACCCGAGGTACGACGGTCGGACCCTCGGAGCGGCGAGCGCAAGCGACCGGGTGGCCGGGGGGTGTCGGGGGCCCCGGACCGACGGGACGGCCCCGGAGAGGCGGCGACCGGTACGGAGAGCCTCCCTCCGACGACGGGACCCCCGCGGCGGACGCTGCCGACCGAGGGAGGGCGGGGCGGAGCCCGGGCCGCCCATCGGGAGCCGCCGGGATCGGCACCCCGGAGGGAGGGGGCGGAAGAGGATCCGGAGGGGAGACCGGAAGGGGCGCCGGCACCCCCTGCGGGCAAGGGGGGGTTTCGGGGGAATTCCGTCCCCCGTCCGCGGGCCCCCGATCGGCCCGGGACGCTTCCCGGACCGTGCGGCCCCTTCCGCGGGAACCCTCCTCCGGGGTGCCGCGCCTACGGACGCGCCCGGAGGGGAGGCCCGCCGATCCGGCGGCAGCGGACCTCCCGGCCGGGTCGGACGGGAGTTCCTCCAACACTTAATTAGGAAGCCCTCGTCCGTGGACTCCGGGGGAAGCGCGCACGCTCGAGGCCTCCACGATCCGGCGGACGATGCGGATCGGGTGGCGCTATCTCGCCATCGGGATCGCCATCTCGGTGCTCCTCAGCTCCGAGCTCCTCTTCCTCGGAAAGTCGCGGGGGGCGCTCTTCGCGCCCACGTTTCCCCTCGAGCTTCCGATCTTCGCGGTCCTCGGGTCGATCGGCGGCCTCATGACCTTCACGAGCGACCGCACCAAGGGGGTCTTCGAATACCTCCTCGCGTACGGGGTCCGCCCCGGGAACCTGTTCCGGAACGGACTCATCGCGACGGTCGCCATGTCCGGGATCATCCTCGGAACGGCGTTGGCGATCGGCCTCGGTCTGGCCGAGCCGCGCGGCGTCCCCCTGCCCGAGTCCTTCTGGGAGGCGCTCGCCTACTACACGCTCCCGATGAGCTTCGGGGCGGCCCTGGTCACGTCCACGGTGGGGATGATCTGGGCCTCCCTTTCCTCGCCGCGGGCGGGATTGAACAGCCCGGTCGGCATCGCTCCGATGATCGGCACCGGTCCGACGATCCTGATCCTGCTCGCCGCCGAGACCGCCCCGACCGCGGACTACTACTACATCACGGGCGGCGCGTCGGCCGCCTTGATCGTCCTCGCGGTGGTGCTGCTCGCCCTTTCCTCCCGGCTGATGGGCCGGGAGCGGTTCCTCTCCAACATCTGAGGCGATGGAAATGCGATCCGGATCCCCCGCACCCGCCCCGACGGTTCCCCCCGGGTCCGGGACCGACGGGCACCGGATCGTGGTCCGGGACCTCTCGTCGGGGTACCACGGGACGCGGGTGCTCCGCTCGGTCTCCTTCACGATCGAGGAGCCCGCGATCTACGTGGTGCTCGGGGCGAATGGAGCCGGGAAGACCACCCTGTTCCGGACCCTGGCCGGAATCCTCCCGGCGTACTCCGGGAGCATCGAGATCGACGGGGAGACGACGCGGGAAGGCGGCTCGGGCCGACATCTCCAGTACCTCTCCCACATCGACGGGTTTCCGGACGGCTTCACGGTGGAGGAGGCGCTCCGGTTCTACGCCACCGTCCAGGGCGCCTCCGAACCGGATGTCGCGCGCGTCGTCCGCCTGCTCGACCTCGGAGAACTCCGCGGCCGGTTCTTCTCCGAGCTGAGCCAGGGCCAACGCAAACGCGCCTCCATCGCCCGGATCTTCCTCCAGGAACGGGGGATCTACCTCCTCGACGAGCCGACCAGCAATCTCGATCCGAAACTGGCCCGGGAGATCCGCGATCTGGTCCTCGGCCTGAGCCGGCACGACGTGATCCTCTATTCTTCCCACAATCTGTTCGAGGCGAAGGAGATCGGGAAGTACGTGCTCGCGCTCAAGAACGGCCAGGTGGAGTATTTCGGCCTCCTCAGCGACCTGCGGCCGAAGAAGTACGTCGTCGGGATCCGGGCGACCGGGGCGGAAGGGATCCTCGCGGCACTCACGAAGAAGGGCGATTACTACCTTCAGGAGCTCGCCGGACCCGAGGAGGTCCCGAAGTTCCTGAACGAACTCGTGGCCCGGGGGGTCCAGATCCGGGAGATCAAGGAGATGGAAAACCCCATGGAGGATCTCTTCACCTAACGCCGGGGGAGCGCCCCGGCGGGAGGGCGGCCGGTGCCGACCGGAGGCTCCGGCCCACGGCCCTCCGGGCGCCGGTCGCCGTCCGTGGGGAGCCGGCCGCACCGGTCGGGGCCCCGCGACGCCCGGTGCGCTTATTCGCGGGCGGCTCCTCGGGTCCCGTCGGCCTCGCGATCGAGGGGGAGTCGTCACGGTGCGGGCGTGGATCTCCTGGAGCAGCGGCAAGGACAGCGCCTACGCCCTCCATACCCTCCGGCGATCCGGAGAGGTCGAGGTGGTGCGGCTCCTGACGACCGTCACGGCGCCGTTCGACCGGGTGTCGATGCACGGAGTCCGCACGGAACTGCTCCGCCGGCAGGCGGAGTCGCTCCGGCTCCCGGTCCACACGGTCGAGATCCCGTTCCCGTGTCCCAACCGGGTCTACCAGGAGAAGATGGGAGCGGCCGTGGCGGCGGCCCGGTCCGAAGCGGTCGAGGCGATGGCCTTCGGCGACCTCTTCCTCGAGGATGTCCGCCGGTACCGGGAAGAACGGCTCGCCGGGACCGGCATGCGTCCGCTCTTCCCCCTCTGGGGCCGGCCCACCCGGCCGCTCGCCGAGGAGATGATCGCCTCCGGGCTCCGGGCGGTCCTGGTGGCCGTGGATCCGCGGGTCCTGCCGGCCGAGTTCGCCGGACGGGAGTTCGACCACGATCTGCTCCACGACCTGCCCGAAGGCGTCGACCCTCTCGGGGAGCGGGGGGAGTTCCACACCTTCGCCTACGCCGGCCCGATGTTCGACCGGCCCATCGCCTGGCGACGGGGCGAACGGGTCCTCCGCGACGGCTTTGCCTTCCAGGACATCCTCCCCGCCGACCCGACGTAGCGGCGCCGACCGGTCCGGCCCGCCGATCGGGGGAACCGGGCTCCCGGGACGCGGACGGCCTCCGGCGGTGGGTGTTATCTTCCCGCAACGCCCCTCCGCGGCCCGACCGGCGTCGGGGAGCGGGAGGCAGGATGGACGGACCGACGGATCGGGAAGCGCCGGCGCCCACCGGCACGGCGGCGTGGATCGCCGCCGACCGGGAGCTCGCGGACCTTCCGGCCGGTCCCGCCCTCGTCCGCCTGCTGGTCGACCTGACGGAGCAGGGGGCCGAATCGGCGTGGACCAAGCCGGCCCTCGTGAGCCTCTTCGACGATGCAGGGGAGGTGGCGGCCGCCGAGCGGTTCTTCGCCGAGATCCGGGAGCTGGCGCTCGCCGCACGGTCGATCGAGGTGGAGCGCCGCTACGCGCCGTGGGCGCGGACGAACGCGATCGCCGACCTCCCCAGCGCGACCCTGGAGCTCGGGGAGGCGAACGCAGCCCCGGGCGCATGGCTCGCCCGCTGGGTCGCGGTCGGACAACGCCTCGGCCCGCGCTGGGGGTCCGTGGAACCGTTCCTGGCCGAGATGGTCCGGGAGCGCCCGTTGCTCGCCGAGGAGGCCGAGGGCACCGATGCCGGACCTCCCGGGCCCGGCGACTTCCTCGATCTCCTCCGGGCCACGATCTCCGTCCAACCGGCGGCGATCGAGATGGGTGGCCCCGTCGGCCCGGCGGACCCGGAACTCTTCCGACGGTACTGCCGGGAAGTGCCCCCCGGACCGGTCGGCTGGGCACTGCGGGGGCGACCGATCGAGTTCGCCGACGGGACCCGGCTGGAATTCCTCCGGTTCCCCCGTCTGGGGGAGCTCACGAGCCGGGACGGCCAGGGCCGGCTGACCTTCCATCTGCCTCCGACCGGGGAGCTCCCCGATCTCCTCGCCGGCCCCCTGGGGGCGTATCTCGCCCGGGCCGAGCCCGCTCTCGGGGCCCACGCGCTCGGGTTCGCCGCCCACTGCCGCCGTTCGCTGGAGCGGCTCCGCGAGCGGTTCGCGCCGCGGCTCGTGGCCGATGCGCTCACCCACGGTCTTTCCCCTCGCGCCGGGGGAGGCTAGGACCCATGGCCGTCCCCCCGACCGGATTTTCGGGCGAGATCGAGGCGGCGGGCCTCGCCGGAGGGGCCTACGGCGGCCAGGTGACCGCCCTCGATCTGAAGGAGATCCTCCGGGCGCACCTCGAGATCCCGTGGCCGCCGCTCTTCCTCTGGGGGCCCCCGGGGGTGGGGAAGAGCTCCGTGGTGCGCCAGGTCGCCACCGCGATGGGCCTCGAGCTGGTGGACCTGAGGATGCTGCTCCTCGACCCCGTCGATCTCCGCGGGCTCCCCGTCCCCGAGGGGCGGAAGGTGATCTGGGCGCCCCCGGCCTTCCTGCCGGAACGGGGGCGGGGGATCCTCTTCCTCGACGAGCTGAATGCGGCCCCGCCGCTGGTGCAGGCGTCGGTCTACCAGCTCGTCCTCGACCGGAAGCTGGGCGAGTACACCTTGCCGGACGGTTGGCACATCGTGGCCGCCGGCAACCGGGAATCCGACCGGTCGATCGCCCACACCATGCCCTCGGCCCTCCTCTCCCGGTTCGAGCACCTGGAACTGGTCCCCGACCTCGACAGCTGGCGGGCCTGGGCGTTCGAGGCGGCCATCGACCCCTCGGTGATCGCCTTCCTGGAGTTCCGCCCGGAGCTCCTCTACCGGTTCACCGACCGCTCGAAGGCGTTCCCGTGCCCGCGGACCTGGGAGATGGTCAGCCGGGTCCTGCCGCTGCCGCTCTCCGCCGCCGCTCTCGAGCGGGTGCTCGAAGGATGTGTGGGGCCGGGACCGGCCACCGAGTTCTCCCTCTTCCGGAGAAACCTCGCGGAGCTCCCCCGGCTCGAGGAGATCGCCGCCGGCCGCGATCTTCTTCCCTCCACGCCGGCGTCGGGGTATGCCATCGTCTCGGGACTCGTGGCGCGATACGGCCGGGATCCGGCCCGACGCGCGCGGATGCTCGAGTACGCGGTCCTCCTCGGCCGCCACGGGTGGCGCGAGCTCGAGGTGCTCCTCGTCCGGGATCTCCTCCGGCGCGATCCGGCGCTGGCCCGGGACCCCGGATTCGAGGCCTGGGCCCGTGAGAATGTCGGAGCGCTCGGCTGACCCGGAACTGCCGTCGGCGCCCCGCCCACGGGGAGGCCCCGGAGGGACCGGGGGCTCCGCCCCGCCCCCCCCGGAGGAGGGGGCGGCCGACCCCGCCGCGGCGCGCGCGATGATCGAGACCCGGAGCCGTTTCCTCCTTCGGAACCCGTTCCTCGGCGTCCTCCTCCTCGATCTGCCGCTCCGCGCGAGCCCCCGGGTCCGGTCGATCAGTTCCGACGGCACCGTCCTCTGGTACAACCCGGCCTTCCTCCGGGGCGCCCCCCCGCTGCTCGCCGAGGCCCACCTCCTCCACGCGGTGCTCCACTGGGCCTTCGGCCACGCGGCGCGCGGCGCGGGACGCGACCCCCGGCGCTGGCAGATCGCCTGCGATCTCGCGCTCGTGCCGGTCTTCCTCCGGTCGAGCTACGACTACCGGACCGCGCTCCCGATCCGGGCCCCGGTGGAACTGGCCCGGGACCGTTCGGCCGAGGAGATCTACGGCCGGCTGGCCCCGGAGGAGCCCGCGGCCGATCCGGCACCCGGGGAGGGGCCGTCGGACTGCTGGCAGGAGCCCGCGGCCGGAGCGGCCGCGGACCGGCGGCTCCGGCAACTGTGGCGCGAACGGATCGTGCGGGCCGCGCAATCGGCCGATCCCTCGGGCCCGGGAGGGGAGGTGGGCCGGGAATTCCTCGCCGCGATCGGCGCCCCCCGGGTCCCCTGGCGGGCGGTGCTCCACCGCTTCCTCGCGCGGACCCAGACCCAGGACTTCTCCTGGCTGCCCCCGAACCGCCGGTATGTCGCCCGGCGGCTGTACCTGCCCGGCACCCGGAACCGGTCGTTCGGGGACCTCGTGGTCGCGGTCGACACCTCCGGCTCGATCGACCCGGAGACGGCCCGGGGATTTCTCGCGGAGGTGGAAGGGATCGGCGAGCTCGTCGCCGCCTCGGGCACGGTGTACGTGCTGCAGGCCGATGACGAGGTCCGGCAGGTTGCGGCGTGGAGGCGGGGGACCACCGTGGCGATCGGGGTGACGGGCCGGGGGGGCACCGACTTCCGGCCGGTGTTCCGTTTCCTCGCCGGCCCGAGCCGGATCGAGACCTCGGGCCTCATCTATCTCACCGACGGGAACGGACCATTTCCGGATCAGGCTCCCGGATACCCGGTCCTCTGGGCGCTGACGGAGGAGGCCGACGTCCCGTTCGGGGAGCGGCTCCGCCTCCCCTCCGCCATGGCCGACCCCGGCCGGGAGGCCTCCCTCGACGCGGGGCCGGCGCTCAGGTGAACCGGTTGCTCACGGCGACGAGGTAGACCAACAGCACCACCTCGATGAGGATCGACACCAACGACGCGCCGGGGCCGACCAGGAGGCGGTAGAGGTTCGCGGCGAGAAGGAGCACGAGGATCAGGACCGCGAGCGCGAGGGCCCAGAGTTCGAGGTCCCACAGCCCCCGGGCCACCACCAGGAGGACCAGCCCCAGGATCAGCACGATGAGCGACCCCAGGGTGCCGCCCCCGAAGCTGGCGAAGCCACCGACCGCCGCCACGTGGAGGAGCAGGAGGACCCCCACCAGGAGGTACAGGAATCCCACGATGCCCACCAGAACGGCGAGGATCGCCACACCGAGCGGAAGGGTCGAGGAGTTGGCCATGGGCCCCGTTCCGGGACGGTTCATGCCTCCCCCGGCAGATGTACCTTTCGATGGGAAGGGAGGAGGGGACCACGGCGCCCTTCCGACCCTCGCTCGCTTCCGCGAACCCCCGACGGGGACCCCCGCTCGGCGCGATGGGGTTCCCGAGCGGTCCGACCCCCCCGGTCCGTCGGGACGGTCGGCCCACCGTTCCCTTTATCCCACTCCGCTCCCTGAGCGCGGCGGTCGGAGGCCGGGGCCATGGTGGATATCGGTTCGGGCGTCGGCCTCGTCCTCGTCGCCGGGGGGATCATCCTCATCGCGTTCGAATTCGTCCACCCCGGGATGTTCATCGTCATCCCGGGGACGGTGGTGACCGCGAGCGGGTTCCTCTACTTGCTCGACCCCGGACTGCTCACGACGTCGATCTTCGGTCCGCTCCTCGTGGCCGGCGTCGCGATCCTGAGCGCGCTGCTCACCCTCCCCATCTACCAGCGCCTGGGAAAGGTCCATGTGCCGATGGCCACCGTCCTCGATTCCCTTCAGGGGGAGACCGGGCTCGTCATCGTCCCCGTCGTGCCCGATTCCATGAGCGGAAAGGTGCGGATCCACTCCGAGGTATGGTCCGCGCGTTCCGACCGGTCGATCCCCGCCGGCGTCCGGGTTCAGGTGGTGGGGGGCCGGGGGGTCAGCGTCTGGGTAACGCCGGTCGACGAGGAGAAGGCGGCCGGACCGACGGTAGGTGGGTAGCCGTCCACGGGGTCGGCGGAACGACCCGGCGGCGCACCGCCCCCCGGGAACTTTGGCGTTCCCCGATTTCGTCCCTCCCGATCCGAAAGGCCCGCGGGGCTTCTACCCATCTCCCACCGACCGGCCGGAGGCTCCCCGGGGGGCCGGGGATGCGGCGGAGGCCTCCGTGGACGGGGGCCTGCTTCCGGTTTCCGGGGCCGACCGGTCGGAGGGCACGCCCATCGGGGGTGGTGGCCGCCCCCCTCCGGTGAGGAACTCGATACCCACCTCCTAATGAGCCCCAACGGTTTGGCGAAACGGCCATGGTGGATGCCGGCACCCTGATCGGAATCTCGTTCCTCGCGATCATCCTCATCATCGCGTTCATCGTGGTCCTCGCCCGATCGATCTACACGATCCGACCGTACCAGCAGGGGGTCATGACCTACCTCGGCAAGTACAAGCGCGTGCTCAATCCGGGATTCAACGTCGTGAGTCCCATCGCCCAGGTGGTCCTCGTCGACCTGAGGACCCAGGTGCTCGAGGTCCCCCGGCAGGAGGTCATCACCAAGGACAACTCCCCCACCAACGTGGACGCGATCATCTACATCAAGGTCGTCGACGCCCCGCGCGCCATCTTCCAGGTCCAGGACTTCCACGTGGCCACCGTCGCGCTCGCGCAGACCACGCTCCGGTCCGTCATCGGCGACATGGAACTCGACGAGGTGCTCTACAACCGGGAACGGATCAACACCCGTCTCCGCGACATCCTCGACCAGGCCACGGACCGGTGGGGCGTCCGGGTCGAAGCGGTCGAGATCAAGGAGGTCGATCCCGTCGGGCCGGTCAAGGCCGCCATGGAGGAGCAGACCTCGGCCGAACGGCAGCGCCGGGCCGCGGTGTTGCGCGCCGATGGAGAGAAGCGGTCGGCCATCCTGGTCGCCGAGGGCCAGAAGCGTTCCCGCATCCTGCAGGCCGAGGGGATCCGCCAGTCCCAGATCCTCGAGGCGGAGGGGGCCCGGACCGCGACCATCCTCGAGGCCCAGGGGGAGGCGCAGCGGTTGCGGATCCTCTCCTTCGGGGCGAGCTCCCTCGATGCCAAGGCCCTGACCGTGCTCTCGCTCGATACCCTCGGGAGCGTGGCCAATGGCCAGGCGACCAAGATCATCTTCCCGTTCGAGATCTCCCGTCTGATGGAGGGGGCCGCCGATTATCTCGGAGTGGGCCGGACGGTGCCGGAGCGCGCCCTCAACACCCTCTCCGACCTCCAGGCCCAGATCGGCTCCACCGACGATATCCTGGGACCGATCCCGAAGCAGACGGAACTCCTCACGGAGATCAAGGCGATCGAGGACGACATCAAGGCCGATTCCGACGCCTCCACCCAGCTCGTGGCCCCGGGCGGCACGAAGGGCTCGGTGGAGGATTTCGGATCCGACGCGAAGGTCGGCGATCTGACCTCCGGGCCGCGGGCCCCGATCTTCGGGGCGAGCGTCGGGCCCCAATCCGGCACCACGCTGCCGGCCCCTCCCGTCCCCAGCCCGCCCACGAGCACGGGAGGGACCTCCGCCCCCGTCGAGCGCGATCCGAAACGCCGGACCCCGCCGGCCTCCGGCGGCTCCTCGGGCTGAACGGCCGGCCCCGGGCCGGTCCTCCCCGGGCGCCCCCCCCCGGCCCCGCATACTATATCGTCTCCCCGGGCTCGGTAAACGCATGCCCGAACCGGCACCGACCCTCCGGATCTCGCACCGGAACGGAGTGACGGAACTCCTCCTGAACCGGCCGGAGCGACTGAACGCGCTCGATGTCCCGCGCTTCCGGGAATTCCGGCTCGCGCTCACCGAAGCCGCCCACGACCCCGGGGTCCGCGCCGTCCTGCTCTCGGGGGAGGGACGGGCCTTCTGCGCGGGCGGCGATGTGGCGGAGATGGACCGGGCCGCCGGGGAGGGCCGGCTGCCCGAGTTCTTCCACGAGCTCACCGGCGAGCAGGAGCTTTCCGTCCGGGAGATCCTCGGAATGGAGAAGCCGGTCGTGGCGGCGCTCCCCGGCGTCGCCGCCGGTGGGGGACTCTCCCTCGCGCTCGCCGCCGATTGGAGGATCGGGAGTCCCGAGGCGATGCTGGTGCCCGCATTCCCGGCGCTCGGGGCGGTCCCGGACGGGGGGCTCACGTACCTCCTGCCCCACTTCCTCGGCCTCGGCGGCGCGCAGGAGATGCTCTTCTCCCATGCGCGGATCGACGCGCCGCGCGCCCGGGAGCTCGGTCTGCTCCACGAGGTCGTTCCCGCGGGGGAGCTCCGCGAGCGGGCCCGGGCGCGGGCGGCGGAGCTCGCCGAAGGCCCCACCTTTGCCTACGGCCGGATGAAGCAACTCCTCCTTTCGGCGTTCTCGGGCAGCCTCGAGACCCAGCTCGCCCTGGAACGCCGCGGCGCCGTCGAGGCGGCCCGGCGGCCGGACCTCGCGGAGGGGATCCGGGCGTTCCGGGAGAAGCGGCCGGCGCGGTTCACGGGGCGGCCGGGGTAGCGGCGGCGCCGCCTCCGGGGGGGCCCCCGAGGAACCGCTCGAGCCGGAGCTTCACCGCCGGCCACTCGGCGACGAGGATCCCGTAGTACACCGACGAACGGAACCGCCCGTCCGGCCGGAGCCGATGCTCCCGGAGGACCCCCTCCCGCACCGCGCCCAGCCGCTCGATCGCCCTCTGCGAGCGGAGATTCGCGACATCCATCTTGAACTCGACCCGGTGGCAGCCCTCCGTCTCGAAGGCGTGGCGCAGGAGGAGATACTTCGCCTCCGTGTTCACCGCCGTCCTCCAGTACCGGGGATCGTACCACGTGCCCCCGATCTCGACCGAGAAGTCCTCGCGCCGGATGGCGAGGTACCGGGTCATTCCGATCGCCCGCCCCGAGCGGCGATCCGTCACCCCGAAGGCGAGATCCGTACCCTCCGCCTGGCGGGCGAGCAGCAGATCGAGGAGCCGGCGCATCCCCTCCGTCCCCCGGACGTCGCCGGTCAATAGGTAGCGCCAGATCTCCGGATCCTTCCCGGCGACCACGAATTCGTCGAGCCGGTCGCGCGAGAGCGGTTCCAGGACCACCCGCGACCCCTCCAGCGTGAGGGGGGCACGGAACTCCATCGCCACACCGGGCGGCTCCCTTCCGGCAGGAAGAGATTTTCGGGCCCGGCCCGGCCCGGCATTTCCGACGGTGGGCGCGCCGGGGCCGCCGGCGGTCAGGGAGCGGTTAAATAAACGGTCCGGGTGCTTCGGAGCGACTCAACCGGGCGGTAGGAGGAAGGGTATGGACAGCGTCACCTTGTTCCTGGTCTTCGCGGCGGTCGCCACGGCGTTCGGGGGCGGCTCCCTCCTCGCGAACCGGATGCTCGGGGCGAAACCGCGGCGGGCCTACCTGCAGTCGATGACCTACGAGTGCGGGCAGGAAGCCGAGGGGGAGGCCCAGATCGACTTCCCGACGCAGCACTACACCTTCGCCATCGTCTTCGTGGCCGTGGACATCCTGGGGTTCCTCCTGGCCCTCTGGGGGCTGACCTTCCGGGCGCTCGCCTCGAGCTGGGGGCCGACGGTCATCGCCTTCGCCTTCAGTGCCCTCGCGCTGGCGGGGATCTACTACGCCCTCTCGGGGGAGAAGAGGTGGGTGGTGTGACGACGGCGAGCTCCCCGGCAGGAGTCCCCGCGGCGGCGGCCGCCACCGGGCCCGCGACCGAGCCCGCCGTGCCCTTCCTCGAGATCGAGACGCTCCGGGCCCGGGAGTTCATCCCGGCCGCCAAGGAGGCGCTCGCCTCCCGGATCTCCGAGGAGGCGCAGGACCGGCTCCTCCGACCGGTCTTCAACTGGGCCGGCCGCAATTCCCTCTTCCCGCTGCACTGGGGCCTCGCCTGCTGCGCCATCGAGTTCGCGGCGGCGTTCGGGGCCCGGTGGGATGCCGAGCGGTTCGGCGTGGTCCCGCGCTCCTCGCCGCGGCAGTGCGACCTCCTCATCGTGAACGGGACCGTCACCTGGAAGGTCGCGCACAAGCTGATCACGCTCTACGAGCAGATGCCCGAACCGAAGTGGGTCATCGCCATGGGCAACTGCGCCACGGGCGGCGGGCCGTTCCGGACCGCCTACTCCGTCGTCCCGGGCGTCGACAAGCTCGTACCCGTCGATGTCTACATCGCCGGCTGCCCCCCGCGCCCCGAAGCGATGCTCGACGGCATCCTGAAGCTCGAGACCCTGATCAAGGAACGGGGGGAGTAGGCCCCCCGGGGCCGGCGGCGGGCATGACCGGGGCAGCGTCGGGGGTCGGGCCGGACCGGCTCCTCGCCCGCTTCCCCCAGGGGATCCTCGGGATCGACCCGTTCCCGGGGACCGCCGGGCGCCTGCGGTTCGACCCGGCGATCGCCCTCGAGCTCTTCCGGGAGGTGCGGGACACGCTCGGCTACACCCACCTCGCCATGGTGGCGGGGATCGACTGGGTCCAGACCCGGGAGGTCCTCTACGCGGTCTGGTCGGACGCCGGGCGCCGCTACCTGTTGCTCTCCGCCCAGTTGCCCGCCGACCACCCGCACATCGAGAGCGCGACCGCCGTCTGGCCCTCCGCGAACTGGCACGAGCGGGAGGCCTGGGAGCTCGTGGACATCTCCTTCGACCACCACCCGGACCTGAGGAACCTCCTCCTGCCGACGGGGTACCAGTTCCACCCGCTCCTCCGGTCGTTCAAGCTCCACGAGCCGGAGGAATTGGAGGTGAAGGTGCGCGATGTCTGAGATGTGGATCAACATGGGGCCCCAGCACCCCATGACGCACGGGCTGTGGAACCTCCGGGTCCGGATCGACGGCGAGCTCATCTTGGACGTGGACCCGGAGATGGGCTACCTCCACCGGGGGATCGAGAAGATCTCGGAGGATCGCCACTACAACGAGATCATCACCCTCATGGACCGCACCTGCTACGTGGCGGGGATGGCCTGGGAGACGCTCTTCGTCCTGGGGGCCGAGCAGGCGCTCCACGTGACCCCTCCGGAGCGGGCGGAATGGATCCGGGTCCTGAGCGAGGAGATCCAGCGGCTCGGCTCCCACATCATGTGGTACGCCGCGTTCGTCCAGGATCTCGGGCTCATGAGCCCGTTCCTGTACGGCATGCGGGACCGCGACCTCCTCCTGGACCTCCTCCAGAGCTACACGGGGGCCCGGATGACGTACGAGTACAACCGGGTCGGCGGCGTGCGGAACGACCTGCCGTCGGGGTTCACCGACCGGGCCCGGAAGGTGTGCGATTGGCTCGAGGACCGGTTCCGGGAGTACGACGCGCTCTGCCTCGGCTCGGCGATCTTCCACAAGCGCTGCGACGGCCTCGGCGTGCTCAAGGCCGCCGATTGCGTCCGGCTCGGCGTGACGGGGCCGATGCTGCGGTCGGCCGGCGTGAAGCGGGACCTGCGCAAGGACCGCCCGTACTCCGCCTACGACCGGGTCGATTTCGACGTGGCGGTGGCCGAGGGCGGCGACGTCACCGGCCGCTACCTGGTCCGGATGGAGGAGATGCGCCAGTCCGTCCGGATCGTGCGCCAGGCGCTCGACTGGCTCGACCGGAATCCGGGTCCCTGCCTCGCGGAGAACCTCCCCCGCTGGCTCGGGGCGCCGTACGCCCCCGTCGGCCGCGAAGGGTACCTCCTCCGCCGCAACTATCCGAAGGGGCTCGGCTTCTCGGCCATCGAGGAGCCCCACGGCGAGGCGCTGGCCTACGTCGTCAACGAAGGCGTCGAGCACCCGTACCGGGTGAAGCTCAAGTCGCCGATCTTCGTGAACCTCTCGGCCGCCAAAGAGTACCTCGTGGGGTACCGGGTCGCCGACATCCCGCCGATCATGGGCAGCGTGGACATCTGCGTCGGGGAGGTGGACCGGTAGACGCCCATGACCGGCCTCACCCTCTACGGGGTCGCGAACGGCCTCATCCAATACCTCCTCACCCACCTGTACGGCGTGCTGCCCCACCCGTACTTCGCGTTCCTGGTGAACGGCGCCGTCGTCACGGGCCTGAGCGTCCTCGTGTTCGCGGCGATCCTCCTCGGCGCGAGCATGATCAACACGATCATGCTCATCTGGTTCGAACGCAAGCTCCTCGGGCGGTTCATGGACCGGCGCGGCGCGATGCACGTGGGCTACGCCGGCCTCCTCCAGAACTTCGCCGACGGGCTCAAGCTGTTCCGCAAGCACACCTACAAGCCCCACGACGCGGACGCCCTCGGATTCTACGTGGCGCCGACCGCCTACCTCGTGAGCTCGCTGCTCATCTTCGCGATCCTGCCGGCCTCGACCGGGTGGGGCGCCGGCGCGCTCCCCCTGAGCCTGCTGCTCGCCCTGGTCGTCTTCTCGTTCGCTCCTCTGTTCATCTTCCTGAGCGCGTGGTCGCAGGCCAACAAGTACTCGCTCATCGGCGGGATGCGGTCGGCGGCCCAGATGATCGCCTACGAGGTGCCGATCCTCCTCGCCGTGGTGGCCGTCGTCATCGTGTCGGGCTCCTTCGACCTCACCACCATCGTGACGATGCAGCAGAACTACTGGTACTGGATCCCGCTCCTCCTCGCCCTCGTCGTCTTCGTCACGGGGATGCTCGCGGAGATGGAGCGGATCCCGTTCGACCTGCCCGAGGCGGAAGCGGAGCTCGTCGAGGGGTGGAACACCGAGTACGGCGGGATGCTCTTCGCCTTCTTCATGCTCTCGGACTACCTCCGGGCCCTCATCGGCAGCTTCCTCGTCGTCCTCCTCTTCTTCGGCGGCTGGACGATGCCGGGGTGGGTGCCCGGTCCGCTGACCTCCTTCCCGCTCGAAGGGCTCTTCTGGTTCCTGGTCAAGACCTACGCCGTGTTCGGGGTCTTTGTCTGGATCCGGGCCTCCCTGCCGCGGGTACGGACCGATCAGCTCCTCCGGATCGGATGGATGCGGATGGTCCCCCTCGCGCTCCTCAGCATCGTGCTCGCGGTGGGCCTCGTGCTGATCCGGTGCCTGCCGCTCCTGGGCTGCCTGCCGTCCCTCGGAGGGTGAGGAGGAGGACCATGAGCCCCCCGGAAACCGAGGCCGAACGGTCGAACAGCTCCGTCCTGTGGGTGGCGAAGCCGCTCGCGACCGCGGCGCGCCAGTTCGTGAAGAGCCTCTGGCGCCCCTCGACGATCGTCTATCCCTTCGAACGGCTGGAGGACCCCAAGTTCCGGACCGAGGTCCGGGTCGCCGCGGGCAAGCCGATCGGGGTCGGGGCGGTCTGGGACAACTACCGGGGGGTCCACGCCCTCAACATCGACACCTGCATCTCCTGCAACCTCTGCGCGTTCAGCTGCCCGGACCTCTGCATCGACATGGTCACGGTCCCGGGGGGGGATCCGAAACATCCCAAGAAGTGCCCCCAGATCGACTACGGCAAGTGCAGCTACTGCGGCTTCTGCTCCGACGCCTGCCCCGAGGGCTGCTTGACCATGACCACGCGCTACGAGCTCTCGGTCACCAAGCGCGCCGAGATGGTCTATGCGCCCGAGCGGCTCCATGAGGTCTACAAGACCAAGCTTCCCATGAGCCCGATCCGGGTGGAGCGGCCCCAGAACGAGGACTCCATCCTCCTCGATGCGCCGCTGTGCATCGGGTGCAACGCCTGCGCCCGGGACTGCCCCACCAAGTGCATCACGATGCTCGACATCCCGAAGCCCGCGGCGAAGCCCGGCGAGAAGATCCCGAAGCGGATCTGGAAGGAGCCCGTGGTCAACGATTCCGACTGCGTCCGTTGCGGCACCTGCATCTCCGTCTGTCCGAAGGAATGCCTGTTCTGGGGGACCCACCGGTGAACCTCGTGGATATCGCGTTCCTCCTGCTCGCCGCGGCCGCCGTCGGGACCGCCCTCCTCGCGCTCCTCGTCCGCGAGCTCGTCCATACCATCCTGTGGGTCGCCGGCTTCTTCGTGGTCCTCGCGGCGCTGTACTTCCTCGCCGAGGCGACCTTCCTCGGCGTGCTGCAGCTCGGGGTCTACGCGGGGGCGGTCACCATCCTGCTGCTCTTCGGGGTGATGGTCACCCGCCGCTCCATCTTCCGCCGGGACGCCGCCACGGGGATCGGACCCACCTCGGTGGCGCTCGCCGCGCTCGTGGTCCTCCTCCTGGGGGCCGTGGCCTGGCGGTTCGGGGGGACGGGGGCCGCCGGGGTGACCGCCTACGCCCCGGCGCAGCTCTCCCAGGCGCTCTTCGGGACCTACGGTCCCTGGCTCCTCCTGGTGGGGCTCGCCATGCTCGCGGCGCTCGCCGGGGCGATCTACCTCGTCCGGGAGGGACGCGAATGACGGACGCGTTCACCACGGCCGGCTTCCTCGCCCTCTCGGGCGCGCTCCTCGCCCTCGGCCTCTTCGGCATCCTCACGCGCCGGAATTTCATCCTCCTCCTCGTCTCCATCGAGATCGCCGTCAATGCGGCGGTCCTCAACTTTGTCTACTTCGCGGCGTTCGCCCCCACGACGGCGGAGGCGCTGAACGGACAGTCGGCCGCCATCGTGATCGTCGCGCTCGCCGCCACCGAGATCGCCGTGGGGCTCGCCATCGTCCTCGGCCTGAACCGCCTGCGCGGATCGATCGATGTGACCGGCGCGACCGACCTGAGGCTGTAGGGGAGCGGCAACGATGGTCGGCTGGTCGGTGCTGTTCCCGTACGCCTACCTCGTGCCGCTCCTCATGGTCGGCTCCTTCGTCGTCGTCGGCCTCGGGGGGACGCGGCTCCGTCGGTTCGCCGGGGGCGGCTGGATCGCCGTGGCCGCCGCGGGGGCCTCGATGGTCCTGGGGGTCCTCCTCGGGGTCGCCGAGATGCTCGACCCCACCTACACCGACACCCACGTGGTCTGGCTCTCGCTGCCCGCCACGGGGACCGGCACCTTCCCGAACGGTTTCGAGCTCGTCATGGGCACCCTCGTCGACCCGCTCTCGGGCCTCATGCTGCTCGTCGTCACCATCGTGGGATTCCTGGTCCTCGTCTACTCGCTCGGGTACATGGCCCACGAGAAGGGGCTCCCCCGGTACTTCGCCGAGCTCTCCCTCTTCCTCGCGGCGATGAACGGGCTCGTCCTCGCCGACAACCTCTTCGAGTTCTTCGTCTTCTGGGAGCTCGTCGGGGTCTGCTCGTACTTCCTCATCGGCTTCTTCTACGAAAAGCCGAGCGCGGCGAGCGCCGCGAAGGAGGCGTTCCTGGTCACCCGGGTCGGGGACGTGATGTTCCTCCTCGGGGTCTTCCTCTACTTCTACGTCTACGCCACGAGCGGGCCGGCCGGGGGGTGGGCGGCCCACGGCTTCCTCTTCGTCCAGGGCTCCTCGCCGTTCCTCGCGGGAGTGATGGGCGGCAGCACCCCGCTCCTCACCGTGGCGGGGCTCATGATCCTGGGCGGCGCCGCCGGCAAGTCGGCGCAGTTCCCGCTCCACGTCTGGCTGCCGGACGCCATGGAGGGACCGACCACCGTGAGCGCCCTCATCCATGCCGCCACGATGGTGGCGGCGGGAGTCTACCTCCTCGCCGTCACCTCCCTCTTCCTCGGCTTCACCGCCACCGACGATCTCGCCATCGTCGCCATCGGCGGCTTCACGACCTTCTTCGCGGCCACGATGGCGCTGGTCCAGCCGGACATCAAGCGCGTCATCGCCTATTCGACGATCTCGCAGCTCGGGTATATGGTGCTCGCCGTCGGGGCCGGCTTCGCCATGGTCGGGATGTACCACCTCTTCACCCACGCGTTCTTCAAGGCGCTCCTCTTCCTGGCCGCCGGCGCCGTCATCCACGCCGTCGGGACCCAGGACCTGTTCAAGATGGGGGGTCTCCGCAGGACGATGCGGATCACCTCGGGGGTCTTCCTGGTCGGCGCGCTCTCGCTCTCGGGGATCTTCCCGTTCGCGGGGTTCTGGAGCAAGGACGACGTCCTGAGCTCGCTCTTCGGCGAGCTCGGCAGCCACCCGCTGTACTGGCCGTTCTACCTCCTCGCCCTCGCGACGGTCTTCCTGACGGGCTACTACATCTTCCGGGTCTGGTTCCTCACCTTCTCCGGCGAGAACCCCCGGGACCGGAGCCTGCCCGCGGCCCACGAGGCGCCCGGCGTCATGCTGGTGCCGATGATCGTGCTCGCCATCTTCGCCACCGTCGGCGGCCTCTTCCCCTTCGTGCCGGCGTTCGCCCACCTGCTCCCGGGCGCCGGGATCCCGCCGAGCTACACGGCCACCGATCTGGCCCTGAGCGCCCTCTCCGTGGGCCTCGCCGCGGGCGGCATCCTCACCGCCTGGGCCTTCTGGGGGAACGGCCGGGTCTTCGAACTGCCGGCCGGGTCGGCCGCCCAACCGGTCCGGCGCCTGCTGCTGAAGCGATACTACTTCAAGGCCGGGTACGACGCCCTCGGCCTTACGGGAGTCTACACCTTCGCCCGCCTCTGCGATTTCGTGGACCGGTACATCATCGACGGGGTGGTCCACGGGCTCGAACGCTCCTTCGGGGGGCTCTCCGAGCGCGGGCGGAGGATCCAGTCCGGCGTGGTCCTCGACTACGCGAGCTACGTCGTCGCCGGCGTCGTGGTCCTGCTGCTCTTCCTCCTCGTCGTCGGCCCCTACCTCGTCGCCACCTGGGGGAGCTAGGCCATGGCCGTCGGGATCATCTCCGTCGTCCTCCTCACCCTCGTTGGCGGCACGCTCCTCACCTTCGCGGCCGGCCGGTGGGCGCGGTACGTCGCCCTCGGCACGAGCCTCGTCTTCCTCTTCGAGGCCGCCTACATGCTCTCGGCGTTCGTCTGGCCGCTCCCCAACGGCGCGGGGGTGCCGCTGTACGCCTTCTCCGAGACCGCCCCCTGGGTCCACCTCTCCTGGCTCACCATCAACTACTCCGTCGGCGTCGACGGCATCAGCCTGCCGTTCGTCCTCCTCACCGCGATCCTGCAGATCGTCACCGTCGTCTACACCTTCGAGGAGGACCGCCATCCGGCGGCCTGGTTCGGTCTCGTCCTGCTCACCTGCCTCGGGTCGTTCGGCGTCTTCGTCTCCCTCGACATCCTGCAGTTCTTCCTCTTCTGGGAGGCGGTCCTCATCCCGATGTTCTTCATCATCGGGTACTGGGGCGGGGTCCGCCGCCGCTACGCGGCGCTCAAGTTCCTCCTGTACACCCACGTGGCGAGCGTGGTCATGCTCGTCTCGCTCTTCGCCGTCGCCTTCTACTCCCACGCCGCGAGCTTCGACTTTTCGGACCTGTACGGGCCGGCGCAGGGGCTCGCCACCACCACCCAGGTGGTCCTCTTCCTCGGCCTCTTCTTCGGCTTCGGGGTCAAGTTCCCCGTCGTGCCGTTCCACACCTGGCTCCCGGACGCCCACGTGGAGGCTCCGACGGGGGGCTCGGTGCTGCTCGCCGGCCTCCTCCTGAAGCTCGGGGGGTACGGGCTCATCCGCTGGGGCCTCGAACTGCTGCCGAGCGGGCTCGAGCATGCGGCGCCGCTCCTGTACGCCGTGGCCTTCGCCTCCATCCTGTGGGGCGCCTTCATGTCCCTCGCCCAGAGGGACCTCAAGAAGCTTGTGGCCTACTCGTCGATCAACCACATGGGCATCGTGCTCCTCGCCATCGCCGTCTACTCGAGCCTGGGGGTCATGGCCGCGGTCCTGCTCATGTTCGCCCACGGGATCGTGAGCGCGCTCCTGTTCATGGTCTCGGGCAGCGTCCACGACAGTTTCGGGAGCCGGGACATCGTCTCGGTGAACGGCATCACCGCCCGGACCCCGGTCCTCGCCACCATGATCATGATCGGGGCGCTCGCGTCCCTCGGCCTGCCGGCGCTGGTGAGCTTCCCCGCCGAGTTCTCGGCGTTCCTCGCCACGTGGGACCGGCTCGGGTACTTCGTCCTGCTGCCGCTCCTCGGCCTCGTGATCACGGCGGCGTTCTACCTCTGGATGATGCAGCGGCTCCTGTTCGGGCCGGCCCGGAATCTCCCCGAGCGGGCGCACGACCTGCCGGCCCACGAGGCGATCGCCATGGGACTCCTCGTGGCGCTCATCGTCCTGTACGGGATCCTGCCGAGCCTGCTGACGAACATCATCGTCGCCTCGCCCATCCACCTCCTGCCGTAGGGAAGCGGAGAGATGATCGATACGGAAGTGCTGGGACAGTTCGCACCGGAAATCCTTCTGCTCGCCGGCACCCTCCTCCTCTTCGTCCTCGACCGGGCCGGGGCCCTCCGCCGGGAGCTGTTCGGGGCGGTGGCGCTCGCGGCGATCCTGGGGGCCGGGGCGATCGTGCTCGCGGACCTCGGCGTGGGATTCCTCGCGCCGCTCCGGGGGATCGGGGCCGCCGTGGTCGACCAGCCGGTGGGCGCGAGCGCGCTCTACGGCTTTTCGAGCCTCGGCCTCCTCTTCCAGGGGATCTTCCTCCTCGCCGCCTTCCTGGTGGCGCTCGCGGCCGTGTCCCGTCCCTCCGACGAGCCCGGGGCGGCCGTCTTCTACGGGCTCCTGCTCCTCGCCACCCTCGGGATGATGCTCGTGGCGGTGGCCGCGGACCTCATCTTCCTCCTCCTCGCGCTCGAGATCACCGCGATCGCGAGCTACCTCCTGGTCGCCTCCCCGCGGCGGGACCCCCGGGCGCTCGAGGCCGCCATGAAGTTCTACATCATCGGGGCGCTCTCGGCCGCCCTCTCCTTCTTCGGCGCCTCGCTGCTGTACGGGGCCTACGGCACCACGAGCCTCCGGGTCGTCGGCCACTCGCTGCCCGCCGGGGCGTACGGGGACCTCGCCATCGCCGGGTTCGGATTCCTCCTCGCCGGGCTCGCCTTCGAGGTCACCCTCGTGCCGTTCCACATGTGGGCGGTGGACGTGTACGACGGCGCGCCCACGGAGGTCTCGGCCTTCCTCGCGGGGGGGACGAAGAAGGCCGGGTTCTTCGCCCTCTTCCTGGTCTTCGTCGGGCCGCTCCTCCTCGTCCTGGCCCCCGGCACCGGCCCGGCCGGCACCTTCCGGGGCTCCCTCGACCTCACGGTGGCGCTCCTCGCCGTGGCCACGATGACCGTGGGCAACGTCCTCGCCCTCTTCCAGAGCGAGATGAAACGGCTCCTCGCCTATTCGTCGATCTCGCAGGCCGGCTACATGCTCCTCGGGGTCGCCGTGGCGACCGCCCCGGCGCTCGCCGGGGCGACCTTCCAGATCTTCGCCCACGTCCTCCTCAAGGCGGGCGCCTTCCTGGTCGTGGCCGCCGCCGCGGGGCTCGGGGTGGGTCCCCTCGTGAGCGACTGGAAGGGGTTCGGGATCCGGCGGCCGGCGCTCGGGGTCGCGTTCGGCCTCTTCCTTCTGGGACTCGCGGGCATCCCGCTCACCGTGGGGTTCTTCTCGAAGTTCGTCCTCTTCTCCGCCGTCGTCGAGGCGCGGGGATGGTTCGTCTGGCTGGCGGTCGCCGGGGTCCTCAACAGCGCGCTCTCGGTCTTCTACTACGGCCGGATCCTCCGGACGATGTACATGGAGACCCCGCCGGCCGGATCGGGCGGCGCCGGGGTCGGGGCCCGGTCGTCGCTGGCGTGGGACGGCCTCGGCTACGGACGGGCCGCCGCCATCGGGATCGCCGCGGTCCTCGTCGTGGCGCTGGGGATCGACCCGGGGCCGCTCCTGACGGCGTTCCAGTCGGCGGCGACCCACTTCCTCACCTTCGGCGCGTGACGGCCCCGTGGAGCGGTACGACGTCGTCGTGGTGGGGGCCGGGCCGGGCGGGAGCACCGCCGCCCGCTTCAGCGCCGAGGGAGGGGCCCGGACGCTCCTCCTCGACCAGCGGCCCGAGATCGGGTATCCGGTGCAGTGCGGGGAGTTCCTCCCCACCCCCGAGGAGCTCGGCGACCTCTTCCCGTGCCGGGCCGAGATCGCGGAATCGTTCCGGATCCCGCCGGAGTCGGTCGCGCGGACCACCTCCGAGATGGTCTGCGTCGCCCCGTCCGGACGCCGGTACCGGTTCCCGCTCCACGGCTTCACGGTCTCCCGCCGGGCGTTCGACAGCGGCCTCGCCCGGGCCGCGGAAGCGGCCGGAGCGGAGCTCCGGCACCCGTGCGGGGTCACCGGGGTCCACGACCACCGGATCCGCCTCGCCGGCGGCGCGGAGATCTCGGCCGACGTGATCATCGGAGCCGACGGCCCCCTCTCCACCGTGGCCCGGGCGTTCGGGTTCCGCCCGGAGCGGGAGCTCTACCGCATGATCACCGCGACGGCCCCGGGGGATCTCACCGAGGCGATCGAGCTCTACTTCGGGCGGGTCGCCCCCGGCGGGTATGCCTGGGTCTTCCCCAAGGACGGGGCGGCGAACGTGGGTCTCGGCGTGGCCCGGATCCCCCGCGGGACCACCCTCGCCGCGCTCCTCGGCCGCTTCCTCCGGAGCGCCGGGTACCCCCCGCCGACGGACCCGACCCGCTGGTGGGTGCCGCTCGGGCCCCCGCCCGAGAGCGCCGTCCGGGGGCCGGCGCTCTTCGTGGGGGATGCCGCCAACCTGGTCATGGCCACGAACGGGGGCGGCATCCCCACCGCCATCCTCTCCGGCCGCGACGCCGGGGTGGCCGCCGCCCGGCATCTCCGGGAGGGAACGCCGCTCGCGGAATACGACCGGCTCTGGAAGGCCCATCTCGAGGCCCCGCTGCGGCGGGCCTGGGCGATCAAGCGGTTCGGCGACCGGGTCGCCGGCCGGGACTGGCTGTTGGGCCCGGGGATGTACTATATCGGTGCGAGCGGCCTCGACGCCATGATGCGCCTGCGGTGGCCCGGGCGCCTTCGATGGTGGAACTCATGACGACCCCTGCCGCCCCCGAGCCGGCCGAACCGACCCTCGAGTCGCTGGTGGGCCGGGTCCTGGGGGGCGGTGCCTTCCCCGAGGCGAGCCTCGCCGTCCTCCCCCGGATCGCGGAGGACCTCGCCGGGATCGAGTCCCGGCTGCTGGAGACCCTCCATTCGACCTACCCCCAGCTCGCCGATGCGGCGAACTACGCCTGCCGGGTCGGCGGCAAGCGGGTCCGGCCGCTGTTGATGGCGGTGGCCCACCGGGCCCTCGGGGCGGAGGATACCCAGCCGATCCATGCCCTCGCCGCCGCCTTCCAGCTCATCCACACCGCGACGCTCGTCCACGACGACGTCATCGACCACGCGGAGCTCCGCCGGGGGCGCCCCTCGCTCCCCCGCGCCTTCGGGCTGCCCGCCGCCATCGTGGTGGGAGATTTCCTCTTCATCCGCGCCTTCGAGCTCGCGGCGGAGTACCCCCGTTCCATCATCCTGCGGTGCGGGGAATCGTGTGCCGACCTCGCGGAGGGCGAGGTGCTCCAGGAGGGGGCGCGGTTCGACCTCGGGACCGGCCGGGAGCATTATTTCCGGGTCGTCGAACGGAAGACGGCCGCCATCGTGGCGGCGGCGCTGGCCTCGGTGGCGGAGATCTCCGGCGCCGACCCGGACGGGATCGCCGCCCTCGAAGGGTACGGCCGCGCCCTCGGGATCGCCTTCCAGATCCGGGACGACCTCCTCGACGTCTACGGGGATCCGGATCTCCTCGGAAAGCCGCTGTACTCCGACCTCCGCGAGGGGAACCCCACCCTGGTCTCCCTCGAGACCCATGCCGAGCTCCAGGCGGCGGAGCGGGCCGAGTTCGAACGGCTCTTCGCGCTCCGGCACAAGGAGATGGCGGACCTGTTGCGGCTGCGGGAGCTCACCGACCGGACGCACGCCGCCGATCGGGTCGCCGCCGAGGCGGCCGCCTGGGCGGAACGGGCGGTGGCGTCCATCGCGGAGGTGCGTCCCGGTCCGTACCACGACGTGCTCGACCAGATGGCCCGGGGCGCCGCCGGGCGGCGGTACTGACGCCGGGGACCACCTCCCCTCGAGCGAAAGCTACATCTTCGCGCCACCGGCTCCGGTCCGTTGGAGTCGGGTCACCGTGGTGCACTCCCCGGGGTCGGCAACGGATCCGTCGTCGCCGACCGGCGCCGCCGCGCCCCCCGTCCGGTTCCAGCACCTGCCGCGGCCGTACCGGCCGCCGCCGCTCAAGCCGTCGCTCCCGCTCGGCGTCGCGGTCTTCGCCGTGGCCCTGGGGATCGGGGCGGTCGCGGCCCTGCTCGCCGGCGCGCTCTTCCTCCTCAACGCGTTCCTGGGAAGCGGTGTGGTGCCGAACGCGATCCTGCTCACCACCTCCATCGACAATCTCGGCGCCGCGGTGCTGGTCCTCCTCGGCGCCGCGCTCCTCGCGCTCGCCCGGGCGCTGTTCGACCTCGAGCGGTGGTCGCTCTACGTCACCGTCGGCCTCCTCTTCCTCGGCGACACCTACCTCTTCTTCACCGGCTCCGTCACCGTCCTCTTCCTCCTCCTCCTCGCGCTCTTCATCTACCTCCTGACGGTCCGCCACCACTTCTACTGATGCGGCTCCTCCTGGCCGAACTCGCGCCCCGCCGCGGGGCGACGGACGCGAACCTCGACCGGATCGCCGCGAGCCTCGTGGGCCGCCGCGTGGACATCGCCGTCTTCCCGGAACTGTTCGTGACCGGCTATGCCCTCGGTGATCGGGTCCACCGGCTGGCGCTCGCGGCCGACGGCCCCGAGATGGACCGGCTCGACGCGATCGCCCGGGACGCCCGGACGGCGCTGGTCGTGGGGGCGCCCCGGGCCTCCTCCGAGCGCGTGGGCGAGGTGGAGAACGTCGCCCTCGCGGTCGCGCCGGGGGGAGACCGTCACCATCGGGCGAAACGGTACCTCCCGACGTACGGCCCGTTCGAGGAGGGCCAGTTCTTCTCCCCGGCGGCCCGCTCCGACCCGGTCCCGCTCGCCGGCCACGCCGTCGGCCTCGCCATCTGCTACGACGCCTTCTTCCCCGAGGTCTTCCGCGCCCTCGCCCTGGGCGGCGCCGACCTGTTGATCCTCCTCTCGGCCAGCCCGGTGACCTCCCGCCGGCTGTTCGAGCGGATCCTGCCGGCCCGGGCGATCGAGAACGCGACCCCCCTCGTCTTCGTGAACCGGACCGGCGTCGAGGACGGGATCGTCTTCGGGGGCGGCAGCGGCGCCTGGGATGCCCGGGGCGAGCCGATCCCGCTCGAGGAGCGGCCGGGAGCGGTCGGCGGCCCGGGCGAGCACCTCTTCGAAGTGGAGATCGACCTCAACGCGATCCGCGGCTGGCGTCCGTTCCGGCCGGTGCTCCGGGACGCGGCCGCCCGGCCGGAGTCCTCCGGAGCGGCGGGAACGGCCCCGGAGCTTCGATTCCAACCGCGCCCTTAAGAGGCCGGCGGGCGCCATGCGGCGCCGATGGCGGAGCGCCCGACCGTCGCCCAGCAGCTCGCGGCCAAGCAACGGGAGATTTCCGTCGCCGAGTTCTTCGAGAGGAACCGCCAGATCCTCGGATTCGACAATCCGCTCCGCGCGCTCCTCACCACCGTCAAGGAGGGGGTGGACAACGCCCTCGACGCCTGCGAGGAGGCGGGGATCCTGCCGGAGATCTCGGTCGAGATCGCCCGCGAAGGGACCGAACGGCTCCGGGTCGCCGTCGACGACAACGGACCGGGGATCCTGCGCCGGCAGATCCCGAACGTCTTCGCCCGGCTGCTGTACGGCTCCCGGTTCCATGCCAACCGGCAGTCCCGCGGCCAGCAGGGCATCGGGATCTCCGCCGCCGTGCTGTACGCGGCGCTCACCACGGCCCGGCCGGCCCGGATCGTCTCCAAGGTCGCCGAGGAGGAGGCTGCCCAGGTCGTGGAGCTCCTCATCGACACCCAGAGGAACCTCCCGCGCGTCATCTCCGAGGACCTCCTCCTCTGGGACCGCCCCCACGGGACCCGGGTCGAGCTCCTCCTCAAGGCGAAGTACCAGCGGGGGCGCCAGTCCCCGTTCGAGTACCTCAAGGACACCGCCATCGTCAACCCGCACGCCCGGATCGTCCTGGTCGAGCCGGACGGCACCCGGGTCACCTGGGAGCGGGCCGCCCCCACCGCGCCCCCCATCCCGAAGGAGGTCCTGCCGCACCCCTACGGGCTGGAACTCGGGGAGCTCGCCTCCCGCCTGAAGGCCACGGCCCGGCCGACGGTCGCGGAGGTCCTCGCCCGGGAGTTCGCCGGCGTCACCCCGCGGGCGCTCCGGGAGGTGCTCGGCCGGGCCGGGCTCTCCGGCAAGGAGAAGCCGGACTCGATCCACGGGGAGTTGCTCGAAACGCTCCTCGAGGCGCTCCGCACGGTCCCGCTCCTGCCCCCCAGCGCCGAATCGCTCTCCCCCATCGGCCCGCTGCTCATCAAGCGGGGGCTGCGGAACGTCCTCGGGGAGATCCGCCCGGATTTCTTCGCCCCCCCCGTCAGCCGGCCGCCGAAGGTCCGTGGCGGGTTCCCGTTCCTGGTCGAGGTCGGTCTCGTGTACGGCGGCGAACTGCCTCCGGACCAGCCGGTCCAGCTCCTCCGCTTCGCGAACCGGGTCCCGCTGCTCTTCCAGCAGGGCGCCTGCGCCGTGACGAACGCCGTGGCGAACCTGGACTGGAGGCGGTACGGCCTCGAGCAGAAGGGCGGTTCGGGCCTCCCCTCGGGCCCCTGCCTCATCCTGGTCCACGTGGCCTCCACCAAGATCCCGTTCACCAGCGAGGCCAAGGAGGCGATCGCCGAGGACCCGGAGATCGACAAGGAGATCACCCTCGCGCTCCAGGCGGCGGCGCGCCATCTGCGGCTCCACCTCTCCCGCCGTTCCCGCCGGGAGCAGGCGAGCGAGAAGTTCGACGTGATCCTGCGGATCCTGCCCCGGCTCGCCGAGAAGACGAGCGCGCTCGTGGGGAAGCCCGTTCCCGACCTGACCCCGGTGATCACCCGGATCATGGACGTGGTGTACGTGAACCCCTCGGTCGTGGCCGCGGCGAAGGGCGGATCCACCACGACGGTCCGGGTGGAGATCGTCAACTACACGCCGCGGGCGCGGGTGCTCGAGCTGTTCCTCGAGATGCCGCCCGCCGCCTTCCCGCCGGACCCGGTCTCCCGGTCGCCGGACGGCTCGGAGCCGGAACTCGGACGGATGTGGTGGACCCTCCCGAAGCTCCTCCCGTCGGCGCGGGCGGAGATCGCCCTCACCTTCCCCCGGTCGAGCGAGATCGACGCGGACGAGGTCGACTTCTACGAGGCCGGGGTCGACGAGGCGCACCTGCTCGGGGCCGACCCGCTGCCGGGCGACTGGGAGGTCCGCGTGCCCCGGGCCGTCATCGAGGCCGCGGAGGAGGCGGCCGCGGCGGCGCCCCCGGGCGAGGAGACGGAGGTGGATTACGATGGCGCGAAGAGCGAAGGAGCCCTCGACGAAGAGTGAGGAGTCGGCGGAGTCGGTCTCGGCCCGGGCGCTCCGCCCGACGCTCGACCTCGCCGAGCAGGTCTACGACCAGCTCGCCCACGGGGAGATTCCCCGGATGCGGCTGCCGCTGCGGACGAAGCAGAACATCGCCTTCCAGATGCGCGAGGGGGTCTGGAAGCTCGGGCGCGCGCTGGGGACCCGGAGCGCCCGGAAGAAGGACGGGGCGCTGATGCTCCTGCGGACCTTCTACCTCGTCGATTTCATCGGGGAGATGGCGCGGGCCGGGAAGACGTCGACGCTCCGGGAGCTGTACTACATCAGCGAGGGGTGGGAGGAGGGGAAGTTCCACAGCGAGGACGAGTCGAACCTGCTCATCGAGGACCTCGAGGTCCTCTGCACCCGGCTCCGGGAGGATTTCCGGCTGCATCCGGAGGAGAACGGCGCCTCCGTCATCGGGGACCTCACCCTGAGGGAGCGCAACCGCAAGGGGATCGCCAAGAAGATCAACTGCCGGGACGACGTGGGGGACGGCGGCTACGCGCTGCCGTTCAACGTGGAGCGCGAGAAGATCGAACTCCTGAGCACCGGCGCGAAGTTCATCATCGCCATCGAGTGCGGCGGCATGGTCGACCGGCTCGCGGAGAACGGGTTCGACGAGCAGCACGACGCGCTCCTGGTCCACCTGAAGGGACAGCCGGCCCGGTCGACGCGCCGCTTCCTCAAGCGGCTCAACGAGGAGATGAAGCTGCCCGTGGTGGTCTTCACCGACGGCGACCCCTGGTCGTTCCGGATCTTCGCCTCGGTGGCCTACGGGGCGATCAAGACGGCCCATCTCTCCCAGTACCTGGCGACCCCCTCCGCGGAGTTCCTGGGGGTGACCCCCTCCGACATCGAGAACTACGACCTCCCGTCGGACAAGCTCAGCGACGTGGACATCCGGGCGCTGCAGGCGGAGCTCACGGATCCCCGGTTCCAGACCGCCGAGTGGCGGGCCGAGATCGAGCTCATGCTGAAGAACGGGAAGAAGGCGGAGCAGCAGTCGCTCGCGAAGTACGGGCTCAACTACGTGACCGAGAAATACCTGCCCGAGAAGCTCACCGAGATGGGGATCCTCTAGGAGGGACCGGGACCCGCGGGCCCCCCTTCCGGCGGCTCCGGCCGTCCGTCCCCCGCCGGGTCAGGGGGCGAGGTCGGCCTCGGAGAACGGCTCCGGCCCGGCGAACTCCCCGACCCGGGACTCCGGAACGTAGACGAACCGCCCGGAACCCCACGGCCGGCGGACCCACGGAAGACCCTGCTCGACGAAACGCTCCGATTCGGCGGAGGTCTCGAGCGCCGAGCCCGGGTCCTCCGGCCCCGGCACGATCCCGTCGGCGCCGAGGAGGAGCCCATCGGACGGCTCGTCGTACCGCAGCCACTCCACGGGGCAGAGGACCCACAGGCCGAGGAGGCGCGGCCGGAGCTTCGATTCGCTCTCCGTCTCGGTCCGGTGGAAGACCGCGTACCGGCCCGTGCCGCGGGGA
>JAJZDH010000104.1 GCA_021828665.1 Thermoplasmata archaeon
CCGTGAGGCCGAGCCTTCGTGCCGCCTCTCCCGGGCGAAGCAAAATGTCCATCGATAGGACATGGAGTGTGGACTATGTATAGGTTGCGCCATTAGCTGCTAAAGCCCTGTCTGGGTGGTCGAGCGGAAATCTCGGGAGACCGGCTTCGTCCGGCGCCGTTGGAAGCTCGATCCGGTCCCCTCTTCCCCGAACACCCTCACCTCCGAGACGGAGGATCTTGCCATCCGCGCCCTCTCGCCGCGCTCCGGGACATCTGCGACCGACGGACCCCAACCCCATTCTCCGCACCGGTGGTTTTTCCGAGCACTTCTCACCCCCACTCATCGAGTTCCTCCGGGGCTGCGTGGCCCCCGGCGTCGCCCAGCTCCGAGCCGCTCCCGGCCACCGCTTCACCCCGAAGAGGACCCGCTTCACCGGCCACTTGATCGAAGACTCCACGGTCAACCGCTCCATCATCATCCTCGCCGAGGCCAACGCACCGACTCGGCTCGCCACGACTACCAGATCCAAGCGGACCGCCGGGGTCATGGTCCCCGCCCGGTGCTCCATCCGTGCGAACGCCCCCGCGTCCTTCTACCGAGGGCTTCGGGCCGGCCTGGGGGCCGGTCGTGTCGAAACGCTGGGGGAAGGCGCCGGGGCAGGACCGCGAAGTACATTCCGATGATTTCCTGGAAGATGTGGTCGGGACGATGGTTCCGATTGCGTGCTCGGGAGCTCAGGGCGAGCAGAGGGCCCACCCGATGCCGTCGGGAGAAAGCCCCTACGGGAGCGGAATCTGCGCGCGGAAGCGGTGGACCGCAGGAGTGGCGGAGGGTCCTCCGGCAGTAACCCTCCTCCGCGCAGGTTCCTTCCAGAAGGTGGTCGTCCCATCACGTGGGGTCGACGCCACCTTTCCCGGCCGATGTACCGGCTTTTGAATGCGCTGCCGGTCCAACCTTGGGGTGCGCCGGCGCCCTCCGCTTGGGGCCACGCGGCGTGTTGCGGCGGTAGAGCTCCTCACGGTCACCCGTCATCGGCCGCGCGCCCCCACATCCAATCAGGGCCTCACGGATCGGCAGGGGCGACGAGGTAGTCTCCTTTGACCACGGGCCATCGGACTCCTCCGAATCCCTGCACCACGGGATCCAATCCACGCAACGTCAGGCCCACCGGGGTGCCGGGGGCAATTTCAGAGACTTCCTTGCGATGAACCATCCCACCCGCCACCTGTACGGACTTGGGTGCTCCCGGGCGGGGAGTCGGCGGGACGAGGTTCAGAGTGATCGGAGTTCGAAGTATGCCTTCGACCACCTCTCCGACTACTACGCACCCAGTGCCCGTGATACTGTAGACATCGTCGACCCGGAACTTTACGGCTCCCGGAAGGGGGGAATCTCTGGACGGGTCCGCGGTGGAGGGAAGTGGACCACCCGCGGATGGGCCTCCTTCGGTGGTCGTGGTCGCCGCAGCGGATCGCTCCTTTTCCTTCCGGCCCCAACCCCAAGGCATGCTCTGGCACTTCCCGTGGACCCGATAACTCCCTCACCCGAACCTGGAAGGCGGCCCTTCGAGGCAGTCTCGTCTCCAGTCTGACCGCGGTCCGGCGATCGGCCGCGTGCGTCTCCCATCGAGCCCGCGGGGGCTCGCTCGGTTCTCCCGTCGCGGCGTTCGCGCGGTAGGGTAGGGTCCAAGACCCGCGGCTCGCCGGCGCCCCTCGCCGCGGGGAGACCATCGCCGCTCCTACTCGAAGAGCGGTTTCTCCTCCTTGGTCGGGTGGGGCGGCGGAAATCGGCGAAGGGGATTGACGCGCGGCCCGACTCCCGACACATGCCACGATGGAAGGAGCTTCCTCGGCTGCGGGGGAGGAACGCCCCAGCGAGCGGACATCGGCCCAACGGTATCGGAGGGTCGGTTCCGGCCCGGAGCTTGGCGGATCCGCCACTCGCCCCATCGATTGGTGAGCTTCGTCCTGGAGGGGATGGTCCGACTCGGACCGAAGCCTCCCCCTCGACCCCCTCCTTCCACTGGAGGGCAGGTTCCCCGTGACCCCGCTCGGACACGGATCTAAATCCTGTACTCCACACCCGCGCGGCTTTGGACCGAAACGGCTACCTACTCGTGATGCTCCGCCCCGCCGTCCGGAAAGTGAGTGGAGCGAATCGAACCCTCACTGCGGCATGGGCCCGTAGTATAGCTTGGACATCACAGAGGCCTCCGGAGCCTCGAACCTGGGTTCGAATCCCAGCGGGCCCGTGATCCGACCGCACGAAACTACGGGGGCCCGTAAACAGGTCCACCACCCATGACTCCGAGATCGGGTGGCCTCCTCGGCGTCACCGGCCGAGCCGATCCGGGCGCAGCCGGTGGGCGACCCGCAGGCGCCGGCGCCATCGAACTGCCGGACCGCGGGCCCGGCCATCGGCTCGACGGGGAGTTCGGGGCCAAGCCTGCGGACTGTGGCGATCGTGGTGGCGGGCGGGGCGGACGACCTCGTGGCGATCCTCCGCGTGGTCGCGCTCTCGCGCGGACAGAAGGCGAAGTACGTCGTGCGGTTTCGCACGGCTCGGACAGCCCCTTCCCCTCCTCCCGGCCCCTCCGCGACCGGAGTTGGGGAGGGGAGTTCTGGAGCTCCCCCGAAACCCCGGGTCGGGCAGGGAGTTGCCTCGACGGCGCCGGCCCTTTATAGGCCGGTCCGGGGTCGCGGTTCCCGGGAGGGAGCGAAGATGCCGAGCCCGAAGGAAGCCGCGCGCGGGAAGCCGTGGATCGCCAGCGTGCCGATCGTCGTCTCCGACCGGAACGAGTCGAAGAAGTGGTACACCGAACGGCTCGGGCTCGAGGTGATCGACGACGAGGATCACTGGGTTACGGTCGGATCGAAGACGCGGGGCAGCGTCTTTCACCTGTGCCAGGCCTCCGAGAACCATCCGCCGATCCCCTTGGAGCCGGGTCCCTCGGGGATCGTGCTCGCCCTACCCGGCGACTTCGTCACCGAATGCGCGCAGCTGAAGGCGGCGGGAGTCGAGTTTGCCCACGCACCGGAGAAGGCGGCGTGGGGCTGGTACGCGACCATCCGGGACCCCGACGGAAACGAGTTCCACCTTTCTCCGGCACCCTAGCCTCGTTCGGGACCCTCGACGGTTCGGGATCCGACGAAGGGGACCGCGCGATTCCGGCCGCCGAGGACCCGCCCGTCGTCGACCCGAAAACGTGGCGTTGGGGCCGGACGCGGCGCCGGTAGGTTCGCCAGGGTCCCGACCCCCGTTCCACGGATCCACGGGACGGAGCCGACCGGAGGGACTCCACGCCCCTCGGAATGGATGCGGGATCGATCGAAGCGACGACCCGACGTCGCGGCGGCGATCCTCGGAGATACCGTTGCGACGATTGTGGTCGGGGGTCGTGGCCTCGGGGGTGGCCCCCCTCCGCCCGGCGGGAGATCGGTGGAGAGCGGCTCTCGGAGGAGGGAGGGTGGGCTCCCCGTTCGGCCCGCGCGAGAAGGCGTACGCCGGGGATGGGCGCGGCCAGATTTGAACTGGCGACCTTCACCGTGTCAGGGTGACGTCATAACCGCTAGACTACGCGCCCATGGGCCGGGGCCGCCCACCCGCGTCGGGGGTTTATTGGTATCGGCCCGGAGGGACGGCCCGCTCAGCCGTAGCCTCCGGGGAACTGGCCGGGGTCCTGGGACTGGTGGAAGGAGTGGTACCCCATCTGCTGGCGCTGCGATTCGGTGGCCTCCTGCCGGATCCCGACCTGGAGGGAGCCGTAGGTGTCCCGGATCTGCTCCTCGATGGACTTGGCCCGGGCGAGCGCCTCGCGGACGTGGGCCGCCTCGAGGAACCGGCTGCCCGAGATCGCCGCCAGATCGCCGGCGGTGCGGAGGAGCCCGCCCATCTCCCGGAGCCGGAGCGTGAGGGCATGGCGGCGCCCGTCGAGCCGATCGGCGCGGCGGCCGGATTCCTGGATGAGCTCCTGGACCGCCTCGCGCGTCGCCGGCCGCAGGCGGCCGTCGGTGGCGATCTCCTGGGCCACGAACTGGGCGAAGCGCATCCGGTTCCGGTCGGTGTCCGGCATGGTGGTGTCGAGGAGGACCTCGTAGCCGCCCCCCGCGATGCGCGAACGGAGGGGGGAGAGGATCTGGTGCAGGTCCTGGACATTGGAGGCCGCGACCAGGATGAAGTCGCAGGGGACATTGTCGACCCGGACGGAGGCGCCCCCGGATTGGGGGTTCCGGCCGGTGATCGGGAACCGCCGCTCCTGCATGGCCGTCAGGATGAACCGCTGGAGCGGTCCCAGGTGCGGGAGCTCGTCGATGAAGAGGACCCCTTCGTGGGCCTCGTGGATGGCCCCCGGGATCACCCGGTCGAACGGCAGCGTGCCCAACTGGGGGTGGCCCCCGTACGGGTCATGGCGCACGTCGCCGAGGAGCTCGGTCTCGCTCGCCCCCGTGGCCATGACGAAGCTGTTCCGGTCGAGCTTGACCAGGACCTTCCGCGGGCTCTCCCGCTGCTTGGTCCGCCGCTTCTCGAGCGCGCGCTGGTCGAGGATGCGGATGCGGTCCCCCGCCCGCTCGTAGGCCACCACTTCCTCCACGCCATTCTTCAGGCGCGTGGTCCGGACCGTCTCCTGGGGATTCCCGCCCGGGCTCACGGTGAGCTCGAGGATGCCCCCCACCAGGTCCCGGAAAGGATTGCCGCTCCCGGACCCTCCGGGGGCCACCGCCTTGGTGTTGCCGCAGCTCGGGCAGTACCGGTCCGCCGGCAGCGAGTAGAAGCTGCACCGGGAGCAGCGGTAGCCGAGCCGCTCCGCCACCGAGGCCGGGGCGTCCGTGGGTGCGAGGAGCTCGCCTTCCGTGGTCCGGGCGGATTCGCGCTCGAGCAGCACCTCCTCCCGGCGCACCACCTCGATGGTCGGTCGTTCGGGGTTCTCCGGATTGTGGACCACCCGGACCTCCGTCTGAGGGCGCTCCAGATGGAGCGCGAGCGCCTGGGCGGTCATCGACTTCCCGACCCCCGGGGGCCCCACGAGGAGGAGGTGGCGGTGCTGGTAGGCGGCGATCCGGGCGATCTCGACGGCCTTCTCCTGGCCGATGACCCGGTCGAGCGGATCGTTCGGGATTGCGATGTCCTCGGTGGTCTCGATCTCCTTAAGGGAGAGGACGCGCCCGTGCGCCGGCTCGGACGAGCTCGGGCTCACGGTCGGCCTCCTCCCGGGAGCCGCCCCCGGTGCCGAGGGACCATCCCTCCGTCGCCCCCTACGCGCCGAGGTCCATCCGGGTCAGGACCTTGAGCCCGTCCGGAATCTTCCCGACCGCGCCCAGCCGGTTCGCCACGACCGTCTCGACGCCCTTCTCCCGGGCCACGTCCAGCAGCCGCTGGCTGACGACGCCATCGAAGATCACCGTCTTCGCCGGGGGCTCGAGCTGGGCCATGCGCTCGATCATCTCCTTGACGGGGGCCTCCGCGACGACGGTGTCCTCCCCGCCGAGGAAGAGCGACTTCGACGTGTTCTCGATCCCCGTCAGCAGCCCGAAGAAGGCGGCCAACCGGGGCGGCAGCGGGGCCGGTGGCGGGGGCGGAGAAGCGACCGGTGGGGCCGGGACGGGGACGGGGCCGACCGGCCGCGGGCCGGGCGGCGGGCCGCCGTCCCGGCGATCCCCCCCGTCCCTCCGGTCCCCGC
>JAJZDH010000105.1 GCA_021828665.1 Thermoplasmata archaeon
GGTCTGACGGTTAATGGAAGTCAGAGGCTGCCTTCGGGGAGCCCCTCCCGCCCCCGGACCCGGACCCGGCGGCCACCCGCCCGCGGACCGGCCGCCACCGACGGTCGCGGGGATCGGCCGGGGGGGGCCGGCCCCGCGGGGGCCTTCCGCCCGGGCTTACGGCCCGGTCGCCGGTCCGAGCAGCCGGCGGGCCAGCGCCTCGACGACGCCGGGGGCGGCGTTCGGCATCGGCACGCGCCGGTAGTGGATCCCCGCGGCCTCGGCCTCTTCCCGGACGACCACGTCGAGGTCGTAGAGCGTCTCCAGGTGGTCGAAGACGAACCCGGTGGCCGCGACGAGCTGCCGGGTCGCCCCGCGCTCCTTCCAGGCCCGCATCACCTCCCCGATCTCCGGACCGAGCCACGGCTCGGTGGTGTTCCCCGGGCTCTGGTAGGTGAACTCCCAGCGGGCGAGCCCGGCCGCCCGGGCGACGGCGTCGGCGGTGGCCCGGACGAGGCGGGGGTACGGGTCGCCCCGGTCCCGGAACCGGGTCGGCAGGCTGTGGGCGGAGAGGAGGACCACGCCGGGCCGCTCCGCCTCGTCGGCGAGCGCCCTCCGGATCCCCTCGGCCCAGGTGCCGATCCAGTCGGGGTCGAGGTGCCAGCCGTTCCGGAACTCCACCGAGATGGGACGATCGGCCGCCCGGATCCCCTCGGCGATGCCGCTCGCGTACGGCTCGGAGATCCAGGTCGAGGCGTACGGGGAGAGCGCCACCGCCCGGAGTGCGGAAAACCCTTCCCGGGCCGCCGCGGGGATCACCTCGGAGAGCCGCGGCGCCGCGTGCTTGGTGGCGAGGAAGACCCGGGCGCCGGGCCGGTCGCGGGCGAGCCGCCGCTCGAGCCGCTCCCGGAGCTCGGCCAGGATCCGGGGTTGCGGGGTCCCGCCGATCCGGGCGTACCGCCGGGTGTAGTCGGCGACCGTCTCCGCCGAGGGGGCGCGGCCGTGCATCACCTCGGCGAGGTAGGCGGGGAGCCCCTCCGGGCCGGAGGGGCTGCCGTACCCCATGAGAAGGACGCCGAACGGCTCCGGGTCGTCGCCGCCGCGCCGGTCGCCGGTCATCGGGATCCGTACGGGGGGGTGGCGTGCACGAGTTCGACCAGCTCCCGGATCCGTTCCGGGTCGGTGTCGGGCAGGACCCCGTGCCCTAAATTGAAGATGTGCCCACCGGCATCGGGGAGTTCCTGGAGGACCTCCCGGGCGGCCTCCTCCAGGGAGCCCCGGTCCCCGAGGAGGGCGGCGGGGTCCAGGTTCCCCTGGAGCGCGAGCCGATCGCCGACCTCCGTCCGGACCCGGCCGAGCGGGACCCGCCAGTCGACGCCGAGGGCATCGGAGCCGAGACGGTCGAATTCGCCGAGGAGGTGGCTCGAGGCGGTGGAGAAGTAGATCGTCGGCACCCCGGTCGCGCGGAGGTCGCCGAAGAGCTCCGTGAGGCCGGGGGCGAGGTGGCGGGCGAAGCGGCGGGCGCTCACCGCCCCCACCCAGGTGTCGAAGAGCTGGAGCGCGGCCGCCCCGGCCCGGGCCTGCATCTTGAGGTACGGCCCGGTCATCTCCGTCAGCCGGCGGAGCAGCCGGTCGAAGGTGGCCGGGTCGGCGGTCATCATCTTCCGGGTCCGAACGAGGTCCCGGCGGGGGCCCCCCTCGATGAGGTAGGAGGCGAGGGTGAACGGCCCGCCCGCGAAGCCGATGATGGGCCGGTCGGTCCCGGCCGCGAGGAACTTCCGGATCGCCTCCCCGACGAACCCCACCGACGCCTCGGCGTCGAACCCGGTGAGCCGCCGGTCGACCGCCTCCCGGGTCCGGATCGGGTCGGGGACGACCGGACCGACGCCGGGATCGATCCGGAACTCGATGCCGAGGCCGGCGAGCGGCAGCGTGATGTCGGCGTAGACCACCGCCGCGTCGACGTCGAACCGCCGGACCGGCTCCAGCGTCACCGCGCTCGCGAGCTCCGGGCTCCGGGCGATCTCGAGGACCGAGTGGGTCTCCCGGAGCCGCTGGTAGCCCGGCAGGTACCGGCCGGCCTGGCGCATGAGCCAGATCGGGCGGCGGTCGACCTCCTCGCCGCGGAGGGCGCGCACCAGCCGCCGCCGGATCATCCCCCCGCCCCCCGGGCGGCCCGGAACGCCGCCTCGAAGGCCGGGCGGCTGCGGTCGATCGCCTCCTCGGAGAGCGCGGTGGAGAGGAAGAGCGCCTCGAGGGGCGACGGGGGCAGGTACAGCCCCCGGTCGAGGGCGGCGTGGAAGAAGCGGGCGTACCGCGCCCGGTCGGTCTTCCGCGCCGCCGCGTCGTCCCTCACGGGGGGCTCCCGGAAGAAGAGGCCGAGGAGGGAGCCGGCCCGGGCCACGTGGAACGGCCCCGCCCGCTCCCGCTCGGCGGCGGCCCGGAGGAGCTCCTCGAGACGGGCCCCCCGCCGTTCGAGCCGCGCGTAGTCCGCCGGCCGGAGCGACCGGAGGACCGCCGCCCCGGCGGCCATGGCGACCGGGTTCCCCGAGAGGGTCCCGGCCTGGTAGACCGGCCCGAGCGGGGCGACGGCGCGCATCACCGCGGACCGTCCGCCGTAGGCGCCGACGGGGAGCCCGCCGCCGATGATCTTGCCGAGGGTGACGAGGTCCGGGGCGAGGCCGAGGCCGGGGGCGGCGATCCCGGGCCGGAGCCGGAACCCGGTCAGGACCTCGTCGGCGATGGTGAGCGCCCCGTGCCGCCGCGCGAGCCGCCCGAGGCCGGCGAGGAACCCGGGCACCGGAACGACCACGCCCATGTTCGCCGCGACCGGTTCGACGAGGACGGCGGCGATCTCGGAGCCGTACCGCTCGAAGAGCCGTTCGAGCGCGGGGAGGTCGTTGTACGGGGCGACGAGCGTCGCCGCCGCCATCGCGGCGGGGACGCCGGCGGAGTCCGGCAACCCCTGGGCGGCGACCCCCGAGCCGGCCCGGACCAGGAGCCCGTCGGAGTGGCCGTGGTAGCCGCCCGCGAACTTCACGACCCGCGACCGTCCCGTGACCCCGCGGGCGACCCGGACCGCGCTCATGACCGCCTCGGTGCCGGAGTTGACGAACCGGAGGAGCCCGAGCTCGGGCACCCGCGCCCGGAGGAGCTCGGCGAGCTCGTGCTCCCGGGGCGAGGGGGCGCCGAAGGAGAGGCCGTCGGCGGCCGCCGCCCGGATCGCCCGCAGGACGGCGGGGGGCGCCCCGCCGCGGAGGTTCGCCCCCCAGGAGTTGACGAAGTCGAGATACCGCCGGCCGTCGACGTCGGTGAGGTACGCGCCGCGGCCGCTCCGGACGAAGACCGGGACCCCCCCGACCGCCGCGAAGGAGCGGACCGGGCTGTCGACCCCGCCCACGAGGGAGCGTCGGGCGCGGCGGAAGAGCGCCCGCGACCGCGGTCCGGGCGCCCGGGTCACGGCCGGCCCTCGGCGAGCTCGAGCATCCGGGCGGGGGAGGCCCGCAGGCAGGTGAGGATCGGCGTCTCGAGCGCCGTGAACCGGCTCGCCTCCGTCGGCCTCAGATCGGTGACGAGATCGAGGAAGTCGGCCGGCGAGTCGGCCTCGAAGGAGAGGACGAACTCCATGTCGTCGAGGCCGAAGGAGTAGCCGGTGTGGATCGCCACGCCCGGGTACTTGTGGCCGATCCGGAAATGCTCCCCCATGATCCGCCGCCGCTCCTCGAACGGAAGGGCGTACCAGCTCCGCTGCTTGGCGAACGGGTAGACAAAGAGGTAGGGCCGGTCGCGGGGCCGTCGCGCCTCCTCCTCGGGCGGGAACGGGTTCGCGAGCGCCCCCAGGTACTCCGAGCGCTTCGCCATGCCGAGGAAGGAGTATCCGATGTCGAGGTACCCCCCGAGGGCGCTTCCCGCCACCCGCGCATGGAACTCCTGGATCTCGGGGAGTTCCGGCGCCATCATCCACAGGCCGAAATCGACCTCGGCGCGGGTCCCCACCGTCGAGTAGGTCCGGAGCATCATCCCCTCGGGCGGGCTCTCGAGGACCCGGAGGAGATCCGCGCGGCCCCGGGCCCGCTCCGGCGGCGGGATCCGCCGCCACTCCGGGCGGAGGTGGTAGAAGGTGTACTTGAGGAACTGGCGCGGCGGCTCCGGCGGGGCCCCGCGGCCGGCGGCGGTCACCGGGCCCGCTCCCGGCCGAGCGCCGCCGACCGCGCGAAGTAGCTCACCGTCAGATCGGCGCCGGCCCGGCGAATCGCCGTCAGCGTCTCGCGGATCGCGTCGGGGAGGTCGATCCATCCGCGGTCGGCCGCCGCCCGGAGCATGGCATACTCGCCGCTGACCTGGAAGGCCGCGAGCGGGAGGTCGAACCGCCGGCGGGCCCGGGCGAGGAGGTCGAGGCTGGTCAGCGCCGGCTTCACCATGAGGATGTCCGCGCCTTCGTCGGCGGCGTCGGCCAGCGCCCGGAGCGCCGCCCGGCCGTTCGCCGGATCGAGCTGGTAGCCGCGCCGGTCGCCGAACGACGGCCGGGACATTTCGGCGTCGCGGAACGGTCCGTACAGCGCCGAGGCGAACTTCGCGGCGTAGGCGAGGATCCCGGTCCCGGCCTCCCCGTCGCGGTCGAGCGCGCGCCGGACCGCCGCCACCTGCCCGTCCATCATGGCGCTCGGGGCGACGAAGTCGGCGCCGGCCCGGGAGTGGGCGGCCGCGATCGCCATCAACCGGCCGAGAGTGGCGTCGTTCGCGACCGCGCCGTCGTGGACGATCCCGCAGTGGCCGTGGGTCGTGTAGGCGCAGAGGCAGACGTCGGTGAAGAGGACGAGGTCGGGGTGGGCCGCGCGCAGCCGCGGCAGCGCCCGGACGACCACGTCCCGGTCGCTTCCCGCCTCCCCGCCCTCGGGGTCCTTGCGGGAGGCCCGCCCGAAGAGCAGCACCCCCCGGACCCCTTCCCGGCCGAGCGCGCGGCCGAGGGCGGCGACCCGGTCGACCGGGTAGGAAAGGATCCCCGGCATCGACGGGATCGGCGTGGGCGGCCCGTCGCCGGGGCGGACGAAGACCGGGAGGACGAGGCGGTCGCGGGCCGGGGGCGACTCGGCGAACATCGCCCGGAGCGCGGGGGTCCACCGCAGCCGGCGGGGCCGGGCCGCCGGGCCGGCGTAGATGCGGTCCTCCTCCGCCGCCCCCGGCGGCGTCGGTCCCCCGTCGGTCCCCGGGCCGGTCATGGGTCGGTCCCCGAAACGACCGCCTCGCATAAGGCCTCGACCGACGCCGCGCGGGCGCGCCGGGCGCCCCGGATCCCGTGGCCGCGGATCGCCCGCAGCGTCCGTTCGCCGGGGGCGATCCAGCGCCGGCCGCCGGCGAGCGCGGCGAAGGAGGCGCGGTCGAGCCGCCGCCGCACCCCGGCCACCGACGACGGGCTGAGCGCGATCACCACTCCGGAACGGAGGAGCCGTTCGCGCGCCGGGCGGCCGAGCGGAGGCCCGGGGACGACCCGGTACGCCACGAGGTCGAGGACCCGGTGGCCGTCGCGGGCGAGCCGGCGGGCGAGCCCGGGACCCGCCCGGTCCGACCGGGCGTACAGGATCGACCGCGGCGGCGCGCCCGCGAGCGCCGCGAGGATCGCCGCCGCCCCGTCGCCCCGGGGCCGGCGGACCCGCCCGAGACGGAGC
>JAJZDH010000106.1 GCA_021828665.1 Thermoplasmata archaeon
ACGACCCGGGCCCGGGCGCCGGAGGGCAGTTCGACTTCGGGGATCTCTCCGGAGGTGATCCCCTGGTAGCGGGGCGTCGACATCTTCTCCCGGGCCGGCAGGTTGACCCAGAGCTGGAAGCCGTCCAGCCGTCCCTCCGACCGCTCGGGCATCTCCTGGTGGATGATGCCGCTCCCGGCCCTCATCCACTGGAGGTCGCCCCGGTCGATCACCCCCTCGTGGCCGAGGGTGTCGCCGTGGGCGACCCGGCCCTCCAGCATGTAGGTCACCGTCTCGATCCCGCGGTGGGGGTGCCAGGGGAATCCGGCCATGTAGTCGGCCGGGTTCTCCGACCCGAAGTGGTCCAGCAGCAGGAACGGGTCCAGCAGCGGGACCTCCCGCTGGCCGAACGACCGTCGGAGCCGGACCCCCGCCCCCTCGAGGGTCTCGATCGGGGGGAAGCGCCGGGCAACGGGTCGGAGGAGTTCGGCCATGGGCCGGTGGAAAAGGGGGCCCCGGCTACTTAGCGCCGGCGGGACGCCGGGGTAAGGAGGTGGGGGGGAGAGAACCCCCCGGACCGGGGGGTCGCCCGAAAGGTACGACTACCCCCACCCTTCTAGGAGCTTCATGGCCCCCCGCGCCCCCCGGCGATGGCCGACCATGCCCCCGCTGTGGATCGAGCCCGGCTTGCGGCTCCCTCTGGGCCGGTCGACGATCCTACCGGAGGGGACCGACCCGCAGGGGGTCCGTCGCATCGAAGCGCTCCTCATGGAGCGGGGGTTTCGGCTCATTCCCGGCGGAAGCTCCGCCCCCCCCAGCGGCCCCCCATCCACCTCCACGGAGCCGCCGCGCTCCGGGGTGCTCGCCGAGCACTACAACGGCGCCCTGCCCGCGTCCGAGATGATGCGTCGGACCATGGGGCTCCTCATGGTCTGCGGCGGCGTGCTGGCGGCGACCGAGTACTTCCTGACCAACAGTGTGGGCCCCGCCCTCCTCTGGATCCTCGCAATGGGCGGCCTGGTCCTCCTCTTCTGGGTCTGGGTCGGCCGGGGCTGCGAGTCGGATCTCGTGGCCGCGGTCATCGAATGGCGCCCCGGCGCTTCGGGCGGGGGCGCCGCGTGGGTGCCCAAGGAGGTCCGCTGGCGGGCCGGGCGGGTGCGCTCCGAGGTCCGGATCGGGGGCCGGATCGTCGCGGAGGTCGACGCCCCGCCGGAACTGGTGGATCTCCTCGTGGCCCTGACGGCGGCGTTCGAAGCCAAACCCTCCCCTTCACCCCCGGGCCCGGCCGGTACCGCCCGGGAATCCCGATCTCCTCGTTGAGGGGGCAACCTTTAGATGGGGGGACGTTAGCGCGGGCTGCGGGCCCGTAGTATAGCTTGGATATCACGGAGGCCTCCGGAGCCTCAAACCCGGGTTCGAATCCCGGCGGGCCCGCTCCCACAAAGGTATAAGGCCAATCATTGCTTGGCGGTCGCATGGCTCCCAAGGGCTCTCCGCCGACCGACCCCGCCTTGTTGGCCTGGTACCGGAACACCGCCAACGGCTCCAAGATCACCGCCGACGTTTACCGTCGCCGCCTCACCGCCTTCTGCCGCGACCTGGGGACGGACCCCGCATCCCTCCCCACCCTCACCGACGAGGCCCTCCGAAACCTCATGGTGGCCTTCGTGGACAAGGAGGCCGGGAAGGGCCGGGCCCGCTCGTACATCGAATCCAGCCTGAAGGCCGTGCGCTCCTGGCTCCTGCATCACGGCCGCAAGCTCAACCTCCCGGTCAAGGTCCCCGCTACCGGCATCTCGGAACGGCTCGAGACCGAGGAGATTCCCACGCCCGCGCAGCTTCGGGCCGCCCTGATGGCCGCAACTCCCAACGAACGCCTGACCTGCGCCTTGATGGCCTTCTCCGGCCTGCGCCCCGGCGCCATCGGGAACTACCTCGGCACCGATGGCCTTCGAATATCGGACCTGATGGGGGTCAAGGTCGAAGGGGGAAGGCTCGAGTTCCCGGACCCTCCGCTCCGGGTGCGGGTCCGCGCCACCAATTCCAAGGCCGGGCACACCTACTTCACGTTCCTCGGGGAGGAAGGGGTCGAGTATCTTCGGACCGTCCTTCAGGGTCGGCTGGAGAAGGGGGAGCCGCTCGGCCCGGACTCCGATGTGATCCACCCGTACCGGACCGAGAAGAAGTTCATTCGCACCATGAACGTGGGCGACCAGGTTCGTCTCGCCCTTCGGCGGGCGGGGATCCAGGCTCGACCGTACGTCCTGCGCTCGTACTTCGCGTCCCGGCTCCTTGAGGCCCAGAACGCGGGGAAGGTCGCCCGGGATTACACCGAGTTCTGGATGGGGCACCGAGGCGACATCACGCAGCGCCACTACACAACGGGTCGAGCCCGACTGTCGGAGAGCCTGGTCACGAGCATGCGGGAGGCCTACCGTCGATGCGAGGGCTTCCTCTCGACCACACCGACGTCGCAGCAGGTCCACGTGAACTCCGAGGCGTTCCGGGTACTGTTGTCGCCATGGTACACTGACGATGAGATCGGGAAGATCGACCTCGGCGACCCGGCTGCCGTGATTGAGGCGCTAAGGAATGGCGCGGCCAAGGGCACGGCCCCGACGGGGCCGAAGCAGCAGGTGATCCATGAATCCGACCTGCCCCGCTATCTGAACGAGGGGTGGGTTGCTCGGATGCCGGTCAACGGATCGAAATTCGTGGTGGAGCGGGCCTGAGCCGAAGGGCTCGTCCCGGGGGAGTGAGCCCCGGTCGGATCCCAAGATCGGAGCCCCCCGGGGGGTCGGAGGTATCCCGGCTGCCCGGACCTTCCTCGCCGTTGTTGCACCCCTCTATTGGAGGGAGGCTCATGCGTTTTCGGTTAACGTGGGCTTCCACTGGAACCTCATAGGTTCATGAGGGGAGGCCCACCTCGATAGGATGTCCCATCCATCGGGAAGCCCCGAACCCGGAGCCCCGCCCCACCGCCGAACCCTGGCCCCTCGGCCGACGACTACCTCGAGGCGTTTCTCACCCTCCTTCCCCCTCGGGTGATATAGCGCATCGCCCGAGAGACCGGCTTCGTCCAACGGCACCGAAAGCTCGACCCCGTCGCCTTCCTCTACACCCTCGCCTTCGAAACGGGACCCCAGCTCCAGCGCACCGTCGAGGCGCTTCGCGACGCCTACAACCGGCGGGTCCCCGACCCCATCCTCAGCATATGCGGGTTCTACGAACGGTTCACCCCCGAACTCGTCGAGTTCCTCCGACGGTGCGTCGCCTACGCCCTCGCCCAGCTCCGCGCCGCTCCCGGGAACCGCCTCACCCCGAAACTGGCCCGGTTCACCGACCTCCTCATCCAGGACTCCACGGTCATTCGCCTCTTCTCCGCCCTCGCCCAGTTCTACCCACCGACCCGACTCGCCAAGAACACCAAGTCGAACCGCACCGCCGGCGTCAAGGTGGCGACCCTGTTCAGCGCCCGGGCGAACGGCCCGGCCCGCCTCGAGCTGTTCCCGGAGACCACTTCCGAGATCGACACGTTGAAGATCGGTCCCTGGGTCAAGGGCTCGATCGTCCTGACGGACCTCGGCTTTTACAAGCATCAGGGGTTCGCGCGCATCGCGGAGAACGGGGGGTTCTTCCTCTCGCGCCTCAAGGGGAACGCCAACCCGGTCCGGATCCGTTCGCACCTCCTCCATCGGGGGCGGGCGATCGACCTCGAGGGAAAGCGGTGGTCCGAGGTGGCTCCCCGCCTCCACCGCGGGGTGCTCGACGCCGAGGTGGAACTATCGTTCTCGCGGCAGGTGTATCGCGGTCGGCATCGGGGGGACACGATGCGTTCCCGGATGGTCGCCGTTTGGGACGAGGACCACCAACCGTACCACGCCTATCTCACCAACCTGCCGGGGGACGCGCTCTCGGCGGAGGAGGTGGCGGAACTGTACCGAACTCGTGGGTCCGTAGAACTCCTATTCAAAGAGGGGAAGGGATCTTTCCACCTGGACCGAGTGGCCACGGGGAATCGGTATGTCGCGGAGTCGTTGATTTGGACCTCGTGGCTGGCCCTGTTGGTCAGCCGTCGAGGGCACAACGTCCTCCTCGAGCACAAGCCGCCCGAGGAGCGGTTCCGGTATCCACCGCTCCGATGGTCACGGGTGTTCCGTGACGAGAGCCGGGAGTTCCTGACGCCCCTGCTACGCCGAATGGGGAGACGGAAAGTGATTCCCGAGCCCATCGACGAACTCGTCGGAAGGTTCGACGTACGGGCGCGCGACCCGAACATCACCCGAGAGCGGTTCCGAGAGGGCTGGTTTGGCTAAGAGCTTATCCGGGAACCGGTGGGTGGGCCGTTGTTCGCTGTTTACTCGTCACGTGATTCTGTTCGACCTCTCTCTGAAAGCAATCCGGGCAGAGGAAGTTCACCGCTGGATGATCCACAGCCGCGACGGATGTCCAGCCGTTCCCCATGAAAATCCCCCCCTCGTAGGGACTGTCGCCCGGGAACATGAGGTGGCCCCGCTTCTCGCACTTCTCCCCGGCGCACGCGATAGGAAGCATCGTGCCCAGCATCTCCTCGAAAAGCTCGTCCGAGAGTTCGCCCTCGTCCTCTTTCCGCTCCTTCGCCCACCTCTTCGCCATCGCCGACCCTCGATTCGGCAGGGTCGGCTCGGGTCAAAAGCCCGAGGGGGCGACTACCAGAGGCGGGAAGCCCGGTAGGCGATGAACGCACAGACGAACTGGGCCAAAGCCCGGTAGTTTTCGAGCTTCTTCTCCCAACGGATCAAGAGACGACGGAATCGGTTCATCCACGAGATCGCTCGCTCCACCACCCATCGGCGGGGCTTGCGCTTTCGGTTCCGTTCCATCTCGATCTTCTCCTCCCCTCTCGAACGGATGTGGGCAACGAACTCGAACTCCTTCAGGACTGCGCGGGTCTCGTCGTAGTCGTACCCCTTGTCGAGGCACAGGTTCTGCCGCGTACCCTTCGGAGGTCGAACCGGTCGGCTCTCCAAGGTCGGCTTCAGGATCTTGTGATCGTTCCGGTTGGCGCCGGCCACGGCGAGGCCGATGATGATGCCCGCCCCATCGGTCTGCAGGCTGCGCTTGACCCCCTTCTTCGCTCGGTCAGTGGGGTTGGGACCGGTGGCCTCTCCTCCGAGGGGCGCCTTCGACATGGCCCCGTCCACGGCTTGCCAAGTCCAATTGATCCCCACTTCGGCATCGTAGAACAGCAGTCCTCGCTTCCAGAGCTTGTGGAAGACCCCGGCCTCAACCCACTCTTGGAACCGCCCGTGTACGGTGGACTTGGGGCCAAAGCACCGAGGGAGGGCGCACCACTGGATGCCCGTCCGTGTCAGGTAGTAGATGCCCTCCATGCACTGCCGGTCGTTCGCCCAAGGACGCCCGCCCTTGGGATGAGGGGGGTGCGAAGGCAGGACGGTCTCGATCTTGGTCCAGAGCTCGTCGGGGAGGCGGAAGCGAGGCTCGATAGAGTCCTCGAGGCGTGGCAGGCTCGTGCAAGCGGCGACCATCGAGGGCCGCGCGGGCTCTCACGATAAGCCCCGTAGGCTCCACTGGAGTTCGAGGTCGGTTGCCGGATAGGCTCTAAGTGGTGGGCGT
>JAJZDH010000107.1 GCA_021828665.1 Thermoplasmata archaeon
GCATCCTGCTCCTCACCATGAGCGGCCTGTTGCTCGTCGGCCTCCTGTGGGCCGCCGCCGGGTGGATCTTCTTCGAGGCGTACGTGGGGGTGGGCGCGGGGCTCCTGTTCGGCGCCTTCTTCCTGAATGTCGCCCGCGAGTCTCGGGCCGACCGCCGCGCGCTCCTCCAAGAACTGAAGCCCGGGGCTCCCCCGCCGGCCGCACCGCCCCCCCGGGGCTGAGGGCGCCGAACGCCGATCGCGCCGGTCGGGGCGGGCGGGAGGGCCGGTCCCGGCCCACCGTGGAGGTTCCCTCCCGCTCCGTCGAAAGGTTGATACCGTGGACCGGGCGTTCGCCCCGCATGGAGACCTACCTGCGGGTAACCTTCCACAGCGAAGGGGCGAAACCGTCCGAGGTGGCCGATCGTCTCGTGGGGTTCGGATTCCTCCCCACCCAAGGAAACTACGACTTCGTCTACGACTGGAAGGCGGAGGCCACGCAGGAACAGGTGCTCGACCTGGGCGATGAGGTCGGGCGTCTCCTCCGGGGGTACCGGGTCCTTTTCGAACTCGAGACCGTCTGAACCGGCCCGCGCCCCGCAACCTTAAATCGCGTGGGCCGCTCGTTCGGCCCGTGCAGAAGTATCCGGTCCGCGCCAGTCACCGGGCCGGCCTCGACCGGGCCCGCCTGGAAGCGCTCCTGACGGAGCATTTCGGGAGCGCGGCGCGGGACGGAGAGAAGGTGCGCTCGAGCTTCGGCGCGCTGGTGGCGCTCGTCGTGTGGCCCGACGCCAAGGAGCTGGCCGTCGAGGTCACCATGAACCCGAAGGTCGACACCGAGGTGGCCGCGGAGACGGTGCGGCGGTACAATCGGTTCCTCGAGGCCGCCACCGGGTTCACCACCAAGGAGCGCGCCTCCCGCCTGAGGAAATCGGCGGCCAAAGGCGCCGGCTAGGGGGGGAACAGGTGGCGCTGGGCTCCTCGGGGCCGACCCCGAGCCCTCCGGAACTCGACCGCCTGAGGGGGATGGTGGCCCGTTACTTCCCCGTCTACGAGACCCGGTTCACCCCGTACTCCGTCCTCTTCCTGGTCCATGCGGAGGTCGCCACCCTCGCCGCCCCCTTCGATGAACTGCGCCGGGAGCTCTGGCCGCTGCACTACGTGCCGCAGATCCGGCTCGAGCACGCCGAGTTCGTCATCGAGGTGATCCGCCGCCCGGTCCAGAAGTCGTGGGGGTTGTACGTGAATGCCGCTCTCCTCGTGGCCACTGTCGTCTCCACGGTGTTCGCGGGGGCCTTCCTCTGGGTCTCGTACCGCGGCGAAACCGCCCTCACCGGCACCGACCTCCTGTGGGGCGGCGTCTATTTCGCCGCCCCGCTCATGCTCATCCTCGGTCTCCACGAGCTCGCCCACTTCGTGGTCGCCCGCCGCCACCACCTCGACGCCTCGCTGCCGTACTTCCTGCCCGTGCCTCCGCCGATCCTCATCTTCGGGACCTTCGGGGCGTTCATCAGCCTGAGGGAACCGTTCCCGGACCGGAAGGCGCTCCTCGATGTGGGAGCGGCCGGCCCGATCGCCGGGTTCCTCGTGGCGATCCCCGTGACGCTCCTCGGCCTTCACCTCTCCCTGGGCTCCCCGGCGCTCTCTCCGGCGTTCTGCGGGCTCACCACGCTGGGGGTCGACTACCAGAACCTGCTGCTCGGGCCTTCCGCCATGTGGGCCGTTCTGGGCCTGTTCGTGCCGGGGGCCTCCGCGAATCTCCAGCCGCTCGCCATCGCCGGATGGGTCGGCCTCCTGGTCACCGCCTTCAACCTCCTGCCCGCCGGCCAGCTCGACGGGGGGCACATTGCCCGGGCGCTCCTCGGCAAGCGCTCCACCTACGCGAGCTTCGCCGTCCTCCTCATCCTGGTGGTGCTCGGCGCCTTCTACTATTTCGGCTGGTTCCTGTTCGCGTTCTTCATCCTCTTCGTCGGCCTCCGGCACCCGCCCCCGCTCAACGACCTCTCCCCGATCGGATGGCCACGGATCGGCGTCGGCGTCCTGGCGGTGGCCATCCTGGTCGCCGGCTTCACCCTGGTGCCCATTTTCGAACCGACGGGGTCGTTCTCCGTGGTCAACGGGACCACCTCCCCGGTGCGGCCCCTGCCGGGCGCCGCGGGGATGGCCGACAATCTCACCTTCGCGGTCCGCGACGGGGATCTGGTCCCGCACGCCTACATCCTCTCGGCGTCGGTGGTCCGGGTCGTCATGGACCGGAACGGCAGCACCGAACCGTTGACGTCGGCGCTTCTCGCCGCCTACGCCGCCAACTCCACATGGATCGTCCACGCCCCCAACGGGAACATTTCCGAATTCGCGGGCACGGGGGCGTTCACCGAGGCCCGCGCCGCCTACAGCGAGATCACGGCCGGCCAGCTGTCGGGGTTCTCCATCGAGTTCGTGAACCCCCAGCAGGCCAGCGTCACCATCCAGGTCGTGGTGACCCAGCTCTGCCCTGAGCCGGGAGTCGGGAACACGAACTCCTGGGTCACGACGGCCTACTGAGGCACCCCGCCCGGCGCCGCCGCGATCCGCCCCCCGGCCGTCACCGTGGACCCGGAACGGGGAGCCGCTCGTAGACCCGGAATTCCCGGGTGAGGCTGCGGTGGACGCGGTGGGGGACGGAGACCGTCCGCACCCACGGGGGCGGCAACGGGTCCGGTCCGGCCGGGCCGATGAGCACGATCCGGCCCCCCGCCGCCGTCCGGTCGGCCCACCGGGGCAATACTCGCCGGATGAGTTCCCCGCTCTCCTCCCCTCCGGTGCTCGAGGCGCGGCCGTACGGCGGATCGGTGAGCACCACGTCGACCTCCGGCCACGGCAGGGAGTCGACCGCGGCGGCGGCGTCCCCGACGATGAGCGCCTCGGCCCCGAGACCGACGGCCGCCAAGTTGCCGAGCGCCCCCCGGATCATCCCGGCATCGCGGTCCGAGCCGAAGAGCCGGGCGCCGAGGAGGCCGGCCTCGAGGAGCAGGGCTCCCGTGCCCACGAACGGATCGGCCACCCGCAGCCCCGGTCCGATCCCGGCCAGATTCGCCGCGGCCCGGGCCTGCCGGGGCGGCAGGCTCACCGGTCGCTGGAACGGCAACCGCGGCATCCGTCGACGTTCGTAGGCGGTCCGGTCCACCCGGGCGACGAGCTCGGCAAGCCCGAGCCCGGGGCCCTCGTCCCCCCACAGGTAGTACCGTCGCTCCGCGGTCGCCGGTCGGATCGAACCGCCTGCGGCCACGTAGGCATCGGCCACGGCCGCCCGGAGCCCGGCCGCGGCCGGTCCCGGCGGGACGAGCCAGTCGATGGAGAGGGGCCGGGGCCGTTCCCGGGCTTCGGTGGCCGCCCGGGCACGGAGGGCGTCCACCCCGAACTCGGGCCACGGGGCCAGCACCCGATGGGCCAGCGCGAGCCTCCGGGCCAGTTCCAGCGCCACCCCCGTTCCGGCGAGGTCCACGCGGACGAATCGCTCGGGGAGCCGATCGGTGCGCTCCCGGAGCACCTTCCCACCGAGCGACCGGACGACGCCCGCCGTCTCGGCGGCCGCGAGATCGGGGTTTTCGCCGGAACGTTCGACCCAGAAGATCATCGGGGGTCCCCCGTCCCGAGCGTCCGGCGGAGATCGGCCCGGATCCGCGCCGTGTGCGTTCCTTCCCAGTAGCGGTGGCCGCAGACGCGGCAGCGCCAGACCGGTCCCGGCCCGGCGCGCCGCGCGGGTCCGGCACCGACGGGGTCGTCCCCCGGGCCGGGCTCCGGAGCGAGGGGGCCGTTGCAGGCGGTGCACCGGTCGAAACGGGGCTCGCTCCGCAACGGCGGCCGGATCCCCGCCAGCTCCCGGAGCTGCCGGTCGAGGAGGACCTCGCGGAGCCGGACGGAACCCGGGGTCGCCGCCGCAAGGGCCCCGTTGCGGGTGAGCAGGATGCGGGGATCCCGGGCCAGCGCCTCCCGGATCGCCGCGGCGGCCCCTTCGCCGGAGTACTCCGTATCGTACCCCAGCATCCTGAGGTACCGGGCGAGCCGGCCGAGCATCGCATCGGCGAGGTAGCGGGGTTCCTCCATGGCCGGCCCACGGGCGGCGCCCTCCATAACGGCGCCCGGGGCGCCGTCGGGCCAAGCCGTTATGAGTCCCCGCGCTCCCTGCCGACCGTGCGGCTCTTCGGCACCAACGGCATCCGGGAAGTGGTCGGGGAGCGGTTGACCGGCCCGTTCGTCGCCCAGGTGGCCGCCGCAGCGGCGGAGGTGGTGCCCCGCGGGAAACCCGTGGCCGTCGGTTGGGACGGACGCACGTCGAGCCCGGCGTTCGCCCGGATCGTATCGGCCACCTTCGCGCTCGCCGGCCACGACGTCGTGGAACTGGGACTCCTGCCGACCCCCGCCGTCCAGTATTCCGTGCCGCAGGTCGGGGCCGGCTTCGGGCTCATCGTGACCGCGTCGCACAATCCTCCCGAATTCAACGGGATCAAGTGCATCGGTGCGGATGGGCTCGAGATCCCGAGGGCGCTCGAGGAACAGATCGAAGTCGGGGTCGCCCGCGGGGCCGCCCCCGCCGTGCCCTTCGATGCGATTGGGTCGGTGACCTCCGACCCGAGCGGCGGCCCCCGGTACATCGCGGCGATCCGCGACCGGGTCGACACCGCCGCCCTCCGGCACCGCCGGTTTACGGTGGTCCTGGACTGCGGCAACGGGGCCTCGGTCCCCACCTCGCCGGCGCTCCTGCGCTCCCTCGGGTGCCGGGTGATCTCGTTGAACGCCCACGTCGACGGCACCTTTCCCGGCCACCTCTCGGAGCCCACGGAGGCGAACCTCAAGGACCTCGCCCGGGCGGTGCCGGCGTTCGGGGCGGACCTCGGCATCGCCCACGACGGGGACGCGGATCGGGCCGTCTTTGTCGATGCCCGGGGGCGCTACCTCCCGGGCGAACGGCTCCTGACGCTGATGGCCCGGGACGCCGTGCGCCGGGAGAAGGGCGGCATCGTGGTGACGCCCGTCTCCAGTTCGCAGAGCGTCGAGGACGCGGTCCGCCCGTTCGGGGGCGAAGTGGTCTACACGAAGATCGGTTCCCCCACCGTCACCCGGGAGATGTCGGTCCGCGGTGCCGTCTTCGGAGGGGAGGAGAACGGCGGCCTCATCTTCCCGAGACTCCACCTCGCCCGGGACGGAGCGATGAGCGCGGCCGCCTTCCTCGAGCTCCTCGCCCGGGAGGAGCTGACCGCCGAGGCGGCCGTGGCCGATCTTCCGGCCTACGCGCTCGTGAAGGAGAAGGCCACCTGCCCGATGCCGATCATGGATGCGGTCTTCGAGGAGGTCGCCGGCGCGCTGGCCCGGGACGCCGTTCGCGTCGTGACTCTTGACGGCGTGAAGGCGTACCGGGACGGCGGTTGGGTCCTCCTCCGCCGCTCGGGAACGGAGCCCCTCCTTCGGGTCTTCGCCGAGGCGAGGGAAATGGCGACGGCGCGCCGCTGGGCCGATGAGCTCCTCGCCGAGGTCCGGGCCGCGGTCGGTCGACGGAACCCGTCGACCACCCCATCGGCGTAACCTCGATTTTGGCGCGGGACCGGGAGCC
>JAJZDH010000108.1 GCA_021828665.1 Thermoplasmata archaeon
CGGAAAACGCCTGTGGAGGAAGGAGGTTCATGTCCGCTAGGACAGATGCCTTCCGAGGATTCAGGAACCCAGCATCAACCGTGCTTGCCACGGTTGTCTAGGTATGGGAGAACGGCAGTGAGCTATGGGTGCGATTCCGTTCGATCGGGGACAAGACCGGGAGGCCTGCGCCAGGGCTAGTCTTGCTCCCGCGAGGTCGGCTCCGCGAGCGCCCGGCGGATCCTCTTCAGATCTCCGGTCACGATCCCCCATACCTCGTCCGCGAGGATGCGCCCGTACTGATGGATCGCGAGGTCCCGGAAGCGGGCCATCTCCCTCCAAGGCACCCCGGGATACTGTCCCCGCGTTCGCGAGGAGACATGCTTGGCCGCTTCCCCGATGACCTCGAGACTGCGTACGACCGCGTCCTGAACCACCTCGGACGAGAAGTAGGCCCGCCTTCCCGCGGCGGTCGCCCGCTCGATCCGATCGATGCGCTCGAGAATGTCGGCGAGGCGAGCGGCGTCGGTCACAGCGGCACCGCTTCGAACAGAACCTGCGGTCGGATCAGCCAGTGAAGTGACTCTTCGGGGACCAGATCGACCGTACGGCCCAAGATGGTCTCGAGCTCGACCAACAGACCGGCACGGTCCAGAAGAGAGGTACCCTCCTTACGCTCCACCAGTAAATCCACGTCGCTCGTCGAACTGGCCTCATTCCTTCGCACCGAACCAAACACCCGGACATGGCCGAACCCGTGACGTTCGGCGGCCCGCAGGATCGCCCTGCGTCGCGGAAGAAGAATCTCCTCGATGCCCGGCCCGCGCCCTGCACGCACGGACCGAAGCAGGGGAACATCCCAGTACCGTGACTTGCAGCGGGGGCAGACCTGGGGACGGGCTTGCCGGATAGGCCGCCAGACGTAGGCGCATCGATAGCAGCCGAGACGCCCATCCGAGAGGGCCGCCATCGATTCCGGATAGGAGAGGCGAGGTAAATAGGCTTACGTCACGCCGTCGTCCGGCAGTTCGAACCTCACTCAGGTCGGACCACGCGTCGTCCGCGGTTCGGCCGAACGGTCGGTGAAGCAACGCGCCGATGCGACTGCGCCGCGGTCCGGGTGGGCTCGCGGACGATGGGTTGCGTTGCAGGGAGAGAATCCTGAGCCGAGGGAGGGAATCGAACCCCCAGGAAACGGATCTGCAGTCCGTCGCATTAACCATTCTGCCACCTCGGCGCGCCCGGGCCGAGCACCGACCGGCTTAAAGCTCTCGGGGAGCGCGCGCCGTTCCCGCCGGGGTGGTTCGAGGGCGGCCCTTCCGGGAGGCACCGGCCGCTCCACCCCCCCGCCGCCGGCCGCTACACGGGACGGAACCCGCGGGCGGCCCGCAGAAGTCCGTTCCGGGCCGCGAGGGCGATCCGGCCGGCGGCCGACAGGGACCTCCCGCCGGTATCGGTCCGACGGTGGCGGATCATCTCGAGGAGATCCTCGACGGTCTCCGGGTCATCGGGGAAGATCGTGTAGGCGCGTCCCACCGTCGCGGGCTCGTGGGCATCGCTGCCCCCCGTGACCGCCACGCCGCGGCGGGCGGCGAGGAGCTCGCAGCGGGCGTTGGCCGTGGCGGCGGTCCGTCCGTTGAGCGCCTCCAAGCCGTCCACGCGCATCTCCCGGGCCGCCGCCGCGCCCGCGCCGTGGATCCATCGAAGCGGATGGGCGAGGACCAGCACGCAGTTGTGGTCCCGGGCCCAGTCGGCGAGCGCGGGCAGGGTCGGGCGGGGAGGCGGGGCCGACTCCACCCCGTACAGGAGGGCATGCCCTTCCCGGGCCGAGACCTCGAGGCCCGGGATCCAGAGGTACTCCGGGTGCCGGTCCCGGAGCGCCGCCAGCTTCGGGAGGTTCGCGACGGTGTTGTGGTCGGTCACGGCGACCCCGCGGAGGCCGCGGCTCTCGACCCGGCGGGGAAGGTCCCGGAGACGGAGGCGGGAGTCGAGCGAGGCGTCGGTGTGGACGTGCAGGTCGAACCGGGCGGCCATCGGTCAGCGGACCCGGGCCCCCGGGGTCACGGCCGCGTCGGCCCGGGCGGCGCGCCCCGGTCCGAAGGAAAGGACCCGGGCGGCGTCGGCCGCCGTCCGCGTCCCCCCCGAGCGCACCAGCACGTTCTCCCCGGCCGTCCAGAGCCCCGCCACCGTGACCCGGCGCTCCCCCAGGTCGACGGTGGAGGTGCCGTCGGCGTGGGTGGCGAGGACCCGGCCGATGACCAAAGGGGTGCGTTCCAGGTCGGCGATGGAGATGGTACGGGCCGGCGCCGCGATCCCCTCGATGGCGGCGCCCGGCGGGGTCCCGGGGGGTGGATGGAGGAGCGCGACCGAACCGTCGCGGTCGGCGGCGAGCAGCATCCCGTGGGAGACGAAGGAGCGGATGGTCCGCGGAGCGAGGTTCGCGAGGATGAGAACCTCCGCGCCCTGGATCGCCGCGGCGGGGAGGAAGGGGCGCAGACCGGCCACGATGCTGCGCGGCCGCTCCTCCCCCAGGTCGACCTCCAGGAGGTAGAGACGGTCGGCGGAGGGATGCGGCTCGACCCGGAGCACCCGGCCGGCCCGGATCTCGAGCGGCGCGTCGGGACCGGTCCCGGAAGGCGGGGCCCCGGCCGGAGCCGGGGGGGCGGCCGGGTCCGGGGCCGTTGCGGCGGTGGCAGCGGAGCCGCCGGGGGCGGCGGGCCGCGGCCCACCGGTGCGGGGGAACAGCGGTTCGATCGATCCGAGCGGCGTCCCGGAGCGCGGCGGATCGGGAGCGGCGTCCCAGGTCCCGGGGCCCGGGGGCTCCGGCTCCCCGAGCATCCGGAAGATGCGGGCACTCGACTCCGGTAGGTACGGAAGGAGCCAGAACGCCGCGCAGCGCACGAGCCAGAGCCCCTCGTAGACGGCGCGACGGGCCTCCTCGGGGGTCCCGGCCCAGGGCCGGGCCTCGTGGAACCGCCGGTTCCCTTCCCGGATCTCGGTGAAGATGAGGGCGAGCGCCTCCTTGAGGTGCACCCGTTCGAACTCGGAGCCGATCCGACCGTGGACCGCCCGGAGCCGGGCGGCGAGCGGACCCGCAGCGGGGTCGCCGCCGGGCGGCGGATCGGGGATCCTCCCGCCGAGGCGGTCGCGGGCGAAGACCAGGAGCCTCTGGACCAGGTTGCCCCACTGGTTCGCGAGCACCTGGTCGGTGACCTGGTGGAACTCCTCCCAGCCGAACTCCGTGTCGTGGTGCTGCGGGGCGAGGTAGGCCGCGTAGAACCGGAGCAGATCGGGCGGATACCGCTCGAGGAGGCTCGGGACGAACAGCGAACCGTCGGGGTCCCGGGACTTCGACACCTTGGCACCCCCGAGCAGCAGCCATTCGTTGGCGGGCACGTCGTAAGGCGGGGCGAGGTCGCCGAGAGCGAGGAGCATCGCCGGCCAGAAGACGGTGTGGTGGTAGATGTTGTCCTTGCCGACGAAGTAGTACGACTGGAGGTCGGCCGACGGGTCCCAGAACCGGTGCCACGCCTCGGGGTCCCCGTTCCGGATCGCCCACTCCCGGGACGCCGACAGGTACCCGATGACCGCTTCGAACCATACGTAGAACCGCTTGGAGGGGTACCCGTCGAGCGGGATCGGGACCCCCCACTCCAGGTCCCGGGTGACCGCCGTCGGGCGGAGCCCGGCGGCCCGGAAGTTCTGCGTGAACGTCCGCACGTTCGGCCTCCAGTACCCCTTGTCGGCGAGGTAGATGGCGAGCCGGTCCGACAGCGTGTCGAGCCGCAGGTAGAAGTGCTCCGAGGGCCGGAACTCGGCGGGGGTGCCGCAGAGCGCGCAGACGGGGTGGTGGAGCTCGGCGGCGGAGAGGACGTGGCCGCACCGGTCGCACTCGTCGCCCCGGGCCTCCTCGAAGCCGCAGTTCGGGCAGGTCCCCTTCAGGTACCGGTCCGGCAGGAAGCGGGCGTGCTTCGGGCAGTACGGGTGCGGCTCGGTCCGCCGGTCGATGTAGCCGTCGCGGAGCAGCCTCAGGAAGAGCTCCTGGACGGTCCGTTCGTGGACGGGGGTGTGGGTGCTGGTGAACAGGTCGTAGGAGATCCCGAGGCGGCCGAGCGCCGCCCGGTTGATGCCGTCGTACCGGCGGGCGACCGTCTCGGCGGTCGATCCCTCGCGCTCGGCGGTCACCAGGACTGGTGTACCGTGCATGTCCGAACCGGAGACCATGAGGACGGCATTTCCGCGGAGCCGGTGGAAGCGGGCGAAGATGTCGGCCGGCAGGTAGGCGCCCGCCAGGTGGCCGATGTGGAACGGCCCGTTGGCGTACGGCCACGCCACGCCGATGAAGATCCGCCCCGTCCGGTCCGCCCCCCGCTCCGGTTCGAGGGCCCGGCGGGCCTAAACGGTTTGCCCGCCCGGACCACCGGGAGGTTTATCGGGCGGGGAGGTCGTGCGCGGGGCCGATGGAGGAAGGAACGGATCCACCCGCCCCGGCGCGACCCGGCGCCCCCGAGGCCGATCGGCGTCTGGGGCGGAAGTACCCGGTGCTCCGTCACGGGTACGTGGTCCTCGTCGACTACATGGGCAACGACGCGGCGATCGTCCAGGCGGCCCGGGTCTCCTACGGGGCCGGCACGAAGAGCCTCCGGGACGACCGCGGGCTCATCCGGTACCTGCTCCGCCACGGCCATACGACCCCGTTCGAGATGGTCGAGTTCAAGTTCCAGGTGCGGCTGCCGATCTACGTCGCCCGCCAGATGGTCCGGCACCGGACGGCGAGCATCAACGAGTATTCGGCCCGGTACTCCATCGTCCCGGACGAATTCGACCTGCCGGAGGCCGAGGAGGTCCGCCGGCAATCCGTCCGGAACCGGCAGGGCGGGGCGGAGCCGCTCCCCGCGGTCGAGGCCGAGGCGTTCCGGACCGACCTGGCCCGGGGGTGCCGGGAGGCGTACGCGGCCTACGAGCGGGCGCTCGCGGCGGGGGTCGCCCGCGAGACCGCCCGCCTCCTCCTGCCGCTCGCCTACTACACCGAGTGGTACTGGAAGATCAATCTCCACAACCTCTTCCACTTCCTCGCCCTCCGGCTGGACCCCCACGCGCAGGAGGAGATCCGGCGGTACGCCGTCGAGCTCGCCCGGGCCGCGCAGGCAGTCTGCCCCGTCGCCTACACCGCGTTCGAGGAGTTCCTCCTCGACGGGATCCGCTTCAGCCGGCGGGAGCAGATGGCGCTCCGGGGGCTCCTCGACGGGGCCGGTCCCGAGGAGGCGCTCGCGGCGGCCGGACTGCCGCTCCGGACGGAGGACGGCCGCCCGCTCCGTTCCGGCGAGGGTGTCGAGTTCCTGGAAAAGCTCGACCGGATCCGGCGGGTCACCGCCGACCGCCAAAGCGTATAGGCCTCCCGGGGGTGCCGGCGCCCGTGGCGACGGCGGCGGTGGCACCGTACCTCCTCGACGGCCGGTGGCTTCGGCCCGCCGGTCGGGAGCCGATCGAGGTCCGCGATCCGGCCGACGGTTCCCTCGTCGGACGCGCGGCGCGCGCGGGCGCCGAGGAGGCCCGGGCGGCGATGGACGCGGCGGCCCGGGC
>JAJZDH010000109.1 GCA_021828665.1 Thermoplasmata archaeon
CCTCTGGAACGGGGCCATCATGAGGAAGCTCATGAAGAGGACGAAGAGCCCCACGAACCCGAAAAGATTGAGCACCGCGTGGGGGACGACCAACGTGTCGGTGGACGCCTCCGCCATGGACAGGCCGAGGAATCCTCCGACCACCATAAAGAGAGAGGCCGCGACCGGAATCCCCACCTCGGGCCGGGGGGATGGCGGGCCCGGTGGAGCAGGACCAGGATCACGGCGAGGAAGAGGACGGTGAACGCCGCCTCGGGCGCCGCCAGAAGCCCGAGGAGGGGCGAGGCGGAGCGGGGGATCCGGAGCATCCCGAGGGGTACGAGCAGTGCCCCGGCCCCGGCGAGGGCGGCGAGGAGGGCGACGGTCGGACGGCCGACGTCGGCGTCGAGCGACCGGGGGAGGAGCCGCAGGCTCACCGCGACGATCAGGAGGACCGCGTGGCCCAGCACGAACAGGTGGACCGCGGCGATCCACCACCCGAATCCGGGGCCGGCGGTGCGCCCGGAGAGGAAGAATAGTCCGCCCGACCCCACGGCGGCGATCCACGATCCGAGGAAGAGCGGCACGGTCACCGCATCTCCGGGGCGGGGCTCGGGTCCCCGGGAGGGAAGACGGGGTTCGGCCAAGGCGCGGAGGAACACGGCCAGGATCACCGTGTCTCCCGCCAGGACGAGGAGCGCCCCGAGGGAGAAGATCCCCCCGGGCGAGAGTGGAGCCGGTGGACCGGCGAGCCCGGCCGCTCCGAGGACGAGGCCCGTTTCGGCGAGCAGGAAGGAGATCGATCCGGCCCACGATGGGGGCGGGGAACGCCGCGAGAGGGGCGGGAACAGATGGAGCGCAAAACCGGCCGTGGTGAACCCGATGAAGCCGAGGAGGAGGAGCCAGACCACGAGGTCCCACCGTCCGGTGAAGGCCTCCACCCGCGTGCCGAGCATCACCGCGGCGGCCGCCGCCGCGAGGTGGACGAGCGCCGCCGTGAGGAAGGCGCGGGTGGCGGGGGCGAACGGCACGGGGGGACGACAGGACGGCGAGGCTATCGGCGCTCCGGGGCCCCCGAGGGGGGGCCCGCGGTCGGCCTCCCGCGGGCCGTCCGGCCGGAGGACCCGGGCTTCGCGAGCCCCCGGCCCGGGTGGCGGCGACCGGCCGTCGATCGGCGGGGGACCACGAAGGGGAGCCTCCGGATCGGTTCGGCCGTGGACCGCTCCTCCGTCCAGAAGCCCCGCGGGGGCGAGGAGCGTGGGGCTGCCGCGGGTTCGACGGCGTGTCGGAAGGCCGGGATCCTCGAGCGGAGCCTCTTCGTCTCCTCCGGCCGGACGGCCTCGGGCTCCGGCGGGAACCCCCGTTCCGGGGCCGGAGCCGCCGGAGTTCGCTCCCGCGCGACACCGTCCCGGCCGCGCCGGACGTTCCACCGGGGGAGCGGCCGGGCCGCATCGCCGGAACGAAACAGACGAGCGGTCCCCCCGTGACCCGCCCCGGGCCGGGCCCACGATCGGATCCCCCTCGAACGAATCCTCGGGCCGCGACGACGGACCGGAGCGAGGCGCCCGGGGAACGGGGCGCACGGGCGGACGGCGAAGCGGCGTCCGGACCGGCTCACGCCGCGCGCGGGGACGCGAGATATCGGCGACCGAGCGCCCAGCCGACGAGTCCCCCCACGACCCCGCCGAGGATGGCTCCGAGGAGGAGGTCCTCCACGGCGGGGAGAAGGGCGCTGAGATCGAGCACCCCGAACTGCTGGGCGAGAAGGACGATCACCAGCCCCAGGACCACTCCCGAGGTTGCGCCGTGGCTCGCGGCGCTCACGAGTCCTCCCCTCCTTCCGATGGGGGCGGCGCGGGGCCGCCCGCCGGTGGGGCCGCTTCGGTCCCGGCCCCGGGTTCCTTGCCGGTCGTCGATCCTACCGGAGCGCGGGTCGCGGGCCGGTTCCGGCGGGCGTACCGTCCCGACGTGAGGAGACCATACACTTCGTAGATGCCGACGACCAGCAGCAGCAGCGGGAGGACCGCCAGCACGGAGTAGGGGGCGGCGACGTGGACGTAGAACGACTCGGCCCACACGGTGGTGCCGTTCGTGGCCAGAAGGGAGGCGGTGACCTGGTAGATCCCTTCCGCCGCCCACTCGAGGAAGCCCGCGTTCCAGGTCATGTCCATGGTTCCGGAGGAAGCGGCCTGAGGGGCCGACTCGATCACGTCGCGGGTCGCGAGCGCGGCGCCGAAATAGAAGATCTGGAGCCGGGCATCGCTGACGTTGAACAGTCCCGGGGCCCCGGTGGGACCGGGGGAGGCGGACCACGAATAATGGACGTCGATGGTGGAGGCGAAGTTCGTGCCGAGCGCCGCCGAGGGGGTCGTGTAGGAGCGCACATCCACGCCGTTCCAGGTCACCGAGGCGGACAGGACGGACTGGCCGCCGAGGGGGACGGCGCTCCGGGGCTCCGCGGTGGCCCCGGCCGGAACGATGGCGGCCGCGACCAGGAGAAGCCCGACGATCCCCAGGGCGGGCCCCCACGTCCGGAGGATCCGTCCCCTGGGCGCCGTCGGGGTCCCGAACACCGGCCGGGGCCACGGCCGTCCCCCGATATGTACCTGCCGATATTGCGGAGGGGTGCCCGTCGAGCCGGGCCCCACCCGGAGCTCCGCCGGCCGCGCGCCAACTAAAGACACCCCCGCGGCTACCCGGGCCCATGGAGCCCGCCATCTCGGTCCGGGACCTGACCAAGCGGTTCCCCGGGGAGCGGCCCCAGCCGTGGTCCCCACCCCGCTCCGAATCGATCGCCCTCGACCGCGTTTCCTTCGACGTGGCGCCCGGGGAGGTGCTGAGCCTGATCGGGCCGAACGGGGCCGGCAAGACCACGCTGCTCAAGATCCTCACCACCCTCCTCCGCCCCACCGCCGGGTCCGTCCGCGTGCTCGGCCACGATGTGGTGGCCGACGAGGCCTGGGTCCGCGCCCGGGTCGCCCTCGTCACGAACTCCGAACGGAGTTTCTACTACCGTCTCACCGGTTGGGAGAACCTGCGGTTCTTCTGCGGCCTGTACAATCTGGGCCGGGCGGAGCTGGCCGAGCGGATCCACCCCATGGCCGACGACCTGGGGCTCACGCCCGCGGTCCTCGCGCGGAGTTACCGGGCCTACAGCACCGGCACCCAGCGCAAGCTGCAGTTCCTCCGGGCGTTCGTCCTCGACACCCCGCTCCTGTTCCTCGACGAACCCACGTCGAGCCTCGATCCCGTGAGCTCCGAGGAGATCCGGAGGATCGTCCAGACCGAGTGCCGGCGGCGCCGTCAGACGGTGGTGCTGAGCGCGAACAATCTCGTCGACGTGGAACGGCTGGCCGACCGGGTGGCATTCATCCACCATGGGCGGCTCGAAATGATCGGGCGGGCGGCCGACGGGCCGGGTCCCGGGCCGGTCCGGGTCACCCTGCGGGCCGCGCCCGAACGGGTCGATGCGGCGCTGCGGGCCGGCCGGTCGACGGTAGGGGCGCTGGGGGAATGGGCCCTCGAGGCCCGCGCCGGCCTCACCGTGGTCCGCCTGGTCGCGGAGAACCCCGAGGCGACGGCGACCGCGCTCCTCGACCTCTTCGGGCGGCAGCATCTCGCGATCGATCAGATCGACCTGCGGCCGTTCGTGCTCGAGGAGGAGTTCCTCCGACGGGTCGATCCGATCCTCGGGGAGGCCGAGGAGGGGGGCCTCTAGCCCGTGGACGCCGACCCGCCCCGCCTCTCCGGCATCCGCCCGGAGGGGATCCGCTCGGTGGCCCGCAAGACGTACCTGTTCACGTACCTGAGGGGCTGGAAGGTCTGGGCGAGCTACCGGGCGCAGGTGGCCCTCACGCTGGTGGGATGGCTGGTGCCGGTCTTCCTGTACTTCGTGCTCTCGGACTTCCTCGGCGCGGGGGCGCTCGATGCGGCCTCGCTCCAGGGCGCGACGTACGTCGCCTTCTTCGTGGTCGGTCTCGCGTTCCAGGGGTTCGTCACGAACCTGATCGGGCTCCTCGCGCAGCGGATCCGCTCGGAGCAGATGATGGGAACCCTCGAGCTCGTCTTCCTCTCGCCGACGCGACCGGGCTCGGTCCTCTTCTATTCCTCGCTCTTCGGCCTCCTGTTGAACCTCCTCGCCGCGTTGGTGATCCTAGTGGTCGGCGTCGGGGTCCTCGGGGTCCACCTCGTGGTGAACGCCCCGGTCTTCGCGCTCGCGGTGGTCCTGCTCGCGGTCTCGAGCTCGGGCCTCGGGTTCATCGCCGCCGCGTTCATCCTCTGGACCAAGCAGGGCAATCCCGTCGGCCTCTTCTTCAGCATCTTCACCCAGTTCTTCGCCGGCGTCCTCTTCCCGGTGGCGTTCCTGCCGGCCTCGATCCGGTGGTTGTCGTACTCGATCCCGCTGACCTTCGGGCTCGAGGCCCTGCGCTCCTCGCTCCTGGCCGGGGGATCGCTCGCCGCGAACGGCGGCTCCCTCCTCCGGATGGTCGCCTACGCGGCGGTGACGATCCCCCTCGGTCTCGCGCTCTTCCACTGGACCCTCGTGCGGACCAAGGAAGACGGCACCATGGCCACGTACTGACCGGAGATCCGCGCCCCCTTCGTCGCCCCGGAGCGGGGCCCGGAGCCCGACTCCGGCCCGGTCGCGGCGGAGCCGGTCGGGAGTCCCGGACCGGCCGACTATCCGGTCGCTCCGGCCACCGGGGAGAGCGGGGCGGAACAGTACGGGCAGGAGGGATTCTCCCGGGGAAGCGCCTTCAGGTCGATCGTCCGGCCGCAGTACGGGCAGGTGATCTCCTTCGCCATCGAGTCCGAGACGACCTTCTCCACGGCGGTCGCCTGGCGGAACCGGAGCCGGTAGAACTGGATCACGCTCTCCGCGAAGATCACGATGGCCGGTGCGTACGGCACCGAGGACCAGACCAGCCGGTCCCGCACCGGGGACGGCCGGGCCGGCCCGGGGGCCGCCTCGAAGACGAGGTTCGTGCTGTGCGGAGCGAGGGTGACCCCCTGGAGCTCGCCATACGCCGCGGTGGTGTACTCGCCGCCGCGCACGACGAGGACCCGCTGGTCCGTCAGGGCGTAGGCGGTTCCGAGCCAGCGGACCACGGCGAACAGGATCGGAAGCAGCAGGATCCCGAGGAGGAATCCGAAACCTCCGAAGAGCGCGATGGAACCCTGCCCGGAGGCCACGTTCGCCAGAACGATCAGCGTGAAGAAGAGGATGAAGGCGGTGGGAATCCCGATCGCCCACCGGTGTTCGGCGAGGAGGGCCGGCCGCGTTTCGAAGAGGACCGCCTCGGAGGGCGCCAGGGCCTTCCTCGGGAAGACACCGGGCTGGTTCGACCCGGGACGGGCGGCGATCACCTCTCCCTCCGACGATGGCAGGAGGCTCTCCACGGGGCCTCGAGAGCGGCCTTTCGAAATAACGTTGCGGTGAGCCGGCGGGCCGAACCGCCGGAGCGCCGGACGGACGGCGCGGGGGCTTTAGCAGCTAATGGCGCAACCTATACATAGGCCACACTCCATGTCCTATCGATGGACATTTTGCTTCGCCCGGGAGAGGCGGCACGAAGGCTCGGC
>JAJZDH010000110.1 GCA_021828665.1 Thermoplasmata archaeon
CGCCGAAGAATCCGAAGGAGGAGGCCGCGCCTGCGACCCCGGCAGCCGTTCCCGCGGCCGTCCCGGAGAAGGCGGCCCGCAAGGACCGGCCGGAGCGCTCCCCCAAGAACCGCGATCCCAAGGAGGAGACGGAAGGCAAGCCCGGCAAACCCGGCAAGGCCGGCAAGGCCGGGGCGCCCGGGGCCGCCCCCAAGGGACGGAAGAAGCCGATCCCGGACAACCCCAATTTCCGCTACATCGTCCGGATCGCCGGCAGCGATCTCGACGGGACCCGCTCGGCGGGGATGGCGCTCACGGGCGTGGCCGGGGTCGGGGCCCGGATCAGCGACGTGGCCTGCCGCCTCGCCGGGGTGAATCCGTCGGAGATGATCGGGAACCTCCCCGAGGCGACCGTCGAGGGGATCGAGAAGGTCCTCGAGAGCCTGGCGACCCGGGTCCCCCCCTGGATGGTGAACCACCCGTCGGACTACGCCACGGGGGAGGTCCGCCATTACATCGGTCCCTCCCTGGACACCGCCCGCCGGGACGATGTGAACATCCTCCGGATGGTCCGCAGCTACAAGGGGGTCCGGCACGAGCGCGGCCAGAAGGTGCGCGGCCAGCGGACGCGCAGCAACGGCCGGACGGGAATGGCGGCGGGCGTCCTCAAGAAGGCCGCCAAGGAAGCGGCGGCCGTCAAGGCCACCGAGGCCGAGGCCGAGAAGAAGAAGTAGGAGGACCGAACCGACCGTGGGCGATCCAAAATTCCTGCGCCGCACCTTCGAGCGGCCGAAGCATCCGTGGGAAGCCGCCCGGATGGAGGAGGAGCGCAAGCTCGGCGACAAGTACGGGCTGAAGAACAAGCGGGAGCTGTGGAAGGCGCAGTCGCTGCTCCGTGGCTTCCGCGGCCAGGCCCGGGAGCTCCAGACCCGGCGCCGGGCGGGGGAACCCCAGGCGGAGCGCGAGGTCGCCGGCCTCCTGGGACGGCTCGCCCGCCTGGGCATGCTGCCCGCGGGGTCGAGCTCGCTCGACGACGTCCTCGCCCTCACCATCGACGACATCCTCTCCCGCCGCTTCGAGTGGCTGGTCTTCTCCCAGGGGATGGCGCCGACGGCGTGGAGCGCCCGGAAGCTCATCGTCCACGGCCACTTCTCCATCGGGGACCACAAGGTCACCCGCCCCGGGTACCTCGTCCCGGCCGAGGAGGAGGGGACCATCGCCTACGCGCCCGGGAGCCCGCTCCACGACGAGGAGCACCCGATCCGGGTCGGGCTCAAGGCGAAGCGGGAGGCGGCCATCGAGATTCCCACCCCGCCGGCCGATCCGGGGCCCGTGGTCGGGGGAGGTCCGTAGGGAGATGGCGAAGATCGGGATCGCGCACGTCTTTGCGAGCTACAACAACATCCACATCACCGTGACCGACATCACCGGCGCCGAGACGCTCACGAAGGCCACCGGCGGCATGGTGGTCAAGGCCGCCCGGGACGAATCCAGCCCCTACGCCGCCATGAAGGCCGCCGACCAGATCGCCGCCGTCCTCAAGGAGAAGGGGTTCGACACCCTCCATATCCGGGTCCGGGCCGCCGGCGGCAACCGGGCCCGCTCCCCCGGCCCGGGGGCGCAGGCGGCGATCCGGGCGCTCGCCCGGGCCGGCATGAAGATCAGCCGGATCGAGGATGTCACCCCGGTGCCCCACGACGGGACCAAGCCGAAGGGCGGCCGCCGCGGCCGGAGGGTCTGACCGTGGAGCTCAAGCTCCTCGAGCTCGGTCCCCGCCGGCTCGCCCTCGAGCTCGGCGGGGTGAGCGCGGCGCAGTCGAACGCGATCCGCCGGGCGCTGCTCGCCGATGTCCCGAAGCTCGCCATCGACGATGTCGAGTTCCACCTCGGGCCGATCCGGGACGAGAGCACCGGCAAGGACTACGACTCCTCCACGAGCATGTTCGATGAGGCGGTCGCCCTCCGCCTGGGCCTGCTGCCGATCCCCACCGATCTCGGGCAGTTCCGGCGGCGGTCCGAATGCTCCTGCAAGGGGGAGGGGTGCGCCCACTGCCAGGTGATGTACTCCATCGACAAGAAGGGCCCCTGCACGGTCTACGCGCGGGACCTGGTCCCGCTCGGCGATGCGGAGCTCGCGATCCTCGAGCCGGAGGTCCCCATCGTCCGGCTCGGTGCCCGCCAGGCGCTGCTCGCCTACGCCACGGCGGTGGTGGGGAATGCGCGGGACCATGCCAAGTGGCAGGTGGTCCATGCCGTCTCGATCCAGCCCCGGGCCACGGTGAAGATCCACAAGAGGTCCGGCTGCTCCGCGGCCTGCCTGAAGCGGCTCGCCGAGGCGGCCCCCGAGGGGCTCCTCGAGTTCGCGAACGACCGCCTGAGCTACACCGGCGGCGACGACGCCTCCCGGCCGCTCCTCCTCCTCGGGACCCAGAAGCTCTGCGAGCACGGCTCCCTCGAGGTCGTGGTCGACGACGCCGATCACCTCGTGACCTTCGAGACCGACGGTTCCCTGAGCCCGCGCGACGCGCTCCGGTACGCCCTGAAGAACCTGAAGGGCCGGTTCGAGGAGCTGCGCGAGGCGGTCCAGGCGATCCCCTAGGGCGGCGCGGCCGGGGCCGCGGGACCCCCCGGCGGGTCGGCCCGGGATCCCCGCTCGGGCGGGCTCCAGTCGAACCGCAGCAGGGCGGCGATCCCGCCGAGCCCGGCGAGGCGGTGGCCCGCCTCCCCGTGGGTCGATACGATGAAGAGGCGGGCCCGGGCCGCCCGGGCGGCGTCGAGCAGCCGACGGATCCCGGGGTCGGCGAGCCGGTCCTCGGCCACGAGGAGCGTCTCCACCGCCCCCACCTCCTGGGCCCGGACCACCTCCGCGGCCCCGACGGCGGCCCGGCGGCCCCCGCCGAGCGCCCGGACGAGCTGCTCGACGAGATCCTCCTCCTCCGCGGCGACGCTGCCCCGCAGCACCTCGGAGGCCCGCCCGCTCCGCAAGAGTTCGTGGATCCCGGCCGAGCCGCTCTCGGCGGTCGCCACGATGTGGATCTTCCCCTTCTGCCCGGGATCGAGCTCCCCGAGGCCCTGGGCGACCTGTTCCTTGAAGAACCCGGGGCCGGCGAGGATCACCGCGGCCGCCTCCGGGGCGAGCCGGGCCAGGAACCGGACCACCTCCTCCCGGTAGTCGGCCCGCGCCGTCTCGGCGCCGGCGCCGCCGAACCGCTTGCCGGGAAGGGTCCGCGCGAGCTCGGCCACCGGCTGGACGACGCGGCCGCTCAGCCGCACGACGGTCGACTCCCCCCAATCGACGGCGGCGACGAGGAGGATCGGCTCGCCCCGGTGCGCGAGCCCCTCCTCGAGGAGCGCCCGCTCGCCGCCCGAGAGCGCTTCCTTGGTGACCGTCACCTCGCTGCCCTCGGCGAGGTCGAGGGTATGGTGGCGGCCGTGGTCGAACGGCCCCTCGAGGATGGGGCCGGAGATGCGGACATGCGGCTCGCCGAAGCCGTGGAACTCGACCTGCTCGGCGCGGACGACCAGGAAGACCCGCCGTCGGTCCCGCTCGGCGGCCCGGGTCGATTCCGGCGCCTCCGGATCCCTCCGGGTCGTGGAGGCCCCGACCCGGTCCCCGGGGCGGACCAGGCGGGCGATGCGCCACAGGTCGCTCGGGGTCTCGAGCCGCAGTCGGAGGAGCCCGAGGGAGGGGTCCTGATGGAGGAGCCGCACCGTGGAACCGCCCGCCCCGCCCACAGGCGGTGGGCCTCTTGAACCCGACGACCGTTCCGGTCGGACGGGTCGCGGCCCCGCCGCTCCCGACCCGGAGCGGGCGCCTCCGGTCGCCGCCCCGCCCGGAGGCGCCACCGCGGGTCCCCGCCCCCGGGGGCGGCGGCGGGGCGCCCCCGGGCGGCCGGACCCGGCGGAAACGGTCTCCGGCCCCGTCGGGCAGGGGCAGTCCCCGCCATTCGGCGAAGATTTAAGCAACGTCCGGACGGTGGCCCCGCCGGGAGGCGGTCACCTGAGCCCGTACCGTCACCTCCTGAAGGAACCTGCCTTCGTTCGGTTCCTGCTCGCGGGAACCTTCGCCTTCGCCGGGCCCACCACGGGGCTCATCGTGGTGCAGACCCAGATCGCCGAGCAGTACGGGGCGGGAGGTGCGGGCTTCGCGGCGCTCGCGCTGTCGCTCCTCGGCCTCTCCGCCACGCTGCCCACCCTCGGGGCCGCCCTCGTCTCGGGGACGCTCGCGGACCGGTACGACCGCCGCCGGATCCTGAAGGTGGCGGAGGCGGTGGCCCTCGCCGCCGCCGCGGCCCTCGCCGTGGTGCTCGCCGTCGATCCCCGGGCCGCCGTGGCCGTGCCCGTCGGCGGGCCGGCCGGACTCACGCTGCCGGTCTGGCTCCTCTTGACCTTCCCGATCTGGGCCGCGCTCACGGCCGCCGTGACCGTGTTCCGTCCCACCTTCAACGCGGCGCTCCCCGAGATCGTCGACTCCCGGGACCTCGGCGCGGCGAACGGGCTCCTGTTCGCCTCCGCCGTGGGGCTCGGCGCCGCCACCCAGATCCTGACCGGTCTCCTCGACCAGCGGTGGGGACCGGCTCCGGCGCTCCTGGTCCCCGTCGTCCTCTTCTCCGGTTCCCTCCTCTTCCTGCTCCGGCTCGGGGAGAGCGCCGGCGGCCCGCGGGGCCCGCGGCGCCAGAGCTTCCTCGCCGAGGCGCAGGAAGGGTACCGCTACCTCTCCCGCCGGCGCGAACTGCTCGCCGTCACCGTGGCGGCCCTCGGGATCAACTTCCTGAGCGCGCTCGCGTTCGTCGAACTCGCGGAGTACTCCTCCTTCTACCTCAAGGAGACCCCCTCGTTCCTGGGTCTCCTGTACGGCATCGGCACCCTCGGGGCCGGCCTCGGGGCGCTCGCCGTCACCCGGCTCCATTACGAACGTCGTCTCGGCCGGCTCCTGGGGGCGATGACCCTCGGCATGGGCGCGTGCGTGGCCGGCCTCGCCCTCACCCGCTCCGCGGCGGTGGCGGTCGCCGACATGTTCCTGTTCGGGATGTTCCCCGGGATGTTCCAGACCGCCTTCCAGACGGGGGTCCAGGCCACCGTCCCGAACGAGCTCCTCGGCCGCGTCTTCGCCGCCGACGAGGTGGGCAGCTACGCCTTCGTCCCCGTCGGCCAGTACGCCGGGGGCCTCTCCACGTACTCCTTCGGGATCCCGGCCACCTACCTCGGGGCCGGGATCGGGATGGGCGTGATCGGGCTCGGCCTCCTCACCGTGCCGGTCGTCGGCCGGTTCCGGTTCGACCCCGATCCGATGGCGGCCCAGCCTCCCCCGGGGGCCCTCGTGGAGAACCCGCTCCGCGGCCCGTTCCTCGAGGAGCCTCCGACCCCCCCCTCCGTCGCCGGCGCCACGCGGTAGCGGCGGCCGCCGGTGGCCCGGACCGGACCGTGCCGGGGGGGGCGCCGCCCCGCCGTCCCGGGGAGCCGTCGTCGCCCCCCGCCCCGGGTTAAATAGCCTCGGGCCCGTGGATTCGGCGTGCCCCCCCGGACCGCCGCCTCGCGCCCGCCCCGCCGACGGCGGGAGGTCGGCGCCCCGGGGGGTCCGTC
>JAJZDH010000111.1 GCA_021828665.1 Thermoplasmata archaeon
CCCCGTCGCCGCCGAGGGGATGGCGCCGGCGGCGGGGGGCCGCCGGCCCCGCGCCGGACGGGACCGCGCGCCCGTTCGGCGACGCGGTGAGGGCCGGGACCGAGATTGTCCGGGAGCGGGGTCGGTCCCTGCTCCCTTTTGAACCCGGGTCGAGGGATCCACAGTCCCCCAGGATAGACCAGACTACCCTATCCCGGCCGCAGCCGGCTTAGGTGGGGCGCGGTTCAAAAGGTTTGCTTTGCGGGAACGCGGAGGGAAGGGACCCGGAAGACCGATCGGCTCCCGGTCCTCCGGGTCGGCGGTGGCCCCGTACCGGTGCCGGCCGATGCCGGAGGCGCGGTCCACCCCCGAGCCGGTGGGCGGAGCTCCTTCCCCATCTTCCCGCCCCTCGATCCGGCGGCGGTTCCGCTTGGCGTCGGAAGCCGCCCGAGTGGTCCGACCCGTAGTCGCCCTCCCGCCGGCCCTCCCCGCACCCGGGCCCTTCCGAACCTCGCTTCCGGGAGGAATCCTGCCCGGGAGACCCTACCCGGCCCCACCGGCGCGGAATGTGGGACAAAACCTCTCGGGGCATGTCCCGTACGGTCCACTCGCGAAAGAATCAAGGGCCGTACAGTTCTCGTCCCGCTCCAGCCATCGGAGGTAGCCGAGCCTCCGTAGGTTCCTGACCACCCCCAGTAGCCGCGCCTCCATGACCCGCCGCTTCGAGCGCCGCTTGCGGATCGTTCCCGGGGTCCTCGCTTCGATCGACCACCACGTCGCTTCCGCCCGCGAGCGTTGGGGATACTCTGCAAGCCAGGTCGGGGGTCCCGGACCAATCCCGGAAACGACCGCGGCCAGGCGGGTTCTCCCCGACACTTCATCGTTACATTTCGACGGGGGAGGATCCTCAAGAAACGATTCGAGGCGCAGGAAGGCCCCAGGATGGACCGGGTGGCCGAGCAGCTGGTCCAGCTCGCGGATTCCGCGGTGGGAGGAGGGACGGAAGGGGGAGGCCGAGGAGCGGGCGGTGCTGAAGAAGCTCGACGCGCTCTGGAGCCCGAAGGGGCGGCGCCATGATCCGGCACGTGCCGCTCGGTCCAGGCCCGCAGCCCGGGGTGCCGATGCCGGGCCTGACTCCGGGAGGCGGGCCCGGAGGACCCCTCCGCACGAAGGCCCACCCGGTTACGTGGGCTCCACAGAGTGCCTTTTCGACGCGCGGGGGGTGCTCGTCCGAAGACGCCCGCGACGACCGGAGGTAACGGAGCCTCCCGGGAGCCCTGGGTCGAGGACCGCGTGGTCGAGAGGCTCGGCGTCGGGCCGAGCGCAATGGCATTCCCTGGTCTCCGACGGAGCCTCAACGTCCACCCCGAGTCCTTGAGCTGGGCGCTGCGCCGGCTCGAGCGGTACGGGCTCGTGTCCCGGGGTCGGGACGGGTACCGGCTCACGGACGCCGCCGCCACGGGTCAGGCGGAGGGAACCGATGCCCCGGGCGCGGCCGCGCCGCGCTGGCGGGGAGTCGCCGAGGTCGAGCTCGGACCGGGCGTCGGCAGTGCGCAGGTCCTGGATGCCCTCGCGGGGCGGCGGGCCGGTAACCTGCGGTGGGTCGGCGTCACCGACGCGCCCGGCGAGACGCTCCGGGCGGGGAGCCGGACGACTGGACCGGATCACGGGCTGCTGGGGCTCGAGGGAAGGCGGCGCAAGGCGTACGCCGATGGCGGGAAGGCCGGAGCTCGGACGAAGGGCTCCACGAGGCCGGCCGTGAACTCCTGCTCCTCGCGCTCGAGCGGATGCGGTCGGCGCCGGTTTTCGGGTCCCCCTCGGGTTTTCTCGCCCTCCTCGAACGCGGCCCCGATCCGCGGGTGGTCCCCGACTGACGGGGCCGGGAGCCGGTTTCGCGGGGGTCCTCGGGTTGCCCCCGGGTGGTCCGGGAGCCTCGGTGCGGCCGTCTCACGGAACGGAGGGGACGCCCCTGGCCGCCGACCGGTCCGTTTATCCCAACGCTTTTTAGTCGGTCGGATTGGCCGTGGTCATGACCACCGCTCCTCTGGAACTGGGTCCGTCAGCACTCGTCGTCTGGGATATGCAGGCGGGCATCGCGGGCCGAGCCTACAATCGGAGCGACATCGTACCCCGGATCGCCGACTTGCTCGAGGCGTATCGGACGCGCCGCCTGCCGATCGTCTATAGCCAGCACACGACCCCCCCCGAAGGCTGGGAGAACCCGGCAATGGCTCGTGGAATGGCCCGCCGAGGGGTCCCCCCCGGCAGCTTTCGACTCTCTCCCGGCCGACCCGAGTGGGAGATCCTGCCCGAACTCGCCCCGCGCTCGGGCGAGCTCGTGCTGCCGAAGACCACGCCCAGCTTCTTCGTAGGCACGCCGCTCGAGGCGATGCTGCGAGCCCGGCGAATCGAAACGCTGGTCCTCACCGGAGTGAGCACCGAGGCCGGCATCGCCGGGACCGCCCGCCATGCGGCGAACCTGGGTTTCCACGCGATCGTGGTGGAGGATGCCTGCGGATCGATGTCGCCCGAAGCGCACGCGGGGGCGCTCGCCCAGCTCCGGCCGGTCGCCGACGTGGAGACGACCGCGGAGATTCTCGCGCGCTTGCCCTCCCCGCCCTGAAGCGCGTCGAGGGGAGCGGCCCGCGCTGGGAGGCGGAGCGCGCGATCCGGTGGAGCACCAAATCCGCTACTCCGCGGTGCGCGATGGTCCGGAGGTAGGCCTCCGACCTTCGCCCGAGCGCACTTTCCCGACCAAGCCTGAGCCGAACGTACACGGTTCCGCCGAGGGCGAGGGAGGGGAGGCAAGAGTTGCGCCGGCGCCGCTGGGAGGGTGGGCGCGGGGCGGAAACCCCTCGGGGGGGTGCGATTGCGGGGGTTGGTGCGCGCCCTAACAGAACTGCTCGGTCCGAGTGGTTGCACGTGGTTGCGCCCGGAACCTGCCCCTGCCCTGGAAAGGGGCGGCGCCGTTCCGGGGGAGCACATCGGATGCGTCGCGGCGTCGTGGTGGTCGAGGCGGCGGCCCGGGCGCGGGTGCGGAAAGAGCTACGACGGGGGACGCGGGATGTGGAGCGGTGGAAGGTGGCGCTCACCCCGCGCCCGAGGCGTCGGCTCCAACTCCGAAGGTCCGGATAGGTCATGGTCCAAACTCGCCAGCGCGGCAAAGCTTATACTTCGGGCCCCGTCGATGGCCGGGGGCGTGCCGAGGTGGCTCAGTCCGGTACGGCGCGAGTCTGGAAAGCTCGTGGCGGAATACGCCTCGGGAGTTCAAAGGTCGCGCCGGTCCCCCCGGCGCGACGGAGCATCTCCCCCTCGGCGCTGCCCTGCCTCCGGAGCTGACCCCGCCGATGCCGGTCCCTCCCCGCCGCCGGGTCCCGGCCCTCCTCCAGGTCGATGCGATCCTCGGGCGGCTCACCGGCACCGACGCCCGGGCCGAAGTGTGCCGGTACCTGCGCGGAGAGTTTGGACACTACGATTGGGTCGGCATCTACCGGCGCGACGGCGCCGACCTCGTCCTCGACGGCTGGGACGGTGAGGCCGCCACGGAGCATCTCCGCATCCCCGTGGCGGAGGGGCTCTGCGGCCGCGCGGTCCGGGAGAACCGGGTGGTCCGGGTGGACGACGTGACGACCGAACCCGCCTATCTTTCCTGCTTCGTGAGCACCCGTTCGGAGATCGTGGTCCCGATCCGGGTCGGTGCCGAGCCGGTCGGGGAGATCGACATCGACGGCCGGACCCTCGCCGCCTTCGACGCCACCGACGAGGCGTTCCTCACCGAGGTGGCCGCACGGCTCGCCGCGACCTTCGGGTCCGGGGCGGCCCCGACGGCAGCCGCCGACGGATCGCTGCCCGTGCTTCGTGGAGGAAGACCGACGGGCGGACCGGACCCAACGCCGTCGGACGGGAACCGGCCGCCCGGGTGATGTTCCGGAGCGCCCGGGAAAGCTCGTCGACGACGGCCAGATCGGCGCGCTGCGCCGTGCGGCTGAACGGGTTGAGATCGATGGCGATCACCCGTTTGCCGGCCCGGTGGAGCGCTTCCGCCCGGTCGCCGTCCTCGAGGGGGATGACGCAGAGGTCCGCCCGCGCGATCCCGTCGGCATCGATCCGGGCCCGGTCCGACGGGAGGTGCGCCAAGCGGGCCGTGGGGTGGAGGCCGAGGACCGGGTCGATCCCGGCACGGGAGAGATGGCGGGCCACGGCGCGGACCCGCGCCTCGGTCCGGTGGAAGAGGTTCACCTCCACCCGGAGGTTCGGCAGCGCCCGGAGGAGCCGGGCGATCTCGGGAGCGGCCAGCGCGGCCACATTGCCGTTCACGGAGAGCACCGGCCGCTCGGCCGCCCGGATCGACGCCGCGGCGATCCGGGCCGCTCGCCGCGCGGACGGGGTGCTCCGTTCGCCGAGGAGATAGTCGAACGCCTCCCCGCGCCCCTGCGCGATGAGACCTTCGGGCACCACGAGCCCGCTCCGGGCCGCCCGGGCCAGGCGGGCGCGGACCTTGAGACTCGCGTACCGCGGATGGCGGGGGGAGATCCGGGTCATGCGGCCGGACGGCTCCTAGCCGCCCGACGGGACCGGGGCGGCCGACTTCGGCGGGGCCCCCGCGGCGGAGGTCTCGACGGGTGGCGGCAGCCCCAGCTGCCGCTCGATGGCCCGGAGCCTCTGGTCGAAGCCGGCGAGGCCGTCCTCGACGGTCCGGGCCACGACGAGCTTCAGGCTGTCCTCGAGCGCCACCACGTCCCGGCCGAGGTCCGAGAGACGGCGGGCGTTGTCGTTCAGGAGAAGGCGGGTCTGGGCGGCGAGCCGGAACGTATCGTCCACGCCCTTGACCACCTGCTTCGACCCCTGGGCGAACCGCTCGGTGGCTTCGCCGATCGGTCCCCACTTGCGGTCCAGGCTCTCCTGGACCGTCCGGTTGAGCTGCGCCGCGAGCTTCTCCGTCCCCTGGACCAGCGACCGGTCGACCCGGTCCCCGAGGAGCTGGTCGAGGTTCTCGAGCCGGCTCTTGACCGCTCCGTCGAGGCTGGAGCTCGACTCCTCGATCCGCCCGATCCGGTCCTCGACGGCTTCCAGCCGGGCGAGCAGATTCGAGTACGCCGAGCCGATGAGGGTGTCGATATGGGCAGTCTCGATCTCGCTCGCCTTCAAGAGGAGGTGCAGGACCCAGTGCTCCCGCCCCTTCGCCTCGGCGAGCGGGCTCCGCTCCAAGCGGTCCCGGGCCTCGCGGTTCTCGGTGAGCTGCTGGAGCTCCTTGAGAATCTCCAGGCGGAGCGTGGAGGTGCCCTGCGGCGGGACCGGTCGGCCGGCCATCGTTTCCTCAATCCGACCCGACGGCTAAATAGGTTCGGTCGCTCGCGCGGAGCGGCCCCGGCAGGCGGACCGGCAGCCGCCGGCCCCATCCCACCCACCCCGGCCGGACCTCCAGGGCGACGGCGGCGAGCCTCACGCCCGCGGCGCGGGCGTCCCGGAGCGCCCGTCCGAACATTGGGTCCAGGGAGTCGTTCGGCCGGAATCGC
>JAJZDH010000112.1 GCA_021828665.1 Thermoplasmata archaeon
TCGCGCACATCCCGCGGCTGCTGGCCGGGACCGGGAAGACGAACGGTTAAGAGGCGGCGGACCGTCCGGTCGGCGGTGAGGAATCCTGTCCCCCGCTGACGACCCCCCGACGGCTCCCCGCGACGCCGCCGCCCCCTCCGGGCGCGTCCAACGGCCGACGCTCGACGAGATGGGGCTCTCGCCGGGCAAACGGACCCGGCTGCGGCGGCTGCTGTACGACCACGGCCCGGGCGGCGGGACGCTGCTCGTCCTGCCCATCGATCAGGGGCTGGAGCACGGCCCGGTCGATTTCTTCCAGAATCCGGAGGCGCTCGATCCGGACTACCAGGTCCGCCTGGCCCGCGAGGGCCGGTTCTCGGCGATCGCGCTCCATATCGGCCTCGCCCAGAAGTACCTCTCCCGGAACGCCGGGGAGGTCCCGCTGATCCTCAAGCTCAACGGGAAGACCTCCATCCCGGGCGACGCGCAGTCGTTCAGCGCCCTCACCGGGACGGTGGAGGATGCCGTGCGGCTCGGCGCCGACGCGGTCGGCTACACCGTCTACGTCGGTTCGCCCGCCCAGGACCGGGACTTCGCCCAGCTCACGGAGGTCCGCTCGGCGTGCGACCGGTGGGGGATGCCGCTCGTGGTCTGGGCCTACCCACGGGGGGAGGCGGTGGCGAAGAAGGGCGGCAAGGAGAGCCTCTATGCCGTCGATTACGCCGCCCGCGTGGCCCTCGAGCTCGGGGCGGATGTCGTGAAGGTGAACTATCCGGTCCCCTCCGAGAAGGACCGCGACAGCCCCCCGCCGTACAACTCCCTGCCGCCGGACCCGGACCAGGCGTTCCGCCGGGTCGTGCGGAGCGCCGGCCGCAGCCTCGTGCTGGTGTCGGGGGGGGAGAAGATGGGCGACGAGGAGCTCCGCCGCAAGGTGCGCGCCTCCCTCGAGGCGGGGGCCACCGGGATCATCTTCGGACGCAACCTCTGGCAGCGTCCCTGGGAGGAGGCGCTCGCCCTCACCCGCGAACTCCACCAAATCTTCCGGGAGTATGCCGTCCCCCGCTGACGGGCCGATCCCGCTCTTCCTGAGGTTCGCGGGCGAGGATCATCCGCGGGCCTGCACCGGCCGCAAGCTCCGGGAGCGGGGATTCCTCGCGGCGGCCGGCTCCGGCGCGCGGGCCGGCGTCCTCCTGGACCCGCACGCCCCGCACCCGCTGTCGATCGCGGACCGGGAGCGGGCGGAGCGGGCGGGCCTCCTCGCCGTCGACTGCTCCTGGAACCGCCTCGGCGAGCGGGGACGGTACCCGGACGGGAGCGGGACCTCCGGGAAGGGCCACCGCCGGCGCCTTCCCTACCTGATCGCGAGCAATCCCCAGCATTACGGCCGTCTCGCGGAGCTCAACACCGCCGAGGCGCTCGCGGCGGCGCTGTGGATCCTGGGGGAGCCGGACCGGGCCCGAGCGATCCTCGGCGGCTTCTCCGGCGGGGAGGAGTTCTTCCGGATCAACGGCGTCCACCTCGCCCGGTACCGGGAGTGCGCCGACGCCGACGGGATCCGGGCCGCGGAGCGGGAGCTGTTCGGGCCGGGCCGGCGGTCCTAGCGCTCCGGGAAGGACGCGCCCTCGGTCGGGAGATGCTCGATCCGGATCTCCCCGGCCGACCGCACCGTGCCCTCCAGGGGGACCACCGCCCGCAGCACGCCTCCGTACGATTCGAAGACCCGCGTCGTGTGCAACGTGAGGCAGCGGTCCCCGTACAGCCACCGACCGGTGAGATCCGGGTCGTGGCCCCTCAGGAAGAAGCGGGAGTCGATGGAGCGGAGGAACGGCTCGAGCGACGCCGCGCCGAAGGGGGGGCTCAACCGGCGGTCCCACCGGCTCGCGTCCGCGTCGCGCCAGACCACATCCAGGATCGTCCCCTCGGTGGGCGTTTCGAAGAGCGACCGCGCCGTCGCCTCCTGGGACCGCTGGGGGAACCCGGCGTGGGCGAGGTAGACGCCGCTCTCGGTCCGGGCGGCGAAGCTTCCCCGTTCGAGGAGCGCCACCAGGCGGTAGTACCGCTCGGGATCGGGACCCCAGAGGTCGTCGACCTCCTCCGGCAGCTCGTGCGGCACGACGGGGACCCGCCGCACCGTCTCGTGGTTCCCCTGGAGGAGGAAGACCCGGTCCGGATAGGCGGCCCGGAGCGCGAGGAGGTAGAGCGCATTCGCCACCGATCCGTGCGGGCAATCCTCCGGCGGACGGTCCACGTAGTCGCCGAGTCCGAGAAGGCAGTGGGCCCCAGGATCGGCGAGGAAGCCGGCGGTCGCGGCGACGGTGGACGGCCAATCGCCGTGCGTGTCGCCGAAGACGATGAGGGAGCCCGTCGGCGGCGAGGGGATGTCGAGGAGACCCGGAGCCACCGGCACCTCGGCTTCGAGCCGATCGAGGAGACGGTCGGCCTCCTCGGCGCTCATTTCCAGGATCTCCCCGGGCGCGAGGAGACCGCCGCGGAGCCGGCCGGGAACCCCCTCCACGGAGGTTCACTCCCGCCCGGGGTCGGCGGGGGCTGCGGGGGGCCGGAGTTTCCGACGGGGGGACCGGGCCCCACCGTCCTTTGAACCGGCGCATGCCCTAGGCAACAGGGTCCTAAGCCCTGCCTCGGTAGCCGCGGGACCGGGCCGGGTACCCGCCTTGGCCGAACTGGAGCACCCCCGCAACGGGTATCGGAAGGAGGCCGGGTGGAAGTAGCCCCGGCAGGAGTTTCGGTCCGGGAGCCGGTAGCTCTTCGCGACCTTCGAACCTGCGTCGCGAGATCCAGAGTCTCGCATGATTGGCCACTACACTACGGGGCTACGGGGGTCCCGACCCCGGTTAGCACTCTTAACTTTGACGCTGCCCGGAATGGCCGGTGGAGGGCGGAAATCCGCTCGCCCCCCCCGGCCCTCGGGGAGAGGGCCCGGCACCTTCGCTCCGGTCCCGGGACCGCCGTCGTTTCCCCTCTTCGCGGGGCCCCCCGCCCGGGGCGGATCCCGCCCCGGCCCCATGGGTCGCCGGGGCCTACCGCCCCGGAGGGGCGCCGGGAGCGGAGGCTCGGGCCGGCGGCGGCGCCACGAACTCAATATACGCGGGCGTGGCTCGCACGCACGCCCCGGAGCCCCGTTCCATGGCCGAGCACCAGCCGGACCGCGCGCCGATCGGAACGGCTCCCGCCCGTCGGCCGTCCCGGGCCCGCCGGCGACTCCGCCCGGCGCTCCGCGGTGCGGTCCTCGTGCCCGCGGCGCTCCTCGGTTCGGCCCTCTCGCTCCTCGCCGTCGCCCTCCTGCCGAGCCCCGGATCGGTCGGCGCGCTGCTGCCCCAGGCGACGATCGACCTCGCGGCCTCGTTCACGCGGATGCTGCTCGCCTACCTTCTCTCCCTGGCGTTCTGCCTCGTGTACGGGTACTACGCCGCCACCCACCGGCCCGCCGAGCGGGTCCTCATCCCCGTGCTCGACATCCTCCAGTCCATCCCCATCCTCGGCTTCTTCCCGATCGCCATCGTCTTCTTCGTCGGCCTCACCGGGCCCCAGTCGATCGTGGGGCCCAATATCGCGTCGATCTTCCTCATTTTCACGTCGATGGCCTGGAACATGGTCTTCGGGGTCTACGAATCGATCAAGGGGATGCCCCAGGAGATGCGGGACGCCGCCGACTCGTTCGGCGTGCACGGATTCCAGCGGCTCCGCGAGGTGGTCCTCCCGGCCACGGTGAACCGCCTCGTGTACAACTCCATCCTCTCCTGGACCGCGGGCTGGTACTTCCTCGTGGCCGCCGAGATCATCTCCGTGTCGAACCAGAGCACGGTGCTGCCGGGGATCGGGAGCTTCCTTTTGGAGGCGGCCGGCACGCACAACGTGACCGCCCTCCTGACCGGCCTCGCCCTCCTGATCACCCTCATCGCGCTCCTCGACGTCCTCGTCTGGCGCCGCCTCACGCGGTGGGCGGAGCGGTTCCGGTACGACCAGAGCCCCAGCGGCGAGACGGGGGAGTCGGGGATGCCCGCGACCCGGCGTGCGGGAGGCCACCCGGTGCGGCGCGCGGCGGGAGCGGTGGTCCAGTACGTGCGGAGCGGGGTGGTGCGGGTCAGCACCCCCATCGTCGCCCTCACCGAGACGCTGAATGCCCGGGGGCGACGGGGTCCCGGCACGGGCCGGGTCCGATCTGCCACGAAGACCGTGGCCCTCGGCGGGCTCCTGGTGATCGTCTGGCTCTTGCTGATCTCCCTCGGGGTCGCGATCTTCCATGTCTTCCAGCAGCCGATCTCCGCGTCGGTGGGGGCGGACATCCTCCTGCTTCCCGAGGCGCTGGGGCTCTCCCTCGGCCGGGTCGTTCTCGCCTACTTCGTCTCGCTCGCCATCGCCTTCCCGCTCGCGATCTACGTGACCCGGCGCCCCGCGGCGGGCCGGGTGGGGCTTCCGGTCATCGAGATCGTCGCCTCGGTCCCGGCGACCGCCCTCTTTCCGCTGTTCATCTTCGCCCTCCTCGCCTACATCGGGTTCGAGGGCGCGGCGATCCTCATGCTGGTCACGGGAATGTTGTGGTACCTGTTCTTCAACCTGCTGAGCGGGATGCGGTCCGTCCCGCCGGATCTCGAGGAGGCGGCCCGGTCGTTCGGCCTGCGCCGGCGGGAGTACTACCGTCGTCTCCTCCTTCCGGCCGTCTTCCCGGCGTTCGTCACCGGCTCCATCACCGCGTTCGGCGGCGGATGGAACACCCTGATCATCGCCGAGTACATCCACTACAGCCCGACCCAGCAGTTCCAGGTGCTGGGGCTCGGCGACCTCCTGAACGTCGGCATCAGCCTCCCCCACGACACCGGCCTCCCGCTCATGGCGGCGGCGCTGCTCGTGATGGTCCTCGCCGTCGTGGCCCTGAACGAGCTATTATGGAAGCCCCTCTACCGCCGGGCCTCCGGGCGGTACCGGTACGACTGACCGCCGGAGGTCGGAGGATCCGTGGTGCTCATCGAGGTGTCCGAGATCGACAAGGGATTCCCCGGGCACCACGGGGTCCTCTCCATCCTGAACAACGTCACCTTCTCCGTGGCCGACAACGATTTCCTCGCCATCGTCGGTCCGAGCGGCTGCGGGAAATCCACGCTGCTGCGCCTGATCCAGGGACTGGACCGCCCCTCGGCCGGGGAGATCCGGTTCCGGGGACGGTCGGTCACTTCCGTCTGCCACGAGATGGCCATGGTGTTCCAGAGCTTCGCGCTCTACCCGTGGCTCACCGTCAAGCAGAATGTGGCGCTGGGGGTGGAGGCGCTCCGCTGGTCCCCGGCGCGGATTGCCGAGCAGGTGGAGCGGTACATCTCCGTCACCGGTCTCACCGGCTTCGAGGAGGCGTTCCCGCGGGAACTCTCCGGCGGCATGCGCCAGCGGGTCGGCCTCGCCCGGGCCCTGGCGGTGGAACCGGCGGTGCTGCTCATGG
>JAJZDH010000113.1 GCA_021828665.1 Thermoplasmata archaeon
TGGAACCATCGATCACGGAAACGGTCCCATTGTAGGTGTCGGGCGCGCTTCCGCAACCACACTGATTATCGGAGAGAATGAATAGATCTTGAGAGGATGGTTCGTACACAATCCCCGCCAGGTCCCAACTTGCAGAATACGGTACCGTCGAAATCAGATTGTAATTTGACGCATTGAATAATTCTAAACTCCGAGTGTATTGAGTACCGGGACCACTTGTCTGCACATTTAAAGTAACATAAACAGTTCCATCTGCCGGGTCATAAGCAGCGTATGTTGGAGATGATGAAGTAGACAAAGTGGTAATCAATTTATTGGAAGAAATGTTGTAGATAGATATGTTGCTACTTGCAAAATTAACCACCCACATTAATCCCAAAAAAGGAAACAACAGTATCGAAGTAGGCGCTACTCCAACCGTAAATGGGAGTCCGATTGCCTTATCGCTAACTACGTTCAAGGCGGTTACTGTGTCGCTTCCATGATTCGCTATGTAGGCATTGCCATTTACCGGATCATATTGCATCGAATCCGGCTCAACTCCAACGGAAACGGGCAAACCTACGGGGGAGCCAGTGGTGGCATTGAATTCCTCCACCTCTCCGGAACCCCCCGTTGAAGGGTCATACGCCACCAGCACCACATTGGCGGCCGGGTCAACGGCCACGGCCCCGATCGCGGCCGAGGCGAGCGGGATGGGCGGGCCGGCCGAGCTCAGGGTCCGGGTGTCGATGCGTTCCAGGAGCCCGGAGGCGCCCGCCTCGTCCGCGACGAAGAGGGTGTGCGTCATCGGATCGTCGGCGGAGGCGATCGGCTTGGCGCCAAGGTAGGGGGAATTCCCCGTCAGCAGGCTATCCGTCCCGTTGATGGCGGAGATGTTGTTGTCGTTAAAGTTCAGCGTAAGGACGCTGCCCGTCTGGGTGTCATAGGCTAGCGAATCGGCCCCGGATCCGACCGTCGTCGGGCTACCCACAAGCGCCCCCGTCGTATCGTTGACGGCGTAGACTTGATTCAGGCCATTCGACACGTAGATGAGATGGTCGGCCGGATCGACCGCGAAGGCGATCGGGGAGAAGGGAAGGGGAAAGCCGGGGCCGACGACGAGCCCCTTCGAGGGGTCGATGACCGAAATGTTGTTCGAAATCCCGTTTGCCACCAGCAAATCCCCGGTGGCGGCGTCGTAGGTGATGTTCGTCGGTCCCCCGCCGGCCACGGGAAGGTTGGTGGTCACGTTGAGCGTGGAGGCGTTGACGGCGTAGATTTGCGAACCGATCGAGGAGATCGCGTACACCTCCCCGGTTGTCGGATCGTACGTCAGATCGCTCGGGACCCCCGGCCCGAGTGGGAGGGTCTTCACCACCGAATCGTTCGACGTGGAGACGACCACCAGTCGGTGGGGCGAGATGGTGGGGACGAAGAGTTCCGACGCGGAGGGCACCACCAGGAGGGGGATTCCGCCGTAACCACCACCGTTCGAGACGGTCAGAGCGGCTCCGACGAGCGCCCCGGTGGTCGCGTTCACCGCCGAGATCGTTCCGTTGTTGAGGGAGTACGTATACAAGATTCCATTCTGGGGATCGTACGCCACTCCGGAGGTGTTCAGGACCGACGGCACGGCCCTCAGGAGGCTCAAGTTGGCGGCGGCGACCTCCAGCAAAGGTCCCGGGCCGGTGTTCCCCACCCAGTAGGCCTCCTGGGCCCCATCGTACGTGAAGAGGCTCGGAGTGGTGGTCAGGTAGGGGAAGTTCCCGCGGGCGGCGGTGGCGTTCCCCTCCGGGAATACCGTCGCGCCCACCTCCCAGGACGTGAGGCCGGTCGCGCGCGGCGCGACCGACAGGGCCCGGGCGCCGCCGGAGACGAAGGAGGTCGGAGAGCCCTCCCGCGGTGCCCGGAGCGGATGCGAGGGGCCGCCGACCGCCACCCCCACCAATCCGCTGACCCCGAGGCCGAGCACCACTGCCAGCACGAGGATGGCGGCACCGGCTCCAGGCGACCGACGCGACCGCCACGCAAGATCGATCCGGCCGTTCGTCGTTGGACCACCACCCTCGGGCGCCATCGGGCCGCCCGACGGAGTTTCCGTTATAAACAGGTTCGCGTCCTTCCGCAACGAGCCACGTCGGCGAGGGGCGGCCCCCGGTCCGCAACGATACGGGCCTGCCAGGCGGGTGCCCTTCCCCGGTCTCCGGAATGGGACCCTCCTCCGCGAACGGGACGGGGGGGGTAGGCCGGCCGATCCGCAAGGCCGATCCGGGAGGGTGACCGACCGATGCCCGTGGGCCCCGGTCTCTCCGGGGAACGGGCGGAGGAGGGGCCGGACTTGAGGTCCACGCCTCCCCGTGGCTCGCCAGATCGGCCTTACCGCGTGGGGCACCGCCCAGATTCCCCCGCTCCCATCGGTGGGACCGATGGACCTCAATCCGCACGTTTAAATAGGAATAAACGATATGCCGGATGTCGGACAAACCGGCGCGCATTGTCGGACGAATATGTCGGAGACCTCGGAGCGGGTGACGGTTCGGATCCCGCAGGAGCTCCTGGAGAAGCTCAAGGCGATCCAGGTCGCGAAGGGCAGCCCGACGATCTCCGACGCGATCCGGGAGGGTCTCGAGAAGTTCATCGAGATGAACCTGCCGCCGCCGAACATCAAGAAGCTCGTCGTCGACCTCTCGCGCCAGGACAACCGGCAGCTCGAGGAGTTCGTGCGGGAAGGCGGCTCGGTCTCCGTCGACGATGCGGTCCGGTCGGCGGTCCGGGAATACATCCGGGTGCGCCTCGAGCAGGTCGGGCCGACCCGGACCCACCGGGAGGCGGGCACGGTGGCGGCCGGTGGCGAAATGCCCTCGCCGTGACGGGCGAGCGGCGATGCAGCAGAAGGAACCCGATTCGCTCGAGGCCTGGGCCCACCTCCACCAGGAGGACCGCGTGGCCGTCGTCGGGCTCGGGGGGGCGGGGTGCGAGGCGGTGCACGATCTCCTCGGGCTCGGACTTCCCGGCGTGCCGACGATCGCCATCAACACCGATGCCTCCCACCTCCTCCGCCTCGAAGTGGGGGAGCGGATCCTCCTCGGGCAGCGGCGGCTGAAGGGACGGGGCAGCGGCGGCGACCGGGCGCTCGTCATCGAGGGGGCCGAGGAGGCGCGGGAGGAGCTCGTCCGCCGGCTCGGGAGGTACGAGATCGCCTTCCTGCTGGCCGGGCTCGGCGGCGGCACCGGGAGCGCGCTCCTCCCCTATCTCACCTCGGCGCTCCGGACCACGGGAACCCTCGCCGTACCGGTCGCCTTCCTGCCGTTCCGGATCGAACTCGAAACCAATCCGGAGCGGCGGTCGAACGCGATCGAGGCGCTCGCGGAGCTCGAGTCGATGGGCGGCCTCCTCCTCGCCCTGTCGAACGAGAAGCTCCGGCGGTTCGAAGCGCTCCCGATCCACCGGGTCCTGCATGTCCGGAACGCCTACCTCCACAGCCTGGTGAGCGGCCTCGTCGACATGGTCGAGCACCCGTCGCAGCTGAACGTGGACCTCGCGAGCCTCAAGGGCCACCTCAAGGACTCCGGCCTCTCCACCCTCCTCCTCAGCGAGGAGCACATCAGCGAGCCGGAACGGCTCGTCCACCAGGCGCTCACCGAGACGCTCCTCGATTTCGAGCTGGCCGAGCGGCCGAGCGCCCTGGTCCACGTCGACGGGGGCTCGAACCTCACCCTGCGGACCGTGGATCGGGTCTGGAAGGCGATGCGGCACCGTCTGGGGGAGCCGCGGCGGATGCTCGTCGGAACCCGCACCTACGCGGAGCCCCGGGAAGTGGTCCGGTTGACCGCGGTGGTCGGCGGCCTCCGCCCGCGGTCGGTGCGCGAGGCGCTGCTGCCGGCCGAGGGGCCCGGTTAGCCCTCCTCGGGAGTCGACCCGGGGGTCGCCCCGGACGGTGGCCCGTCCTCCCGGAGGTCGAACTCGTTATGGACGAGGTCGACCACCTGCGAGGTGCGCAGGGAGCGGGGACCGACGGAGACCCGGGGGATCGCCGACTCCCTCAGGATCTCCTCTTCCTCGGGGGTCGGATCGGTGGGGTCCGAAACGATGGCCGTGAACTCCCCGGCGGAGGCGCTCCAGGCGCGGAGAGGCACGCCGCCTTCCGCGAGCCAGAACGCCCCGGGGGCCCGGGCGTACCCGCGCAGCGCCTCGGCCGGGTCGACCGGGCCGACGACGAGGCCGGGGGAGGACTCCACGTCGTGCGCCAGCAGGGCGGAACGGACGAGGGCGTTCTTGAGGAGCGCGGCGGTGGACCGCTCGTCCGGATTGAGGTAGCGCACCCGGGACCCCTCGATCCGGATCCGACGGGCCCGGGGCGGCGGTTCCGCGACGAGCAGGATCACCATCTCGGTGTCCCTCCGGAGGTCGTTCGAAATGGTGAACCCCGTGGAGACGGCCCGGGCCACCTCGTCCATCCGACCCGCACCCCCCGCCAGGTCGTTCAGGGTGAACGCCCCGGAGACCGGGACCCGGTGGGCCAGGAGCACGAACCGTCGCGCCACGGGGGGCGCCAAGGTCCCGGGCGGATTAGGCAAGCGGGGGAGGGTGCCCGGGGAGGCCGGGGCCGCGGTTCACGACGCGGCCGGCTTCGGGCGGTGGTGCTTTCCGGGGGCGGCGGGAGCCGGGACGGCCGACGCCGGGCGGCGGTGCTCGAGCCAGATCTCGTCGCCCAGGTCGTGGTAGAGCGCCTGGGAATCCGGCCCGACGATCCCTTCCGGGGCGTGGACCGGATACGCCCCCGAGCGGCTCGTATTGGGCGAATAGACGATATCGACCTCACCGGCCTCGGCCATCGCCTGGGACTCCTCGTGGGCGAGCTCGAAGATGCGGTCCTTGCGGAACATCCAGTAATGGATCCGCCACTCCCGGCCGTCGTAGAGAGTGGTCTCGTCCCTCTCGGTCTCGAGGATGCCCGTGTCCTCGAGCATGTAGAAGGTGTCCCGGTCGTCCGGTTCCAGCACGTTGTCGATGATCCGTTCGTTGAACCCGAAGAAGTTGAGCACGTGGGCCGCGATGGATCGGGCATCCTCCGGGCGCATCCCCTCGTGGCCCACCGACCGGCGGATCGCCTTCGCGAGGGAGTCGTGGTCGACCGGTCCGACCATCTCGAGCACGGCGTCCGCCGGGATCCCCGCGCGGGTCGTCCGGAAATCCCCTTCCGACCGGAGCGGCACCGGATTGCGCATGGTGTAGGGCACCCGGACTTCGGTCGGGGCGGAGGTCTTGCGATGCGGCTCCATTACTGCAAATATGCCGGGGGCCACTATATGAATATTGGCGTGACGTATAGCACCGGGCGCTATAGCTTCAATCGGCGGGTTGCCGCCGAGCGGTGGGTGACCCATC
>JAJZDH010000114.1 GCA_021828665.1 Thermoplasmata archaeon
GCTCGCCGGCGGCGCCTCCGACGACGGCCGCGGCCGGCAATCCTTATATCGGTGGCCCGGGTCGAGCGGCCTCCCATCCATGCTCCGCACCATCCTCAAGGAGGATCCCGAACTCGTGCACACGCTCATCGCCCTGCGCCGGGCGGCCCGCGAGCACGAGGCCCCCATCTGGGCGGCGGTGGCCCGGGGACTCGCCCGGCCCCGGCACCGGGTGGTTCCGGTGAATGTGGGCCATCTGGCCCGCCTCGCTCCCGAGAAGGCAACGGTCGTGGTTCCGGGCAAGGTGCTCGCCTCGGGGGAGATCGGCCGTCCCCTCACGGTGGCGGCGTTCCACTTCTCGGCGGCGGCCCGGCAGAAGATCCATGCGGCCGGCGGCTCGGTCCTCACCATCCCCGAGCTCCTGAAGGCGCATCCCGACGGTCGCGGAGTTCGTATCTATGGGTGACGGACCGGAGCCCTCGGAGCGCACGACCGCACCGGCCGGGGCGCCGCCCGACGCCCCCCCCGCGCCCAAACCCTCCCCCAAGCGTTCCCCGACGTCGAAACCGAAAGGGACCTCCCCGTCCACGGCGCGCCCGGCCCCCTCCTCCCCTCCGACCCCGTCCGATTCCAAGGCGGTCCCCGCGAAGGCCCGGACCCCCGCCGCCTCGCCCTCCCCGAGCTCGCCGTCGGTCGGTCGGCCACCTCCCGCACCGGCCCCTCGGCGGGCGGCGCCGGCGGTGCCCCCGGGGGCGGTGGTGGATGCGACCGGCCTCATCCTCGGACGGGCCGCGAGCGTGGTCGCCAAACGGCTCCTGAACGGGGAGAATATCGTCGTGGTGAACGCGGAGCTCAGCGTGGTCATCGGGGAGCGGTCGATGGTCCTCGAGACCTACCGGGCCGACCGGGCCCGCGGCTCGAAGAGGACCGGACCGCACTTCCCGCGATACCCCGACCGGATCTTCCGGCGGACGGTCCGGGGGATGCTGCCCCACCTCAAGTCCCGCGGCAAGGCGGCGCTCGACCGGCTGCAGGTCCACATCGGGGTCCCGCCGGAGTTCGAGGGCCGGGGCCGGGAGACGATCGAGGTGGCCCGGCTCCGCCCGGCGCTCCGTCGGCCGGTCACCCTGGGGGAGATCTCCCGCTTCCTGGGGGCCCGCGTATGAAGTCCCCGCTGCTGGTCCAGTCGAGCGGGAAGCGGAAGAGCGCCGTGGCCCGCTGCATCGTGCGCAAGGGGACCGGGCAGGTCCGCATCAACCGGCGCCCGCTGGAGATCCTCGAGCCGATCCTGGCCCGCCAGAAGATCCAGGAACCGCTCTTCATGGTCGGGGAGAAGTGGAAGAACCTCGACATCGACGTGAGCGTCGAGGGGGGCGGGATCATGGGTCAGGCCTCCGCCGCCCGGACCGCCGTCGCCCGGGGGCTCCTCGCCTGGATCAAGGACGATACGCTGGGGGCGAAGCTCAAGCACTACGACCGCTCGCTCCTCGTGAACGATCCGCGCCGCAAGCTGCCGAAGCGCCCCGGCGGACGGGGAGCCCGGAAGCGGCGGCAGAAGTCGTACCGGTGAGCCCGACGAGGGAGGTTCGAAGGCCATGACGATGATGATCCCGGTCCGCTGCTTCACCTGCGGCAACGTCATCGGCCAGCACTGGGATGCCTTCCGGGAACGGACCGCCGCCGGGGAGCCCGCGGGGCAGGTCCTGACGGAGCTCGGCCTCTCGCGGTACTGCTGCCGCCGGATGATCCTCTCCCACGTCGACCTCCTGGACGAGGTCGGCCCGTACGGCTGAAGGGCCGGGGCGGCCGATTCCGGGCCCTCCCCCAAAGGGGGTCGCCGCCCCGGACCGGGAAAGGCCCGGCGACGGCGCCGCGATGGATTGATATCCCGCCACGGCTGCGCGGGATTGTGGCACCCGCGGCCGGCTCCGGGACCGTCCGCCCGCTCCGGTGGGCGGGGGGCGCGATCGCGGTCGCGGTCGTCGTCCTCCTGCTCCTTCCGGGCGGCCTCGCGGGGGTCCCGCAGCTCGCGGCCGGGTCGGTGGGCGCCCCCACCGGGCGACTGGTGGCCGTCGCCGCGGCGGCCTCGGGGCTCCCGCTGCCGCACGCGTCGGTCGCGCTCACCGCGGCGCAGGATTGGCCGGAGCTGCACCGGACGCCGACGCTCGACGGGGTCGACTTCGGGAGCCCGCTCAATTCCACCTCCGCCGCCCACCTCGGGGTCGCGTGGGCCACCGACCTCTTCGGGGCGGCCCTCGACTCCCCCGTGGCGGCGTACGACCCCTCGCTCCACGAGGTCCTCGCGTACATCGGCACGGAGGCGGGGACCGTCGAGGCGGTCGATGTGGCCAACGGCCAGATCGTCTGGGGGGTCTGGCTGGGGTCCCCGATCCGCTCCTCGCCGCTGGTCGCCAACGGTTCGGTCTACGTGGCCACCTTCTCGAACCCGGCGGTCTTCCGGCTGAACGCCTCGACCGGCGCCGTCCAGTGCTCGGTGGTGTCGATCCGGCCGCTGGAAGGGACCCCCACGCTGGGCACCCCCTCGGGCGGCCCCCCGACCCTTTACATCGGCAGCGAGGACGATGTCCGGTCCGACGGGGCGATCGAGGCGATCGATGCGCGGAACTGCTCGGAGGAGTGGAGCTACTCCAATTTCACGACCACGAACGGCACCTCCGGCTCCTGGGTCCCCGCCGCCTACGCCACCACCGCGAACGGAACCCCCGTCGTCGTCTTCGGAACCTCCGACCCGGACGCCGCCGTCTACGCCCTCGATGCCGCGACCGGGGCGCTCCTCTGGAAGTTCCGGGCCGCGAACCCCTCCCCCGGCACCTACGACATCGGTGGGGGGGCGGCGATCGGCGTCCCCGGGGCGAACGGCTTCCCCCAGGGGGTCGTCTACGTCCCCAGCAAGTACGGGATCCTCTACGCCCTCGCCCTCAACAACGGCACCCCGATCTGGAGCACGAACTTCGACCGGCTCCTCGGGCTCGCCAACGGCACCGAGGGCGGCCGGTCCACACCGGCCCTCGACGGGGAGAACCTGATCTTCGGCGAGGGGCAGGGGCTCCTCGACCTGAACGCCCGGAACGGCCGGGAGATCTGGAGCTACCGCGACCCCGCCCGGGTCGAGTCGATCGCCTCCCCGGCCGTCGCGGGCGGCCGCGGCACCGCCGTGGTCGCCACCGCCGACCTGACCGGGGCGCTCGACGTGGTCTCGGTCGCGAAGGGGACCGCGCTGTTCCGGTACACGACGGGCGGCTACGTGACCGCCTCGCCCGCCGTGGTGGGCGGCAACCTCCTCCTCGCCTCCACCGACGGTTTCCTGTACGATTTCGATGTCGGCGGGGGCACCGCGACGACGCTCCCCTCCGCCAACATCTCCTCGCCGACCCCCGGGGCGCTCCTCGCCGCCCCGGCCGGGAATCTCATCCTCCGCGGGAACGCCACCGCGCCCCACGGTCTCGCCGGCGTCGAGGTGGCGATCCGCTCCGGCGGCGCCGGGGGCCCGTGGTGGGACGGACGCTCCCAGAGCTGGGTCTCCGGCCCCTTCCTCAACTGGGCGCACCTGGGCTCCCCCGGGGCGAACGCCAGCGCGTGGAGCTTCGCCTTCCCGCCGGCGGCGACGGGCGGCTCCTACGCCGTGACCGCCTACGCCGTCGCCGGCTCCGGGCAATCGGGCATCCGAACCGCCGAGGTCGCCTTCGGCGTGGGGTACCGCGCCTCCGGTCCCCACCTCCGGGCCACCCCCGAGTACGTCGCCCCCGGAGCGCCGGTCGTCGTCAACGGGGGCGGGTTCGGGGCGAACGAGACCGTGGCGCTCCGCCTCGGCGGCCGGATCCTCCTCGGGAACGTCACCGCCTCGGCCACCGGTGCCCTTCCGGCGACGACGGTCCGGATCCCGTCGAACACCTCTTTCGGGGAGGACTCCCTCGGGGCCACCGGGGAGAGCTCGGGGAGGACCGCGAACGGCTCGATCATCGTGGCGAACAGCTGGACCCAGTTCGGCGGAGCTCCGGGCCATCCCAACTACGAGCCGAACGACCCCACCTTCCAGTTCCTGGTCCATCCGGGGGGGAACTACTGGGTGGACCTGGCCTGGGACTTCACCTCCGGCTCCCCGATGAATACCAGCCCCGCCATCGTCGACGGCGTGGCGTACGTGGCGGACGCCGCCGGCAACCTCTACGCCCTCGACGTGCGGAACGGAGGGATCCTCTGGAACTGGAGCCTTCCCGGCGGCCCGGCCGCGATCACCGGGGCCCCCGCCGTCAACGCCTCCCTCGGCCTCGTCCTGGTGGGGGCCGCCGACGGCACCGTGGACGCCGTCGGCCTCGCCAACGGGACCACGGCGTGGCGCTCCTCGGTCGGGGGCCATGTCGCGGCGCCGCTCCTCGCGGGCGACCGGGTCTACGCGACCACGACCGCGGGGAAGGTCGTCGCCCTGGACGCCGCCAACGGCTCCCGAGTCTGGACCCGATCGCTGCCGAGCGCGATCGACGGGGCGGCCACCCTCTCCGCTCCGGGGACCGTCCTCGTGGTCGGCCAGGCGAACGGGAACGTGACCGGGATCGCCGTGGGCAACGGCACCGTCCTCTGGAACTTTGCGACCGGAGGGGCGGTGCGGGCCGCGGCCGCCGCCTCGGGGAACCTCGTCTACATCGGTTCGACCGACCACCACGTCTACGCGCTCGACGCGGCGACGGGGCGGAAGGTGTGGTCGTTCGCCGCGGGGGCCCCGATCCTCGACACGGGGGCGATCGTGAGCCACTACACGTACAACGGCGGCCAGCTCGAGCTCGCCATCGGGGCGGACAACGGCGAGCTCTACGTCCTGGATGCGGCGAACGGCTCCCTCTTCTACCATCTCTCCGTGCCGGGGGAGATCCTCGGCGTGGGCTCCGCCGAGGGGATCGTCGTGGTGGAGACGTCGAAGGGGATCGTGAGCGCCGTGCGGGCCTACACGCCGCTCGACGTCTGGAAGTACGACACCGGTGGATCGCTCCGCTCCGCGCCGGTGCTCCTCGACGGCACCATCTACGTGGCCGCGAGCGACGGGCACCTGTACGCCTTCACGACCTTCGGGCAGCCTCCCGATTGAACCATCCCGGACGCGGCGGCGCGGCCCGGTGGCGGCTCCGCGCGGGCGCGCCCCGGAGCGCCGGTGTTCGTCCGCCGCCCCCGGGCACCTCCCATCGGGCCGGGGTGGGGGTCGCCCCCGGGGCCGGATCGGGGCGGTGGCCCCCGGTCGCGGCGGGCCCCCGACCGCGCCTCCTCGGCCACCTTCCCGCCGCCCCCTCCCGGGAGGTGCCGGGGCGGTGGGAGACGGGTCCCTGGGGGGCTACGCCCGGTGCCCCTCGGGCCCCGTTCCAAGGGCCCCTCCC
>JAJZDH010000115.1 GCA_021828665.1 Thermoplasmata archaeon
TCCGTTGGATGGTCGTGACCGTGAGGCCGAGCCTTCGTGCCGCCTCTCCCGGGCGAAGCAAAATGTCCATCGATAGGACATGGAGTGTGGACTATGTATAGGTTGCGCCATTAGCTGCTAAAGCCCTTCCCCGCGGACCGCCGGGACGGTCGCGCCCGGCCTCCCGGTCCGGAGGGGGGGCGGCCCCGGAAGCGGGGCCCGTGCCGTTCCCTCCGCGCGACGGGGAGCGCGCGGCCGGTCGCCGGCCGGGGGATCGAGGGGGCGCGGAGGATGTCCGGACCGTCTATCCGACCGCGCCGGTCATCTCGAGCTGGATGAGCCGGTTGAGCTCGAGCGCGTAGTCCATCGGCAGCTCCTTGGCGAACTCGGCGAGGAACCCCATGAGGATGAGGTGGATCGCATCGGATTCGTTCAGGCCGCGGCTCATGAGGTAGAAGATCTGCTCCTCGCCGATCTTACCGACCACCGCCTCGTGGGTGATGGTGGCGTCCTCCGCATGGATCTCGTTGTACGGATAGGTGTCGGACCGCGACTCCTCGTCGGGAAGGAGGGCGTCGCAGCGCACGGCCGCCTTGACTCCCGTCGCTCCCTTCGCGACGTGGAGCAGCCCCCGGTAGCTCGTCCGACCGCCGCGGATGGCGATGGACTTCGAGATGATCTTGCTCGAGGTGTCCGGTGCCGAATGGACCACCTTGGCGCCGCTGTCGATGGTCTGGGAGCCGGAGGCGAAGGCCACCGACAGGATGTCGGCGCGGGCCCCCCGCCCCTTCAGGAAGACGGACGGGTACTTCATCGTGATCTTGCTGCCGAGGTTGCCGTCCACCCATTCCACGAGGGCGTTCTCCTGGGCCACGGCCCGCTTCGTGACCAGGTTGTAGACGTTCTTCGACCAGTTCTGGATCGTGGTGTACCGGACCTTGGCGTACGGCTCCGCCATGACTTCGACGACCGCCGCGTGGAGCGAATCGGTGGAGTAGACGGGGGCGGTGCATCCCTCGATATAGTGGATCTTGGCGCCCCGGTCGGCCACGATGAGCGTCCGCTCGAACTGTCCCACCGATTTCGCATTGATCCGGAAGTACGCCTGCAGCGGGATCCCGGCATCGACCCCCGGCGGGATGTAGACGAAGCTGCCGCCCGACCAGACCGCCGAGTTCAGGGCCGAGAACTTGTTGTCGTTGTACGGCACGATCTTGCCGAAGTACTTCCGGACGATGTCGGGGTGCTCCCGGACCGCCGTGTCGGTGTCGGTGAAGAGGACCCCCTTCGCCGAGAGGTCCTCCCGGATCTTGTGGTAGACCGTGCCGCTGTCGTACTGGGCCCCGACCCCGCCGAAGTAGTCCCGTTCCGCCTTCGGGATCCCGAGCTTATCGAAGGTGTTCCGGATATCCGAGGGGAGATCCTCCCACTTCTTCTTCGTGTCCCCTTCGGCCATGGGGTTCGCGTAGTACGTGTACGCTTCGAAATCGATCTCGGAGAGATCCGGTCCCCAGTCCGGCATCGGCCGCTCCAGGAAATGCTCGTACGCCCGGAGCCGGTACTCCCGCATCCATTCGGGCTCCTTCTTGAGGTCGGAGATCTTCTCGACGGTCTCCCGGGTGAGCCCCCGGGCGGTGCGGACCTTGTAGGTCTCCGGGTCCTTGAAATCGTATCGCGTGTAATCCAGAGGCTGGAACTCCGCCGTCTGCGCCATGATGGTACCTCGTGGATTGCATCACGTGGCGGTATTTAAATCAGGCGTGGCGCGGTTCGCGACGTTCCCCCGGGTGGGAGCTCGGGCGAAGAGCGCCTCGATCCGTTCGAGGCAGTCGCCGAGCCGATCGATCTCCTCGGGGAGGGTGTACAGGTAGGCGCTCGCCCTCGTGAGCGCCGGAACGCCGAGCCGCTCCATCAACGGCTGGGCGCAGTGGTGGCCGCTCCGCAAGGCGACCCCGTCGGCGTCGGCGAGGCTCGCGATGTCGTGGGGGTGCACCCCCGGAAGGGAGAAGGAGAAGGTGGCGTTCCGGGCCGCCCCCGGTCCGGGACCGAAGATGCGGAGCCGGCCGCCGAACCGGTCGTTCGCCATGCGGTACATCCGCTCGGTGATCTTCCGTTCGTGATCGGCGAGCTCCTCCCAACCCACCCGTCCCAGGTAGTCGAGCGCCGTCCCGAGGCCGACCGCCTGGGCGATCGGGGGGGTTCCGGCCTCGAACCGGGCCGGAGGCTCCTGGAAGAGGACGCGGTCCTGGTGGACCTCCCGGATCATCTCGCCCCCACCCTGGTACGGTGGCAGCGAGCGGAGACGGTCGGCGCGCCCCCAGAGGACCCCGATCCCCGTGGGGCCCAGGGTCTTGTGGCCGGAGAAGGCGAGAAAGTCGATTCCCAGCCGCTCGACGTCGATCGGATAGTGGGGCGCCGACTGGGCGGCATCGACGATGACCACGGCCCCCCGGGCATGGGCCCTCTCGGCCAGCTCGCGGATCGGGGTGACCGTGCCGAGCACGTTCGAGACCTGGGTCACAGTGAGGACCCGGGTCCGAAGCCCGGGGGCGTCGTCGATCGCTTCCGGCCGGAGCGCCCCCCCGTCGTCGATGTCGAGGAAATCGAGACGGATCCCGCGCTCGGAGCGAAGGATCTGCCACGGCACGATGTTGGAATGGTGCTCCAGGACGGTGGTGACGACCCGGTCCCCGCGCTCGAGGACGGTTCGGGCCAGCCCGTGCGCGAGGAGGTTCAGCGACTCGGTCGTGCCCCGGGTGAAGACGATCTCGGCGGGGTCCCGGGCCCCCACGAACGCGGCCGCCTTCTCCCGGGCCCGCTCGAAGGCGTCGGTCGCCTCCTCGCCGAGCGTGTGGACGCCGCGGTGAACATTGGCGTTGTGCTCCGCGTAGAACGACGCAACGGCGTCGATCACGCACCGGGGCTTCTGCGAGGTGGCGGCCGAGTCGAGGTACACGAGCGGTCGGTCGTGGATCCGCCGGCCGAGGATCGGGAAATCGTTCCGAAGACGGGCGACGTCCATGTCCGTCGTTCCGTTCCGGGCCGCGGGGGACGGCTCAGGCGTTCGGCACGAGGCCGACCTTCACCCAGTCGTACCCCTTGGCCTCGAGCTCCTCCGCCAGTTCCCGCCCACCGGAGAGCGCCACGGCTCCGTCGACCATCACGAACACCCGCACCGGTTTCACGTACTTGAGGATCCGCTGGTAGTGGGTGATCACGAGGATGCCGATCCCCGGCCGGTCGAGCCGCGCCACGGTCTCCCCGACCGCGCGGACGGCGTCGATATCGAGACCCGAGTCCGGTTCGTCGAGGATGGCGAAGACGGGCGAGAGGGTGGACATCTGCAGGATCTCCGCCCGCTTCTTCTCCCCGCCGGAGAACCCTTCGTTGAGCGAACGCTTCAGGAACGATTCGTCCATGCCGAGGTATCCGAGGTGCTCCGTCAGGTCCCGGCCGAACCCCTCGGCATCGGCGGTCTCCATCGTGTGCCGCTGCATGTAGGAGGTCCAGAGGAACTTCGACAGCGACAATCCCGAGACCTCCTGGGGATACTGGAATCCGAGGAAGAGCCCGGCCCGGGCCCGCTGGTCCACGGTGAGGGCGAGGAGGTCCTTGCCATCGAGAAGAACCTGACCGGAGGTCACCTTGTACTTCGGATGTCCCATCAAGGCGTAGGCGAGGGTGCTCTTGCCGGAGCCGTTGGGGCCCATCATCGCGGTGAGCTCCCCGCTCCGCAACTCCAGGTTGACGCCCTTGAGGATCTCGGTCCCGGCCACCTCGACATGGAGGTTCCGGACAGTAAGCGTGTGCGGCGAGGCCACCTCCCCGGTCATGGATTGCACCGGCCACGCCACCGACGGCGCGTATTTACGCATTACGTGGTATGTAAACCCCCCCAATTGATTATAGCAGGCCGTGGCGTACGGAGTCCGGCATCCGATGTCCGAATCCGAGGTCCGGCCGGGCGAAGGGACTCGGGGGCGCATCATGGAGGAACTGGCGGTCGCCCCCCGGACCGCGCGGGATCTCGCCGCCCGGTTCGACATCCAGGAAAGCGCCGCCCGGGGGCATCTGGAACGCCTCGAGGAACGGGGGCTCGTGGTCCCCACCTTCAGTCGGGAGGGGGTCGGGCGGCCCCGGAAGCGATACCATCTCACCAGTGCCGGCCAGGAGCTCTTCCCGAAACGGTACGAACTCCTCCTCGATTCCCTCATCGACCAGATCGTGGCGCGGGAGGGCGAGGGGTACGTTTCGGCGCTCTTCGCCGAGGCGGCGCGGCGGATGGCCCGCAGCGTCCTCGAGGAGATCCCGGCGGACGCCCCCCGTCGCCAGAGGGCGCTCGCGCTCGTCGCCGGCCTCAACCGGCTGGGGTTCCTCGCGTCGGTCGCCGAGGGACCGGGCGGGGAGCTCACCGTCACGCGGAACAACTGCGTCTTCCGCCACAGCGCCATCTCCCACGCCTACCTGCTCTGCGACGTCTTCGACAAGCACCTCACCGAGGAGCTCCTGAACGAGCCCCGCCTCGATGTCGATCTCAAAGACTCGATCTCGCGCGGCGCCATGCGGTGCACGCACCTCGTCCAACTGAAGTGAGCCGACCGACGGAGCCGCCCCGCGGCGCTGCCCCGATCGCCGCGGCCCGCCGGCATGGGATCCGTCCGGTCCTCCGAGGCTCTGCCACGGAACGGGTCCGGGGAGTCGGGGACGGGGCGGCCGCCGCGGCGGGAAGATGCCGACAATCCCCGTCGCGGCTTCGGAGTACCCGGTTCGCTTTCCGGCGGGTCACCGCACCGTTCCCGGCCCCCGCTCCCGGTCGGGGACTCATCGGGGGGAATCGATGCGAGGTCGCCGACCGGCACGCTTCCCGGGTCCCGACAGCTCTCCGGGCGGCCCCACCCCCGCCCGGGGTCGATCCGCCGGTTCCTCCCCGTGCCGGGCCGACCGGCCTTGAGAAAATACCTCCCGGGTCCCGCTCAGTTACGGGATCCCTTCGAGGTGGCGGCGATGCGCCTCCGATCCATCGCGCGCCGCGGGACGGGCCACCCGTCCACGCCCTTCGCCCAATACCGTAGCCGCCGGACGACCTGCGGACCGTCCTCGGCCCGCACGAGCACGATTCCTCGGCCGACCCGAACGTGCCCGAGGTCCTCCAGCCGACCCCGACGGCGATACCGCCGTCCGTTCGTGTACGTCACTTGGCCGTACAGCTTCTGGACGACCTGGTTGCTTCGGGTGTGACTCCCCGGGTCCAGTTGATAGACAATCAACCAACCGTCCAGCTCCATTCCCCGAGGCTACGCCACTCCTCCTATTTGGCCGGAGTGGGTCGCGTGGTGGCATCACTACCACAAAGTACTTGACTAGCCTCCATCTACGACCCGCG
>JAJZDH010000005.1 GCA_021828665.1 Thermoplasmata archaeon
GGAAAACGCCTGTGGAGGAAGGAGGTTCATGTCCGCTAGGACAGATGCCTTCCGAGGATTCAGGAACCCAGCATCAACCGTGCTTGCCACGGTTGTCTAGGTATGGGAGAACGGGCAAGATCCCGAGACCGGGGCCCCCCACGCCGGCTCCGGTGGGTCCGCCGTCCCCTCGGGTCCGGAGCTCCGCCCGGATCGGGCGGAGAGCGGGCGATTTCCCTCCCCGAGCTTCCGGATCGGGAGGGGCTCTCGGCGCGACGCCCCGGTTCCGACGCGGCTCGCGCCGCCGGCCGGGGTGAGGCGAATCACGGGAATCTCGGAGGGGCGGGCTCGATCGACCGGTCGGCGCGCACCTCCCCGACTCCGGGTCGAGGATAGGTACGGCCTTTTACGGTCGGGCCACGTGGCTCCGGGCGTGCCGCCGACCGTACGCCGCCCCTCCCGAAAATCGATCTACGATCCGATCCACGGGGCGATCTCGCTCGAGGGCGCGGCGTTGGAGCTCATCGGGCAACCGTCGTTCCAGCGGCTGTGGGGGATCCGGCAGACCGGTCTCGCGCACCTGGTCTTCCCCGGGGCGAACCACACCCGTCTCGAGCACTCCCTCGGGGTCGCCTGGGTCGCCGGTCGGATGGCCGAGGCGCTCGAGGTCTCCGAGGCGGACCGCCGCACGGTGGTGGTCGGCGGGCTCCTCCACGACCTCGGGCACGGCCCGTTCTCGCACTCGCTGGACGGCCCGATGGAGGAGGTCCTCGGCCACGGCCACGAACGGCTCTCCCGGTTCCGGATCGAGGGAGTGGAGGGCGCCGGCGTCCCCGCCCCGGAACCGCCAACGGCGATCCCCGGGATCCTCGAGCGGCACGGGATCTCCCCGGCACGGGTCGCCGCCCTCGTCGATCCGGCCGGCGGGGGGAGCGCCGCCACCCCCCTCCTCCGGTCGATCCTTCATGGACCGGTCGACGCCGACCGGACCGACTACCTGCAGCGGGACGCGCACTACACGGGGGTCGCCCACGGAGCGATCGACGCGGCCCGGCTCCTCGAGACCCTGGAAGCCGACCGGGGGCGACCGGTCTTCGCCGAGAAGGGACGGAGCGCGCTCGAGGGGTTCCTCCTCGGCCGGACCCTCATGTACAACTCCGTCTACTACCACAAGACGGTCCGGGCGGCGGAGGTGATGCTCGCCGGTGGGGTGGAGCGGTTCCCCGGCTATCCCGACGCGGCCCGCCCGCTCTTCGGTCGGACCGACGGCGATCTCCTCGTCGACATGGAACGGGCCGGGGAGTTCCCGGCCGAGATGGCCCTGGCGCTCCGGGAGCGCCGCCTGTACAAGCGGATCGGCGGGTTCCGGACCCTCCCCGAGGCGCGCCGCCGCGAGCTCGCGCGGCGGCTCCGCCGGCCGGCGGATCGCCGGGCGCTCGAGGAAGGGCTCGCGGCGGCCCTCCGGGCCCGGCCCGGGCAGATCCTGCTCGATCCATCGGGCCTGGGCCCCCGCCGGGCCGGCCCGGCCGACCTCGAGGAGATCGGGGTGCGCGAGGGGAACCGGACGGTGCGCCCGTTCGCCCGGAGCCCGCACTGGAGAAGCCTCTTGCTCCGCCCCCCCAGCCTCTGGGCGCTCGCCGTCTACGCCCATCCGGCGCGTCGGCGGGTGGCCGAGGCGAAGATCGGGACGCTCCTCGACCGGCTCCCCTGACCGGGGCGGGCCGGACCGCCCGACGTCCGTCGGCTCCGGTCGCGGCGGAGATATACCCGGAGACCCTCCGGGGGCATGGCCATGGAGGACCCGGGGCCCGGGCCCGGACGATCGGACCGGCCGCTCGCCCTCATCACGGGCGGCGGCACCGGCCTCGGCCGGGCCATCGGGCAACGGCTCGCCCGCTCCGGCTACGACCTGGTCATCGCGAGCCGGTCGGCCGACCATCTCGCCGAGGGCGGCCGCCGGCTCCGGGAGGGCGGCGGGCGGGTCGCGGAGATCCCGCTCGACGTCCGGAAGCCCGAGGAGGTCGACGCCGCCTTCGCCCGGGTGAACCGGGAGTTCGGCCGGCTCGATCTGCTCGTGAACAATGCGGCCGGCAACTTCGTCGCCCCGGCCGAAACGATCTCCCCGAACGGCTGGCGGGCGGTGGTGGGGATCGTCCTCGACGGGACCTTCTTCTGCTCCCGGGCCGCCTTCCCGCTGCTCGCCCGATCGCCGGGCGCCTCCATCGTCAACATCGTGGCCTCCTACGCCTGGATGGCCGGACCCGGGACCGCCCATTCCGCCGCCGCCAAGGCGGGTGTCCTCGCCCTCACGCGGTCGCTCGCGGTCGAATGGGCGGCCCGCGGGATCCGGGTGAATGCGGTGGCCCCGGGGCCGGTCCGGACGGAAGGGACCGATGCCCGCCTCTGGCGGAGCGACGCGCTCGTGGAGGAGATCTCCCGGGGGATCCCGCTCGGCCGGTTCGGGACCCCGGAGGAGATCGCCGAGGCGGTGGAGTTCCTCGCCAGCGACCGGGCCCGCTACATCACCGGACAGGTCCTCGCCGTCGACGGGGGGCAGTGGCTCGGACGCGGCGTCATGGACCTCCTCGCCCGGGCGGGCGACGGACCCTCCCGCTGACCCGGGTCGCGAGCTTCATCTATCGGTCCGCCTCACCGCCCCCGATGCCGTTCCCCGAGCCGGTCCGGAAGCTGCCGTACGCGAACCTCTCGGGCGCGGACGTCTACGTGCTCGACGACGGGCAGAACCAGGTGCTCTTCATGGAGGTCCCCGCCGATCGCGCGCCGGTCACGGTGCCCACCCATACGCACGGCGTCGAATGGGGGGTGGTGGTCGAGGGGGAGATCGAGATGACGCTCGGCGATCGGAAGGAGCGCCACCCGGCCGGGACGACGCACCTGATCCCGGCGGGGCGGCCCCACAGCTTCCGGTTCCAATCCGGGACGAGCTCGATCCATTACTTCCGGGAGCGCCGCCTCTCCCCGGACCGTCTCCGGCCCGGAGGCTGAGTGCGGGGGCGGCCGGCCGCGGGGGGAGGCGCCCGGTGCGGGTCCTGATCGCCGGGACCGGCGTGCACGCGATCCCCCCCACGGGGTACGGCGGGATCGAGCGCACCCTGTTCGAGCTCGCCCGGGCGCTCCGCGCCGAGGGGGCCGACGTGGTCCTCCTCAACACGGTGCGTCGGGAGCGTTCCGTGGACGAGTACCTCTTCGCGCTTGACCTGCCGCGGCGCATCCGCGAGCATCCCGGCGTCCTCGTCCACGCCTCGACGCCGGCGGTGGCGAACCGTCTCGCGCTCGGCGGCATCCCGTACGTCTACACGACCCACTCCCGGCACTGGTTCCTCCGTCACGGGGCCCGCGAACGGTTCGGGTTCTGGCTCGAGCGGCGGGCCGTGGCCCACGCCGCCGCCGTCGTCGCCCTCACCGAGTCGGTCCACCGCACCGTGCTCCGGGCGCTCCCGGGGCGGGTGCCGGGGCGGTTCCCGGTCATCCCGATCGGCGTCGATCTCGACCGGTTTCCCGCCTCGCCGATCCCGGGGGGCGGCCGGCTGCTCGGGGTGGGGGTGGTGGCCCGGGTGAAGCGGTGGGAGCTCGCCGCCGCGGCGGCCCGGGGCACCGGCGGCACCTTCGAACTCGTCGGACCCCAGCCGGATCCGGCCTACGCGAGGGAGCTCCGGGCCCTCGGACCCCACGTGACGCTGCGGGGCGAGCTCGACGAGGACGCCCTGATCCGCGCCTACGCCGCGAGCGACCTCCTCCTCCACCCCTCCGCCGTGGAGCTCCTGCCCGGCGTCGTCCTCCAGGCGCTGGCGAGCGGCCGACCGGTCCTGGGCGGCGACCCGCTCGTCGGTCTCGTCCAACCCGGGGAGACCGGGTTCCTCGCCCCTCCCGGCGCCTCGGCGGCGGCGACGGTGGCGTACATGCGGGAGCGCATCCTCGAGCTCCGGGCGGACCCGCCCCGCGCCCAGCGGATGGGCGAGGCGGCCCGGCACGACGCCGCCCGGCGCTTCGCCTGGCCGGCGGTCGCCCGGGCCCACCTCGCGCTGTACGGCGCCGTCGGCCGGGACCTCGACGCCCGGAAGACGGCCGGCCGATCGCGGCGGCACGACCGCTCCCCCGCCCCCCTCCGATAACGGAGCGGCGGGCGGGGAGACGCGGGTCTCAGCCGGCGGGGGCCCCGACGGCGCGGCGGAGGGCCGCCGGGGAGAACGGGAGCCCCGAGCCGGTGTTGTACAGGAGGACCGTCTCGCCGCTCCGGATCGCCCCCTCCCGGAGGAGCGCGCCGAGGGCGGCGTACGGGGCGGCCCCCTCCGGAGAGACCGAGATCCCGTGGCGGCGGGCGAGCCGCTCCATCGCGTCGACGACGGCCCGGTCGGAGACGGTGGTGCCGCCGCCGCGGCTGCCGCGGATCGCCTCGAGGATCCGCTCGCCGGCGAACGGCGCCGGGACGAGGAGTCCCGGGGCGATCGACCGCGGCTCCTCCCACGGGGCGATCCCCGGGGTGCCGTCGCGAAGGGCGCGGACCACCGGCGCGCACCCCTCCGACTGGACCGCGTAGAGCCGGGGGGCCCGGTCGAGGAGCCCGAGGGAGCGGAGCTCCTCGAACGCCCGGTACATCCCGATGAGGCCGGTGCCGCCGCCGGTCGGGTAGACGATGGCATCGGGCAGCCCCGCGCGGCCACACTGCTCGAAGATCTCGAGCCCCATCGTCTTCTTGCCCTCGGCCCGGTACGGCTCCCGGAGCGTCGACAGGTCGAACGCCCCCGAATCGCGTTCGGCGTTCCGCGCGGCGGCCCCGACCTCCCGGAGCGTCCCGGGGAGCTCCACGACCCGGGCTCCGTAGCTCCGGCACCCCTCCTTCATCGGCTCCGGGGTCTGCTCCGGAAGGTAGACCCGCACGGGAAGCCCGCCCCGGGCCCCGTACGCCGCGAGCGCGACGCCGGCGTTGCCGGCGCTCGGCACGAACAGCTCCTTCAACCCGAGCTCCCGGGCGCGGGAGACCGCGACGGACATTCCCCGGGCCTTGAAGGAGCCGGTCGGCAGGCCGCCATCGTCCTTGAGGAGCAGTCGGACGCCGGGCGCCGCCTCCGCCTCCGCGAGCGGCAGGAGCGGGGAGAGCCCCTCGCCGAGGGTCACCACATTCTCGGATCGTTGCAGCGGGAGGAGTTCCCGGTACCGCCAGAGCGTCGGGGGCCGGGCCGCGACCTCCCGCTCCCAGGCCCGGCCGTCGAGATCGGCGAGGTCGTACCGGGCGAGGAGGGCGTGGCCGCACGCCGGGCAGACCCCGACCGGATGGCGGAAATCGACCTCGGCGCCGCACGCCCGGCATTCGAGCGACTTCAGCCGGGACCGCAGATCCGCCACGGGAGTTCCGAGCCCCGGCACCGGCGCCCGCGGCTAAACGTCTTCGGTACGGGCGGGGGCCGGCGTCCGGCCGGATCGCCGGAGGCGCCCCCGGGCGCGCCCGGCGAGCGGACCCGCCGGGCCGTCCCGGGACCCCGTCCGGGGCGCCACCGAAGGGTATTTGATGTCCGGAGGGGGGCCGGGTCCGGCCGATGAAGACCGCCCTTCTCCTGGTCGGGGTCACCACCCCCGAGCGGTTCGCCGAGATCCCCGAGGGGGGCGCCGCCGTCTTCCTCGTCGGATTCCCCGGGAACCCCCGCTCCCTGGAACCCGATCGGATCGCCGCCCTCATCGGCGAGCTTCCGAACGGGATCGAGGCGTGGGGGGCCGTCCGGGACCCGACCCCCGAGCGGATCCGGCACCTGTACGAAGAGGTGGGCCTCGACCGCCTCCTCGTGTACGGCCGCATCCCGGAAGGCCTCGAGTTCCTGGAGATCCACCACCTCGTCCCCTCCCTGCCGGTCCCCGTCGCCGGGAGCGGCGGCGCCGCCCCCGCCGTCCCCCCGGCCGAGGACTACGCGCGGCTCCATCTCGACGCCGTCGGACCCGGTCTCGAGCAGGGAAGCCCGGAGCGGCCCGACTGGGAGATCTGCGCCCGCCTGGTCGACGCCCATCCCGGCCGCAAGTTCACCCTGGGCGGCGGGATCGGTCCGGAGAATGTGGCGGAGGCGCTCGCCACCGTCCGCCCCTGGGGGGTGAGCGTCGGCGCCTCCGTCGAGAGCGCCCCGGGCCGGATCGACCCCGACCGGTTCGGCGCGGTCCGGGCGGCGATCGAGGCGTCCGAAGCCGCCGCCCGGGGCGGCTGACCGCCGGACCCGGCGGGCGGATCCCGGCGGGGGCCGGCGCGGGCGGCGGTCGACCTCAGGGGCGGATCCGCTCGAAGGAGAGATACCGGACCGGCCCCCCCGCCGGGTCCACCGCCGCGAGGAGGAACTCCTTGCGGACCCCCTGGGCGAGCCGCACCTGGCCCGCGAGCGTCGGCCACGGGCCGCGATGGTCGGCGGCGACCGCCTGGACCAGGTACCGGGCGTGGGCGTGCTCCGGGTCCCGGACGTACGCCCGGAAATGGGCTCCGTACTTGAACCCGGTCTTCACGACGAGCCCGAGCTCCCGGAGCGCCCGGTACGCCGGGAGGCGCAGCCCGAAGGCCGGGTCGACCCGGCCGGCCCGGGAGCGGAGCCGCTCCAGCGGGACCGGCCGCCGGGAGGTGGCGGACCGGAGCCGGATCGCCTCCATCTCGGCCAGATAGACCGCCTCGACGAGCGAGAGGTCGAGCCGCTGGCCGATGGCGCTCCCGAACCCCAGCTCGCCGCCGAGGTTCCGGACCGCCTCCGGCTCGGTGAGGTAGACCCGGTCCTCGGTCACCTCCGCCGTCCCCGGCGCCGCCGGCCGCACGAACGGCCGGGAGCCGCGGGGGGCGGGGGCGGTGACCCGGTAGTACGTGAGGTCCGATTCCTCGTCGACGACGCCGAGGAGGAGCGTCTTCCGGGCCCCCCGGGCCCGGTCGAACAGCTCCCGGATGGCCCCCAGGTCGAACGCCGACCGCTCGCTGATCGGCTGGACCCAGAACCGGGCGGGCGTCTTGTTGAGGATGCCGCCCCGGGGCAGGACGGCGAACCGGGCCGGCGGCGGGCTCCCCCGGACCACGTAGCCGCGCTGGCGCAGGTCGCGGTAGACGAGGTAGGCGACGGCGAAGCCGGGCTCGGCCCGGACGGCGCCCCGGAGGAGGTCGGTCCACGGCACGGCGGCGCCGCGGCCATCGGCCACTTGGAGCCGCCCCATCTCGCCGAGGTAGACCGACTCGGTCCGTTCGAGCTCGAGCCCCCCGGCCTCGGGCCGGCCGAAGAACCCGCGGCCGTAGACGGCGCCGGCCTCCGCCGGATCGGCGACGACCACCGTGGCGTCGGGGCGGAGCCGCCCGCTCACGATCGGAGCTCCCGGAGCTCCGCGAGGGTCGCGAGCGTCTCGAGGCGGATCCCGTCGGCGGCAAGCCGGGCGGCCCCGCCCTGTTCGCGGTCGACGACGCTCAGCGCCCGGTCGACCCGGGCCCCCGCCGCCCGGAGCACCGCCACGGTGTCGGCGAGCGAACCGCCCGTCGTGGTCACGTCCTCGAGGACGAGGGTGCGGGCCCCCGGCGGCACCGTCCCCTCGATCCGCCGGCCGGTGCCGTGCTGGCGGCCGGGCTTGCGCACCACCACGTACGGGAGGCCGGTCTCGAGGGCGACGGCGACCACGAGCGGGACGGCGCCGAGCTCGAGGCCGGCGAGGAGGTCCACCGCGGGGCCGACCCGGTCGGCGAGCGCCCGGCCCAGCGTCCGGAGCCACCCGGGGCGGGTCCACACGAGCTTCACATCGACGTAGACGTCCGAGGCGGCGCCGCTGGTGAGGACAAAATGGCCGAACCGGACCGCCCCGGCCTCGAGGAGGAGCGCGCGGATCCCGGGCTCCGAGGACGTACTCACCACGGGACCCTCTTCAGCCCGACCCGGTACCCCACCCAGTTGAAGAGGCGGTGCAGGCCGAGCGTGAACACCGCCGTCCATAATATCGCTTCCACCGAGCCGAAGGTGGTCACGAAGACGGCGGGGAAGAGGAGGACCCCCGCGCCCACGGGGACCGCGACGAACAGGAGCTCGTCGAGGAGCGGCACCCGGCCGCCGGGGGGCACGTCGAGCCGGCGCTTGAGGAAGGAGCCGAGGGCGTCCCCCGTGAGCGCCCCCACCGAGAGGAGGAGCACCACGGGGACCGCCGCGAGGAGGCTACCCCCGTAGGCCGGAACGACCTTGAGGTCCGGGGGCGCGATGGAGACCAGGTACTGCTGGAGGAGGCCGACCCAGAGGAAGGCGAAGGAGCCGGAAACGAAGCCGCTCACCGTCTTCGAGCTCCCCAGGATCCGCCGGCCGTCCCACGGCCACCGCCGGCCGAGATCCATCGGCGGGCCGCGCCCCCGGGGGAAGGTGGCCGCCGCGTTCGCGAGGTAGGCGGGAAGGAGGACCCACAGGATCCGGGCCGGGATGAGGAACTGGTTCGCGACCACGCCCGGCGCTCCCCTCCGTTACGGGCCTTCGATGAACTCGACCAGGGTGTCCGCCACGGCCCGGACCAGCCGGGGATCGGCGCTCTCCTCGGCCTCGTGGATGTGCGCGGCCCGGTCCATGCTGCCGACGACGAGCGCCGGCAGCGGATCGCCGGAGGGGGTGAAGATCCCGAGCAGGCTGCTCGCGTCGGTGCCCCCGTACTCGCCGAAGATGCCGCGGCTGCCGAGCGTCCGGCGCAGGATGCCGTCGAGCTTGAGGACGGCCGGATGGTCCGGGTCGAGGGCGTAGCCGCCCCGCTGCCGGTCCGGGGGCGCGGAGATGGTGGCGCCGACCGGGTGGTGCGCGATCCACTCCTGGATCGCCCCGAGGAAGCGGCCGCGGCCGGCCTCGAGCGGCATCTCCGGCGGCAACCTCAGGTCGAGGCCGAAGGTCGCCTCCACGAGGGGATCGTCCTCGATCTTGGCGTTCGCCACCGCCTCGTCGATGAGACGCAACGCCGCCGGCACCGGGTTCTCCGCCTGGTGCGGATACCCCGCGTGGTAGCTCTTCCCGATGAGGGAGACGGCGAGCGCCCCGGTCGGCACCGGGACCGCCGAGACCTCGGTCCGGCGGAGGCGGAACGGACGGGACACCTGCCGGGGCAGCCAGGAGTTGAGCTCGAGGAGCTTCTCCCCCGGGCCCTCGAAGACGAGGGTCACCGACTGGGCGATCTGGTTCGTCGCGTCGGTCTCGGCGTGGACCCGGGTCAGCCGGGGCCGAAGGATCCCCTCCGCGCTCGCGACGAGGTCGAACCGGGTGAGGGTGGCCCGGCCGGTCACCTTCGGATCCGGGGCCCGGTGGTCCGGGTAGTCCGGGGAGTCGTACCGGCTCCGGAGGGTGCGGGCGAGCTCGTGGAGCCGGACCAGCGCCATCCCGTAGGCGACCGCGGCGTCGTAGGGGACGCGCCGGTCGAAGCCGGCGTCGACGAACAGGACCCCCGAGGAGCCGGCCGAGACATGGGGGCTGCCGTCCGGGATGAGCGCCACGTCCGCCTGGAGGAAGCGGCCCGGATCGCCCGCCGGGAGCCCCCTGTCCCGGGCCTTGATCGCCTCGATGCCGCCCGCGCCGCCGGTCTCCTCGTCGCAGCAGATCAGGAGCCGGACGTTCCGCCGGGCGGTGCCGTTCTCCTTCAGGCGGCGGAGCGCGATCAGGCTCGCCACGACCCCGCTGCCGAGATCGTCGTTCGACCCCCGGCCGTACAGGCGGCCGTCGGCGCGCGGGCTCAGCACGTGCGGCGGCGTCTTCCACCGCGGCAGCTGCTCGGCGGGGACCGGCACCACGTCGTAGTGGGCGAGGAGGAGGACCCGCTCGCGGGCCCCCACCTCCAGGTCCACGATGACGTTCGGTCGCGGGATGCCGTGGAACTCCCGGGCCCCGGCGCCCCCCGCCGCCGGGTCGAACCGGCGGACCCCGAACCCCCAGGCCCGCGCCCGCTCCTCCAGGAACTGGGCGGTTGCCGGGTAGTTCGGCTTCTCCCACCGGCCGTGGGCCGGATCCTCGAGGTTCGTGGGGGCGTGGCTGACGAGGGCGCTCCACAGCTCCACCGCCTCCGCGCTGCCGAGGATATCGGCGGCGGCGCCCAGGTGGGCGGCGGCTTCGGATCGTTCGGGGACGCTCATCGTACCAGGACCACCAGCGCCGCGGAGGCGGTCACCATGAGGAGGAAGGAGATGAGGAGCGCGCTCCGGAAGATGTCGAGGGTGTCGTGGAGCGAGGTCAGGAGCCGGGTCGTGTACCCCGGCCCGAGGACCCGGACGGCCGGGACCGGCGCCGCGCCCGCCGCCACCGACACGGCCGTGAGCTCCGCCAGCGCCCGGTCGACGGTCCACCGGATATCCTCGAGGAGCCGGTCGGCCGGGTACCGCTCCCCGAGCGCGTTCACGTGGCCGTCGACCTCGTGGACCACATGGTTGTCGGTGGTCATGACCTCGGCGGCGTCCACCCGGTCGGCCAGCGCGTCGAGGATCTGCTGCCGGAAGCCGACGAGGAGGTTGTTCGCATCGATGAGGACGTAGGCGGTCCGGGCCCCGGCCGCCTCGACGGCGAGGACCCGGATCCCCTGGGAGCCGATCCCGTGGGCGGCCACCGAGTACCCCCCCCGGACGGCGGTCCCGATCCGGATCGGTCCCGGGCGGGCCGCCGCGAGGGCCGCCGCCACCGCCTCCTCGAGGTCCCGCGCCAGCCTCCGGTGGACGGGGGAACCGTAGGTGATGTCGCCGGTGTCGTTGTCGTAGGAGTTGTGGGCGTCGACGAAGGCGAGGACCGGCCGCTCGCCGGCGAACTCCCGGCCGTAGAACGGGTCGACGATGGCGTAGTCGATGTCGTCGGTGGCCGCCGGCGCCTGGGAGATTACCGCGAGGACCGCCTCCCCGAGCACCTGGGCGCGGACGAGGGAACCGGGCCGGGGTTCGAGCAGCGGGCTCGCCCGCGGCCGGGCCGCCGGGCGGAGACGGCCGGCGAGATCCCCGAGGACGGTCCGGACCCGGTCGAGCTCCGCCTCCCCGGGAAGGTCCAGGTCGTGGGTGCAGGGGGTGTGGGGGACGAAAACGGTCCCGGCGGCCGGCCCGAGGAACTCCGCGAGCTTCCGGGGAAGGTCGCTGCCCCCGAGGGCGGCGAACGGCCCCGGGTGGACCGAGGCGAGGGCGACGGTCGCCCGCACCGACGCCCCGTCCCGGAACTGGACGAGGGTGACCCGGAGGTCGGACTCGACCGACCGGTTCCGGAAGAACTCCTCGAGCTGGCGGGTGCCGGCGGGGTCCCGGGAGCCGATGTGCTCGAGGAGGGGCCGCAGGAGGCCCACGCCCACGCCGAACTCGCGGCGCAGCGGCCGGTCGGCCTCGCGGAGGAGCTCGGCGGCGGTGAGGAATCCGATCCCGAGGACCAGCCCGGCGGCCACCCCCTCGGCGAGCGTGGGCCGGACGAGGAGGAAGAGGATCCCGAGGGAGAGGCCGGGCTGCAGGATCGCGGCGGGCAGGGTCCGGGCGTGCCGCGGATTGGACATCCCGTAGAGCCCGATCTGCCGCAGCCACAGCGCCGGCGCCTGGGCGACGAGGAGGACCGCCATCGCCGGGGCGACCCCGCCCCCGAGGCTCCCGACGCCGAGGAGGGCGAGCGCGCGGGCGAGGAGGAGGAACGGGATCTCCAGGGCGAGCGTCACCAGCGCGAGGAGGAAGGAGCGGCGGAGGGAGATCTTCCCCCCCAAGGCCCGGGCGACCGGGCCGGTGAGGAGGGCGGCCGCGAGGGCCGGAACGAGAAAGAGGAGCGTGGCGTCGACGAGGGCGGCGGCCCCGCCCTCCGGGACGAGGACGACCCCCCCCCCGATCCCGGCGAGGAGCGCGACGTACAGGATCGCGGCGGGGATCCGGGGCGCCGCCGGGAGGAGGCGGGAGAACCGGCGGTTCGCCGGCGGCGGGACCGGTCGGAGCGGGCCGGAGTCAGCGGGCACGGCGGCGGGTCACCTCCATAAGGATCTCCGCGAGGGCGCCCTCCACGCCGTGCTCCTCGGCGACCGTCCCGGTGACGAGGATCCGGGCGCCCGCGTCGAGGATCCGGCCGGCGTCCGCCCCGCTCCGGATCCCGCCTCCGACGACGAGCGGGACCGAGAGGACCTCCCGGACCGCGCGGACCATGGCTTCGGGCACCGGGGCGGGCGCGCCGGAGCCGGCCTCGAGGTAGACGAACCGCATCCCGAACATCTCGGCGGCCAGGGCGTAGCCCCGGGCTCCCGCGAGGTCGCTCCGGTCGAGAAGGTCGGCCCGGCCCACCTCGCCGACCCGCATCCCCGGGGCGACGACCAGGTAGCCGAGGGCGAGGGTCTCGATCCCGAGCCGGCGGATCGCCTCCGCCGCCCGGGCCTGCGAGCGGATCACGAGCTCGGGGCTCCTCGAATTGAGCAGGCTCATGAAGAGCAGCGCATCGGCGTCGGGGCTGATCGATCCGGGACCCTCCGGGAAGATGATGGCGGGCACCGGGACGGCGGCCCGGACCGCCCGGGCGGCGGCCCCCATGCGCTCGGGCGAGATCCCCGTCGACCCCCCCAGCAGGATCGCGTCCGATCCGGCCGCGACGGCCCCCCGGGCGAGCCCGGCGGCCTGCGCGGCGTCCGATTTCTCCGGATCGATGAGGGTGAAATGCAGCGGTCCCCGCCGGAGCCTTGCGTCGAGGTACGCGGCCACCCGACCGGTCATCGTCCCCGCCCCGCGGTCACCGGAACGCCGTGGCGAGGAAGGCGCCGAGGGCGACGACCATGGCGAGCTTGCTCATTCCCTGCTCGAAATGGAGCCGGCCGGGGAGCCAACGAACGGAGAGCACAAAGAACGCGTCCGTCCCGAGCACCAGCGCGAGGTACATAATGCCGGCGGCGGACGGGAGCGGCACGAGGTAGAGGAGCGGCAGCGGGCTGAGGAGGATCGCCGCGAGCGCGGCCGCCCGGGCCGCCCGGGCCGCGGCGGGAAGCCCGTGGGTCCGCGGCAGCGTGGCCCGGTCGACATCCCCCGCGGCGTCCTCCATGTCCTTGATGATCTCCCGGCTCAGGGTCGCGGCGACCGCCATGAGGGCGAGCGGCAGCACCGGCAGCGGGTCCCCGACGGAGGTGCCGCCGTACAGGAAGACGGCGCCGGTGAGGAACGCCACGAGGAGGTTGCCGGGGAGCCCCCTCGATTTCCACCGGAGCTCGTAGGCGAAGACGACGGCGAGCGCCGCGGCGAGCAAGAGGAAGAGGAGCGGCCGCGACGGGAGCTCCGGAAGGACGACCCCGACCGAGGCCGAGAAGCAGAGCGCGGCCAGGAGGCGGGCCCGGGAGCGGGAGACCGCCCCGGTCACCAGCGGGCGCTCCGGGTGGTTGCGCCGGTCGGTGGCCGCGTCGCCGAGGTCGTTGAGGACGTTGCCCCCGGCGACCACGAACGACGTGGAGAGCGCGGCCAGGAGGAGGAAGAGCAGCGGGCCGCCGCCGAGGCCGAACCCCCGGCCGGCGACCGCCGCGCCGCCCACCGCGGTCCCCGCGAAGGCGACGAGCACATTGCCGATCCGGAAGAGGCGGAGCGCCGGAAGCACGGCCGGAGGAGGACCGCGCCCCGGTCATAACCGTTGGCACCGCCGGGGACGGGTTATAAGGCGGCCGGCTACCCCCCGGGGGTGCCGTCCTCCGCCGGGCCCGCCGGAAGGGTCGTCGCCGGCACCCTGCCGAACGGGCTCCGCCTCCTCCTCGCCCCGCGGTCGGCGGCCGGGACGGTGAGCGTCTGGGTCTGGTACCGGATCGGTTCCCGGAACGAGGTGCCGGGGACGACCGGCGCCTCCCACTGGGTCGAGCACATGATGTTCAACGGCTCCCCGAACTTCCCCAAGGGCCAGATGGACCGGGCGGTGATGGAGGTGGGCGGCTACCTGAACGCCTTCACCGATGTCGACTTCACCGCCTACCTCACCACGGTGCCGGCCCCCCACGCGGACCTGCCGCTCCGGATCGAGGCGGACCGGATGAGCCGGGCCCGGATGACCGCGGCGGAGGTCGAGCGGGAGCGCACCATCGTGCTCGCCGAGCGGGACGGGAACGAGAACGCGCCCGAGTTCAAGGCCGAGGAGGAGCTCTACGAGCTCGCCTTCCGCCGGCACCCGTACCGGTGGGACCCTCTCGGCTGGCGCGAGGACATCCAGAGGATGACCGCGGAGACCCTGGCCACGTACTACCGCACCTACTACGGCCCCCGCAACGCGACCCTGGTGGTCGCCGGTCGGTTCGCCGAGCGCCCGATGCGGGCCCGGATCGGCGCGCTGTTCGGTCGGCTCCCTTCGGCGGGAGCGCCGCCGCCCCGCCCCGCGCCGGAGCCGGCCCCGCACGGGGAACGGCGGGCCACGCTGCGGGGTCCCGGCTCCACGCCGTTCCTCCTGGTGGGGTTCCGGGCGCCGGCCGTCGACGACCCGGCCGCGCCGGCGACGGTGCTCCTCGACACCCTCCTCGGCGGGGAGACGCGGCTCTTCGGCGTCTCGGCGTGGGGGCGGAGCGTCGAGCACCCCTCGGCCCGCCTGTACCGGCGGCTCGTCGCCACGGGGCTCGCGATCCGGGCCACGAGCGAATGGCGGCCGCGGGCCGATCCGGGGCTCTTCGTCGTCCATCTCCAGGCCGCCGTCGGCGTCTCCCTGGACCGGCTGGAACGGGCGCTCCTCCGGGAGCTCGAGGCGATCGCCCGGAGCGGCCCGACCCCCGGGGAGCTCCGCGAGATCCGGCAGAAGATCCGGGTCGCCGCGGCGCTCGCCTACGAAGGCCCGACCCGGACCGCGTTCCGCCTCGGCTACTTCGCCCTCCTCGGGGCCCCCGGCATCGAGGAGCGGCTCCGGAGGCAGATCCTCGCCACCCCGGCCCGCGCGATCCGGGACCGCGCCCGGGAGCTGTTCGCGGCCGACTCCCGCTGCGTGGTCCGGTTCGAGACGGCGGAGGCGCGCGGTGGCCGCTGATCGGATCGCGGCGCCGCTCCGGATGGAGCGAAGCACCCTCGCGAACGGCCTTCCGCTGGTCCGCCAGGAGCCGCCCGCCGGGGCGGCCACCTTCGCCGCGACCTTCTTCGCCCCCGCCGGCTGGGCGTTCGACCGCCCGGAGCTCGCCGGCCGGGCGGTCCTCGTCGCCGAGCTCCTGACCGGAGGGGCGGGCCGGTGGGACCGGGCCGCGCTCGCGCGCCGGCTGGACCGGGCGGCCGCCACGCTCACCAGCCACTGCCACCCGGAGGCGACCGAGGTCACCCTCTGGGGACCCGAGGCGCACCTCGCCGAACTCCTGCCGCTGCTCGCCGACGCCGTCCTCCGACCCCGGTTCGACTCCGCGGAGATCCAGCGGGTGCGCCGCCAGCTCCTCGAACGGCAGATGCGCGAGCGGACCCAGCCGGATCGGCGGGCCGAGAAGGAGCTCTTCGCGCGCATCTTCCCCGCGGGGCACCCGTACCGGGAGACCGGGCTCGGCTCGCCGGCGAGCCTCGCCCGACTGACCCGGGCGGAGCTCCTCCGGTTCTTCGAGGAGCGGTACCGCGACCGGGGCGCGGGGCTCGCGATCTCCTGCCGGGAGCCGATCGGCCCGCTGACGCGCCGCCTCGAGGAGCTCCTCGGCCGGGGCGGCCTCCCGCCGGCGCGGCCCGGGCCGCCGCTCCCCCGACCCCCCCCGCCCGCCCCGGAGCCGCTCCAGATCGAGGTCCCGGGCGGTAGCCAAGTGGAGATCCGCACCGGCGGCCCCTCGATCGCGCGGTCGGACCCGGCCTACCCGGCGGCGTACCTCGCGAACGAGATCCTCGGCGGCCGCTCGCTCCTCTCCCGGCTCTTCCTCAACCTCCGGGAGCACCGCGGCCTCGTCTACCACGCCGCGAGCGAGCTCGAGGCGATGCGGTGGGGGGGCTACTGGACCGCCGAGGCGGCGACCGAGCCGCGCCGGGTCCCCCGGGTCCTCCGCCTCCTCGACCGGGAGACCCGCGCGCTGGGACGCTCCGATCCGACGTCGGCCGAGCTCGACCGGGTGCGGGAGAGCGCGATCGGATCGATCTGGATCGATCTCGAGAACACCGCCTCCGCGCACGAGCTCGCGGTGGACGTCGCCTACCACCAGTTGCCGCCGGAGTACTACGAACGGTGGCCGGCGGTCCTCCGTGCCGTCCCGGCCCGCGCCGTCCGGGAAGCGGCCGCCGAGGCGATGGACCCGGACCGGGCGAGCACCGTCGTCGCCGGCCCGCTGGCCCGACCCGCTGGATCGACGGCGCGCTAGCGGGTGGTCGGGCAGGGCCGCGACCCGCCTCCCGCTCCGCGGCCGCCCGCCCCCGGGGGCGGTGGCCGACCCCCGGCGGCGCGCGTGGATACGTATTATTACCCCCGAGCGCGTGGGGGGCTTCCGATGCCGACCGCTTCCCGAACCCCGCCGATGCTGCGCAAGAACATCACGATCACCCCGGAGGAGGAGGAGTTCCTCGAGAGGCACCCGGAGATCAACCAGAGCGCCCTCTTCCGCCAGGTGGTCGAGAGCATGATGCTCGCCGAGCGGGCGCCCCACGTCGCTTCGATCCGGGACCTGCGTCTCGGCAAGGCGGTGTACCGCAGCGGCGCCGTCATGTTCCAGCGGCCGGCGAAGCCCGCGACCGACGAATAGCCGGCGCCCGCGCCGCTCAGCCGCCGGGCGTCCCGGGGCGCCGCGGCGCCTCCCCGTCCTTGAGCATCGGTCCGATGCCGGCCCAGGCGGGGTCGCTCCGGTCCGCCGCCCGGGCGCAGAGGATCCCCTCGGCGCCCGGGGTGTTCGCCCACGCCGCCCGGGCCATCCCGCGGGTCAGGTGCTCCGCGACGTGGCGGGGGAGGAGGTGCCCGAAGGCCCACCGGCGCCGCAGCGCGAGCTCCGTGAAGTGGGGGACGTAGTGGCCTCCGCCGACCCCGACGGCGATCCGGTCGTGGGGGTCCTCGGCCGCCGCGGCGATCGCTCCCGCCAAGATCGAGAGCTCCGCCGGCGTGGGCCGCTCCGGGCCGGCGCCGCCGCCGATCTCGAGGAAGAAGGCGGGATGGCGGAGCCACGGTCCGTGGTGGGTGGCCTCGAAGGTGACCGGTAGCCCCGTCGGAGCGGCCCGTTCGGCGAGGGCCCGGAGCATCGCCGCCATGAGCCGGGGCGCGGTGGGGACGAGCTCGGGCGGGGAGGCCGGCCCCCCGTCGGGGAGCCCCCAGCGGCCCAGCGGATGGGCGGTGAACGAACGGACCCCCTCGGCGCTCCGGTGGACCGACGGGAAGAGGAGCGGGACCGGAGGGGCTCGGAGGACCTCGGGGAGCGACTCCGTCCACCCGGCCCCCGCGACCGGCCGCCCCGGCCGGCGGAGGAGACCGATGCCGCCCGGGAGGGTGCGGATCGGGACCCAGTCGGCCCGGAGCTCCGCGGGAGGGGTGCCCCACCCTCCCGAAAGTCTGGCCGCCACCGGGTCCTCCTCCGCGAGGACCACGAGGAAGCGGAGCGGCGGCCCCGGATCGCCGGGCTCCGGGGCCGCGGACCGTCTAAGGGCCGGCGCGCGGGGAGACCGGTGCGACGCCGGCCCGGCCTCGATGTCGGTCGGTCCATCGCCCGCCTCGCGACCGTCCCCCACGAATTCCATGGCGCCGAGCTCCCCTCCGGATTCGTTCCCACCGGCGCCGCGTGGGCGCGGAGAAGGTGCTCCCGGCGGGAGGTCCACCGTCCGGGATCTTCCCGGTCCGGATTTGAACCCGCGTCAGAGGCTCGAGAGGCCTCTATCCTTGACCACTAGACTACGGGAGCGCCGACGCGGGGTAGTAGGTGGGCTCTTTGAGGCTTTCGCCCGGGGGCGCGAGCGGATGGGCCCCGAAATCCGTTCCCCCTCTCCCCCGGCGCGCCGACCCGGCCCCGCGGCGGTCCCCCGGGGGTCCGACCGGCCCTTCCCCCGCCCCGCTCCGGGGGCCGGCCGCGCCCCCCCCCGCGGCCGGGCCGGACGGTGGGCCAACGCCAAATAGGAGGTTCCGCCTGCCCGGCCAGTGACCCCGCCGGTCAAGGCCCGCAGCGGCCACATCATCCTGGAACACCGTGGTTCGTACCGGGACCTGGTCCGGGCCTACCCCGACATCCACAAGCGGGTCATGGAGGCGAACCGGCCGTTCATGAAGGAGACCGAGCCGCTCCTTCCCGAGGTCCTCCTCGAGGAGAACCTGCGCGACCTCCGGGCGAACCGCAAGCCGGGCGGCTACAACCGGCCGGATGCGGCCGGAATGCGGCTCGTCTTCCCGATCCCCGCCCAGAAGAAGGCGGAGTTCTTCTTCCTCAAGCCGGCCCGATGCCAGGAGGTCGTGCAGATCACCGAGCGCGTCTCCCAGATGCTCAAGCGGCGGGGGATCCGGCACTCGGTGGAGTACGACCGGCTGCCGCTGGGGCCTCCCCGGGCGGTTCCCGGGCTCCCCATGGCCCCGGGGGCCCCTCCCGCGACCGGCCCGGTCGGGTACGTTCCCCACCGCTGACCGCCCCGCGGGGCCGGACCGGCCCCCGCCCCCTCAGGCCCGGGAGTCGATCCCGGGTCCGCGGGCCGTGGAGAGCCCGGCCAACGGGTCGGAGCGGGCGATGGCCTCCTGCAGGAGCTTGAGCGCCTCCCGGGCCTTCTCGAGCGCCGTCCCGTACTCCTCGGAGCGGTTCCGGACCGACTCGTCGAGCAGCCGCCGGGCGGCGGTGGTGTCGATCCGGCGCTCCTGCGCCCGGCTGAGCGCGGCATCGATGAGGAAGTTCAGGTTCATGAGCTCGCGGTGGAGCGCCTTGCGGCGGCTCAGCTCCTCGTCGGCCTCGAGGAGCGCCCGGGCGGCGTCGAGCGGCGCGTGCTCGGCCAGCCGCCGAGCGGCGAACTCGTGCTTCGCGACCACCGGCCCGACCGCCACGTGGAGTCCGTCCCGGGCGAAGACGATCTCGGTCTCGACCTCGCGGAGCTTCTCCTCGATCCGTTGCTGGACCAGGACCTCGAGGCTCGCGAGCGCCCGCTGCACCAGCGGGACGATGGGGTCGAGCCGACCGGCCTCGAGGGCGAGCTTCGCCTCGCTGAAGACCTCCATCACGGGGGTGGTGTCCACCCCGAGCTTCTCCCCGATCCAGAGACGGTCCTGGAGGTCGGCCACCCGGCGGCCGAGCTCCCGCCGGAGCTCCTCCCGGGCGCGGCTCTCCTCTTCGCGCAGGATCTCGAGGGCGGCCAGGTGGCGGTGGGCCTCCCGCTCGGCCCCGACCCGGGCCAGGATCGCCCGCCGGTGCTCCGTTTCCTCGGGGCCCGGGTCGGCGGTGACGGCGTAGACCACGTCGAGGGTGCGGACCGCCGCCTCGACGGCCCGGTCGAGCGCGGCGTAGGCGGCCGCCCGGCCGCGGCCGAGCGTCTCGGTCGCCCGGCTCCAGTCCCGGATCTTGAGGGCGGCGTCGGCTTCGTCGCGGGCCGCGCGCACCTGGGCCGCATCGGCCTCCGAGCCGGCCGAACGGACGAGCTCGATCATCTCCTGGAGCTCGGCGAGGGGGCCCGAGTACAGCCGTTCGATGGCCCACCGGGACAGGTCGCCGGCCTCGCGGGAGCGCCGGACGGAGAGGGCGTACTGCCCGGACTTGAGGAGCTCCCGGGCCTGCTCCAGCACCGGGAGCGCATCGCCGAGCTCGGCATCGAGCTCGCTCGCCTCGCGCACCTGGCGCTCGGCCGACTCGATGGATTCCCGGGCCCGACGCTGGCCATCCCGGGCGGCGGCGAGCGCGTCGGAGGCCTCGAGCGCCGCCTCGAGGACCCGGGGGTACTGGCGCGCCTGGAACGCCTCCCGGGCCCCCTCGAGGAGCCGCGCCGATTCCGGGGCGCTGAGCCCCGACTTGACGGCCAGTTCCAGTTGGCGCTCGATGGTCTCGAGGGAACTCTGCGCCACCAGCACCTGGAGCTCCACCCGCTCGAGCTCCCCCTCGCTCCGGGCCGCGAGGGTGAGCGCCTCGAGCGGATCCCCTTCCTCGAGGGCGTGGCGGGACTGCTCGAGCAGGTTCTCCGCGAGGGTGGTCTCGGCGTGTTCCCGCCGGGCCCGGGTCAGCATCCCCTGGAAGGAGGCGAGCGTCTTCGAGACCTGCTGGTGGGTCGCCTGCGTCAACTCCCGTTCGAGGGTGGAGGCGAGATCGATGGTCCGGGCGTAGTCCCGTTCGGAGAGGTGGCGTTCGATCCGCTCGAGGCGGGGGCGGAACGGCCGGACGTCGACCCGCACGATCTCGGCCCGGTTGAGCGTTTCCCGCGCCCGGCGGGCGACCCGCTCGGCGTGTTCCAGGAACCCCTTGGTCTCGAAGAACCGCGAGCGGGCCGACTCCAGGATCTCGGCGACCCCGAGCGGGACCGGCAGGGCGAGCCGGCGCCGGATCTCGGCGAGGAGCTCCACGGTCTGGCCGACGTCCAGCTCGGCGGAACGGGCGATGTCGACGTCCCGCTCGAGGGTCCGGACGTTCTCCTCGAGGACGGAGCGGACGAGCGCGACGAGCTCGTTGTGGAGCGTCCGGGACCGGTTCCAGAGCTCCCGGGTGCCGCCCCCCTCCAGCGCCCGGGCGAGCTCCTCGATCCGGGGCAGGAACTGGTCCACGGGGAGGGTGAGGCGACGGCCGTCCTCGACCAGCGCCCGGGCGTCCCCCAGGAGCCGCCCGGCCTCGAACCGGGCGAGCTCGCGGTCGAGCTGCTCGTGGAGACCGTCGGCGATCTGCCGGGCCCGGTCGAAATCGAGCGCCTGGCCGGCCCGGCGGGCATGGGCGATCGTCTCCCCGAACGATGCGACCTCGACGCCGGAGCGCTGGAGATTCTCCCAGAGCTCGGTGACCTCGGCGATCCGCCCGAGCAGCGCGAGCCCGGTCGTCTTCACCCGGCCGGCGGCCTCGAGGACCGACTGGGCGATCTGGTAGGCCTCCGGGTACCGCCCGTCCCGCGCCGCCTCCGAGGCCCGGTCGAGGGTGGCCTTGAGCGCCATGGTGTCGAGGCCGAGCTGGCTCAGCTCCACCAGGGCGAGCTTGGTGCGGGAGAGCCCCTCCTCGCTCCGGAGCAGTTGCTGCTGGCGGGCCCGCGTGCGGATCTCCTGGGCCGCGCGGAACGCCTTGACGAAGTCGCCCATGTTGAAGATCTGCTGGACCTCGTCGATCTGCCGCTGGATCTCGTCGCCGGTGCCGCCCATGGACTCGAGGAGCCGCCGCTCCTCCTCCAGGCTCTCCACGAGCGCCGACGCGTTCTGGGCGAACGCCACCGAGAACTCCCGGACCGCGCGGCCGAGGGTGTCGAGCGATCCCTTCAGGTCCTCCTTGACCCGGAGGCTCACCTCCGCCTCGGCGAGGAGATGGCGGACCGGGTCGACGAGCTGGGAGTCCCGGATCTCCTCGAGCCCCTGGCCGATCTCCTCGATCCGGCGGACCACGTACGGCTCGGCGGCCGCCCGCAGCTCCACCTGGAGCCGGGCGAGGCCCTCGGCGGTCGCGGCGAGGGCCCCCTCGTCGAGGCGACCCCGGAGCTCCGCGTACCGCGAGGCGAACTCCGCGGGGAGGAACCCGAGCTCCCGGGCCTTCTCGCCGAGACGCTCGAGCTCGGAGAGCTCCGCCTGGAAGAACTGGACGGCCGAGGCCCCGAGCGCCTCCACCGTCTCCCGGAGCCGGTCCTGGGCACGGCCGAGCTCGACCCGGTCGAGGAACTCCCGGATCTCCGCGAGCGCCCGAGCGAACGGCTCCGCCGGGAACCGGCCCGGGGCGAGCCGCGCGAGGAGCTCCTCGAGCGCCCGGGTCTCCTCCCGGGCGGCGTCGAGGTCCTCGGTCAGGCGGAGGACCTCCTCGAGCGCCTGGCGGGCCGCCGCGAGCGCCTCCCCGAAGATCTTCAGCCGCAACGCCTCGCGCGCCCGGTTCATCGCCCCGAAGACCTCGCTCGAGTTCCTCCCCAGGCGCCGGGCCTCGACGAGCTTCGGGCGGACCTCTTCGAGGAGCCCCGCCACCACCGTCACCACCGGTTCCTCGGTGGTCGTCCGCGCCGCCCGGAGCAGCTCCGGGAGTTCGGTCCCCGGGGCGGTGGGGATCCGGATCGAGATCGCCTCGAGCTGGGCGAGCCCGCCGGCGGGAAGCTCCGGCCCGGCGCCCAGGTCCGCGAGCGTCGCGCGGTACCCCTCGATGGTCTGGGCGAGCCGCTGCCGCACCCGGTCGGAGGCGGCCCGGACCGCCGCCTCCACCTCGTCGATCCGCTCGGGCACGGCGGTAATCACGGCCGCCCGCTCCTTCCGGAGCGCCTCCTCCACCTCCGCCGTCGGCACCCCGAGCTCGCCGGCGCTGCCGAGGATCGCCGCCGCCTCGGCCCGCGTCGCCTCCCGCCGGCGGGCCACGGCGGGCAGCTCCTGCTCGAGCGTCGCGTAGTACTCCGAAAGACTGTCGCTGCCGCGCCCGGAGAGGATGGATTCGATGAGCGGCCGGCTCCGGGCGGCGGCCACCGCCACGTGGTCGGGCGTTTCCCCGGACCACGCGGCCAGCCGGCGGAACTGGGACTCCAGCGAATCGGCGTACTTCGCCTCGCCCGCCCGGACCGCCTCGAGCACGGCGAGGACCCGGTCGATCGCCTCGCGCCATTTGCCCTCGGCCTGGAAGGCGGCGGACTCGTCGAGGAGCGGCGGCACCTCCTCGGCGACCGGCAGGCCCACGTCGGCCAGCCGGGCCACGCGGTCCCGGACCTGCTGCCGTCGCTCGTCGAGCCGCGGCGCCCCTTCCAGGTCGAGGTAGGCCAGGAATCCCCGGGCGCCGGCCTCGACGCCCTCCCAATCGGAATGCCGGACGAGTTCCTTGAGGGAGGCTTCCCGGGCCTCCGCCTCGGGAAGCTCGATCTCGGCCTGCTCGAACTCCCGGACCCGCTCGGTCGCCTGTCCGGCGAGCGCCTCGGCCGCCTGGCGGCGCTTCTTGAGGAGCTCCGCCTTCTCCTGGAGGATCTTGGTCAGCCGGGAGGACGGCAACGCCCCCATGCCGCCGGAACCGGTCGTGACCTCCACCCCCGACCCGAAGGAACGGCCGTGCGGCCGGACGCTACGGGGTCGACAAAATCATGTCGGAGCCGCCTTATAAAAGATGGTGATGGTTCGCGGGGCGGACCGTCCCGCGCGCGCGGTTCCCGGGCCCGGTCTCACGTCCGGTGGATCCGGCGCTTGCCCATCGCCTCGATGAACTGGACTTCGGCGCCGGGGGAGAGCAGGTCCTTGGTCTCGGGCAGGATCGGCAGGGAGAAGGTCTCGTAGCTTTCGAGGTCCATGAGCTGGACCTCGGCCTCCGTCATCGAGAGCACCTGGGCCTGGCGCTTGCCGATGAGCGGCACCAGCACCTTGTGCTTGACCGGAAAGACGACGGACCGCTTGGATCCGTCGAAGATGCCGACGGCGTCGATCCGGGCCTTCGCTTCCCCGTGCTTTCCCGGTTTGGAAGTCTGGATGCTCAGGATCCGGCACGGCTCCTCGTCGACGATCAGGTACCGGCCCTCCTTGAGCTCGCGCACCTCCTGCTGGGTCCACGCCATGGTACCGGGTTCTCCGACGGCCGGGACGCCGGCCGGTTCATAAGCGTTTGTGGCCGGAACCCGGCCCGAGCCGCGGGCGCGGGCGGCGGGCGCCCGACGTCGGGATCCGGGCCACGGTGCCGACGGCGCACGGTCCAGGGACTCCCGGTCGGGGATCCGGCCTCCCCGGCGGAACGCGGCGAGGGGTCCCCGGCCCCCGGAGGGTGACTGAAGATCCGCAAGGAGCCGGCCGGGCGGCCTTTCCCCGGGCCGATCGACGGTGGAACCCGCCGCCGCACCGCTACGGTCCGGAGGCTGGGTGGAGCCCGCGGCCCGGTCCCGTCCCGCCGGAGACACCGGTCGGGGCCCCACGCCAGGTCGGCGCCCGCCAGAAGGTGACGAGCCCGTAGAGCGACGCCGCGAGGAGGATCGCCGTGGCCACCCCGCCCCAGGCGAGGGTGGAGAGCCGGCGGTGGGCGAGCCGGCGGACGGCCGTCCAGGCAAAGATCGCCTCCGCGGCGATCGCCGCGACGGAGAGGAGCGCGCGGAGAAAATACGGCCCGCTCGCGGTGAGGCCACCGAGGCCGGTGAGGGAGACCAGGAACGGGCCGAGGTGAGCGGGCACCGCGCCGGCGATCCGGCCGAGCTCCCGGAGCCGCCCCAGGCCGGAGGCGAGCGCGAACAGCGGCAGCGAGTAGCTGATCATCAACTCGAAGGCATAGAACCGGCCGAGCCCCTCCGGGAGGCCACCCCGGAGGGTACGGCCGAGGCGGATCCACCCGGAGCGGGACCAGCGGACCGATTGGGATACGAATCCGGACCAGTCGGAGGGCGGGGTGGTGGTCGCCTGGGTCTCGTACGACTTCACGGTGGTGTACCCCGATCGCAGGAGGTGGTCCGTGAGCAACCAATCGTCCCCGAGGCGGCTCGACCGGCCGAGGACGGAGAGGTGCTGGAATTCCGCGGAGGCCACGTACGACCGGATCGCCTCCGTACGGTACATCACGCAGGCGCCGTCGAGGTACATCACCGCCCCCCGGGAGGACATGGCGCGCAGGACGACTTCCCGGGAGCGCTCCACGAACTCGGCGCCCCGGGCGACCGGATGACCCGTATCCCGGACGGTGAGGTTGGCGCCCACCCCGCCGACACCCTCCGTGAAACGGGCGCGCAGCGCGGCCACCCCGCCGGGAGGCAGGGTCGTGTCGCTGTCGAGGAAGAGGACCCACGGCGTGGTGACGGCGGTGAGCCCGACCGCCAGCGCGGCCTTCTTGCCGCGATGACCCTCGGTGCGGAGCCAGCCGGCCCCCCCGTCGAGGACCGGGCGACGGTACGGTTCCTCCTCTCCGTCCCCCACCACCACGACCGGCGACCCCTGCGCCCGGGCCGAGGCGAAGCACGCCTCGAAGCCACGAAGCGGTTCCCGGTACACCGGGATGACGATCGTCACCTCCCGAGGGTCGCCGATCGGCCCGGGGGCCACGGGCCGATGGCGGTGCGACAGGATGGAATTGAGGAGGAAGAAGAGCGGCGGCAGGAGGACGAGCGCCGGGAGCAGGAGGAAGACGACTGGAATCGCCATGGCCCCAACCCCCGCCGTGGCCCGTGGGCCGCCGGCCGCGGAGCCGGGAGCGCCGGTCGGGTCATGAGGGAGGGTCCCGCCGCGGCCCCCCGGGACGGGACCGGATGCGAGGACGCGTCACGGGTCCGTCGCGCCGGACCGGAGCCCGGGGGCGGTGCCGATGCCATGGGCCGAAGATCCCTCCCGCCGCCCCCGCGCCGGCCGGGACGCTCCGGAGGTTCGGAGCCGACGGGGCGGCGGGGGCGGACTTCCCCGAGCGGCCGACGCGCCACCCATAGGTTCTTGGCCTCCCCCGGGCATCGAGGTACCCGGTGGCCCGACCCGGATCCGCCACCGACTCCTCGATGCCCAGACTCCCGGACCGGTTGGACAGCAAGTCCCTCGTGGGCGAGACCCGCGAGTTCTGGGCCGCCCGGGGGCTGCCGGCGCCCTCGCGCGAACGGAGCTATCCGGCCGGATCGGTCACGCTCCTCGTGGGGGCCGTGCCGTTCGAGGCCGCCCTCCCCGTCCCGGACCTGGCGCGGCTGGTCATCGCGGACGTCGCCGCGCGGTACCTCCGCCTCACGGGCACGCCGGCCCGCCAGACGCTCTACGTGCTCCCGGGAGCCGCTCCCGGGGAGGAGGCGGAGATCCTCTCCGAACTCGACCACTACGGGGTGTGGTTCGGCCGGTCGGATCTCTGCGCGACGCGCCGCCCCCAATCGGCCGCGACCCTCGAACGTCGTCTCGGCGCCCTGGCGGCGACGGGCCGCTTGCGCGCCGGCGCCGCTCCCGTCCCGGCCTGTCCGAGGTGCGGCGAGGTCCGCGGCCCGGACCGGATGCGGCACGCGGAGGAGCTCCGGGCCGGCTATCTCGTCCGGTTCGCCCTCGCGGACGCGGACCCGCCGCTCGCCGCCGTCGTGGCGACCGATGCGCTCTGGAAGCTCCTCGGCACCGAGGCGATCCTGATCCATCCGTCCCGCCCGTATCTCCGGGTCCGGTTCGACCGGCGGGAGGGGAGCGAGGAGCTCCTCGTCTCCCGCAAGGGGCTCGAGCGGCTCCGGCCCCGCCTCCCGAACGGCCGGTTCGAGATCCTCGAGGAACGCCCGGGCGCGGAGTGGGCCGGTCGCCGGTACGCGCACCCGCTTCGGAACGAGATGCCGGCGCTGGGGGACCTCCCGGCCCCCGCCGGGACGCTCCTCGGGACGCTCGAGGTCGACGATCGGGGCACGGGTCTCGCCCCGCTGGTGCCGGCCCACGGCCCCATGGACGCGGTCGTGGCCCGGAAGCTCGGACTCCTCGCCCGGCCGATCCTCGGAGCGACGGGGAACCTCCTGGATGAGCCGCGGCACAAGTACAGCGGCCTTCCGCGCGACACCGCGGAGTCGTTCCTCGAACGGGACCTCACCGAGGACGGCCGGATCCTGTGCGATTTCCCGGAGTGGTGCGGAGTTCCCCGGTGCCTGACCTGCGGCACGGCCCTCGAGTGGGTCCCGTCGCGGGAATGGTTCCTCGACCTCTCCCAGTTCGGCCCGGGCCCCCGGGCGATCTTCGCCCGCCTCCTCCCGGGGCAGCCGTTCCCCGACCGCGAGGAGATGCCGCGGTGGCCGGTGACGACCGGCCAACGGTCGGTCACGCCGCTCGACCCCGAGCTCATGGAGTGTCCCACCTGCGGCCGGCTCGGCCCGCCTCCGGGACCTCCGGGGTGCGACTGCGCCGGGGCCCCCGCCACCCCGGTCCGTCGGAGGCTCACCGCCGATTTCGAGGAGGCGCTCGTCCGATGGGCGGAGTCCACTCCGCTTCCGGTCAACGGGCCCTTGTGGCTGATCCTCCCCCGACGTCGGCTCCGCCCCCAGCTTCTCCGGGAGCTCGCCGCGGCGGAGGCGAGCGGGGCCCGCCCGACCGATCTCCGGCTGCTCGTGGTGGAGACGATCCCCCCGGAGGGTTCCGACGAGGGGCTCACCGAACCGCCGCCCGCCGATGCGGTCCGGGCCGCGCTCGTGCGGCTCGCCTCGGGACCCCCCACCCGGCAGACCCTCTCCCAGGCCATCGTCGACGAGACCCACCGGCTCCACCGGGTCTGGCAGGGATCGCACCCGTTGCTCGAACAGATGGAAGCGCACCGGGGGGAAGCGGACTCCCGCGGCATCGCCCCGCACCTCGCGGAGCTCCTCCCCGAGGACCGGGTCTTCCTCGCCGCCTTCGAACGGATGCGCCTCGAGGTCCTCCGGGCCTACGACCGCGGGGCCTGGAGCGAGGGGTATGACACGCTCGCCCGGTTCCAGATCGGGCCGTTCCGGGACCAGTACCTCTCGCTCGTCGCCGCGCGCAAGCCCGCCGGCGGCGCCGGACCGGCCACCCTCTTCCAGGTCCTGCACCACGTCCTTCCCCGGATGGCCGAGCTCGGCGCCCCCGTGGTTCCCCACGTCGCCGAGGCGATCCATCGGGTCGTGACCGAGGACGGCTCCAGCGTGTTCGATGGGCGATTCTCGCCGATCGTGGAGTCCGCCCTGGATCCGAAGGCGGAGGCGACCCTGTACCGGTGGGGGCGGACGGTCCGGGCGGTCCGGGAGGCCCGTCGGCGGTTCCGGATCCCGCCGGCCGCCGTGCCGATCCAGGCGGTGGTGGTCGTGAGGGAATCGGCCGACGCGGAGCAAATCCGGGCCGAGAAGGAGATCCTGGGGCGTCTCCTCGGCGGGTGCCGGGTCACCATCGCCTCCCCGGAGCAGCCGTGGATGGGGCGCCGGGTCGAGGTCCGTTGGAACTCCGAGGAGATCCAGCGGGCCTACCCCGCCTACCACCGCCGGATCCTCTCCGTGCTCCAGCAGTTCGAACCCCGTCGGGTCCGCGAGGCGCTCCGGAACCAGACGCTCGCCGTGGCGATCGAGGGGCAGCCTGCCGTGAAGATCTCCCCGGCGATGGTCGATCTCTCCGAAACGCTCCCCGACGGGTTCGTGGAGGTGGCGGGTGGGCCGACGGAGCTCTATCTCGAGTTTCCCGCCGGCGCTCTCGGCCCCCGACCGCCGGCGTCCCCGCTCTCCCCGAACGCGGCGCGGGTCGCCCGGCACGTGGATCGCCGCCTGCGGCGGGCCGGCCCCGACCGCGACCGCCCCTCGAAACTGTTCCTCTGGGCCGAGGAGCCGTACCGGGCCGAGCTCCTCCGCGCGGTCCCCCACCTCTCCCGCGAGCTCGGCATCGCCTCCGTCCTGGTCACCGACACCGCGCGCCCCTTCCGGCCCTCCGAGACCACCCACGGTCGGTTCCCCCGCGGGGACCGGTTTCAGGTATGGATTCCCGGTCAGTCGCCGGTGCGGCGCCGCGAGAAGCGGAGGGTCCGTCGGGCCGCCGCGGAGCCCCCCTTCCCGTCCGTCCTCCCGGCCGCGAGCCCGGGGGACGCCGATTACCTCTCGGAGGAGCAGACGGCCCGCTCGGACGGGATCCGGTCCCTCCTCGCCGAGCTCGATGGGGCGGTGGGCCGGCCGATGATGGGACCGGCGAAGCTCGGGATCGCCTGGGACCATGGGTTTCAGAGCCCGACGGCGTTCGCCGAGGGGGACCCGCTTCGGATCGCCGAACTCCCCGGCTTTGGCCCCCTCCTGACCCGGGAGCTCCTGGGGCGCCTAATGCCCGATCGGCCCGCCCCGGTGTTTCCCGCCGCAACGCGACGGCACGACCCGGAACCCCCTCCCGTCCGGCCGGAGGTCGAGGAGGCCGCCGACCCCGACGAACCCCCCCGGGGGGCACCGCCCGATTCCACCGTCCCGGCGGCGGGGCGCCCCCGCGACTCCGCCCTCCCCCTCGCTCCCGGTGCGATGCCCTCCGACCGTGCGGGAGCGACCCTCCCCGCCGAGGGGATCGGGGGCGACCCGGCGTCGGAGGGGCGGGCTCCCTTCCGCCCCGCGCCGCCGACGATCCCGTCGGACCCGGCCCCTCCCCCCGCGGCGGAACCGCTCCGGGCCGTGGCCCCGAACGATGGAGCGCCGCGGCCGACTTCCCCGGTTCCGGAATCGACCCCGTTGCCGGCCGAGCCACCGGCCGGTCCAACGGCCGGTCCAACGGCCGCCCCGCCGCCGGCACCGGTCGGCGTGGAGATCCGGGTGGGGGCCGACCGCCAGGACTCCTGGGAGCGGTTCCTCGCGGCGCTCGACGGGGGTACCCCCGGACTCTGGATCGGCCGCCTCTTCCCCCGGGCCCTTGCCGCCGGTGCGGGAGCCGCCGAGGTCCGGTTCCTGTGGCTGGCCACCTCGGGCCGGCCGAATTCCGTGGCCCCGTCCGACCTCGACGGGATCCTTGCCGCCGTCGGGACCGCGGTGCGGGAAGGATCGGTCCGGGTCGTGATCCTGGAGGAGGTGGAGTACCTGGCGGCGCTCCACGGGGCCCCGGCGATCCGGGCCTTCCTCGGACGGCTCGACGCGTGGGCCCGGGCCGGGGCCGTTCGCGTCTACGTGCCGCTCGTACCCGAACTCTTGGGTCCGGATCCGTCCACGATCCTCCGGTTCGCCGAGGACGCACCGACCCCCGGCACCCCGTGACCGGACGGGACGGAGGCTCCGGCCCGCCCCTCCCCGGAGGCCGGCACCACCTCCCACCGCGCCCGCTCCAAGGCCCCCGATGCCGGACCGCCCCGGCACCGCTCGGCGAACGGGTTCGGCGATCGGCCTAAGCGGCGAAGTCCCCCTTACCGGTCCGGCCAAGCGAGGGCCGGGGGGAAACCAAGATGCCGTCCGAAAGGGCCTTGGAGGAACTGCACCGGGAGCACGAAATCGCCGAACGTCTGCTGGAACGTCTCGTGGAGGTCGGCGACCGGGTCGGCCACGGGGAGCCGGTAGAACCCGCCACCGTCCGGTACGGGGTGGGGCTCCTGGACGCGTACCTCCACCGCGTCCATGCCGCCCAGCTGGACCGGGAGCTCCGTCCGGAGGCCGACGCGGTGGCCCTGCCGGCCTGCTGCCCGCATCTGGACCGGATGCGGCTCGGCCACGAGGAGATGCGCGGGCGGGCCCACGATGCGATCGCGCTCATCGGTCGGTGGGCGGCCGGGGACGAATCCTGCCGGGCGGCGGTCGGCGCCGCTCTCATCGAACTGGCGAGCCAGGACCACGACGCGGTCGCGTACGAGGAGACCTATCCGCTGAGCTGCCTCGACTCGGTCCTGTCGGACGAGGCGGACCGGCGCCTCTCCGGCCGGTTCTCCGACCACGCCGGGACCCGGGCCGCCCTGGAGGCGAACGTGGAGCGCTTCCTGGCGGCCACCACGGCCCGGTGAGACCGGCGGCGAGGAATCGGGGGGCCCGGCCCCGCCCGGCGGCCGCCGACCGGGAGCTCCGGGCCGCCCGGTGCGGCCGGTGTCAGTACCGTTCCACGAAGACCTGATCGTTCGGGCACCCCAACTTCGCGCACAGAGCCTGGGTCTCGTTCACCATCTCCGGGACACCACAGAGGTAGACGTGGGCGTTCGACAGATCCGGGAACCGATCGCGCACCGTCTCCTGCACATGCCCGACCGCGCCCTTCCAGCTTCCATCGGCGGGGGGGCGGGAGAGGACCGGCAGAAAATGGAACGCCGGCCACGCCTTCGTCCACGCGAGGAACTCGTCGTGGCCGATGAGGTCCTCGCGGTGCCGCTCTCCGAACACGAGCCAGGTCGGGGTCCCGGGACTCTGGGCCCGAAGCGCCGTGAGCATCGGGAGGAACGGGGCGACGCCAGTCCCCGTGGCCACGAACACGACCTCCCGTCCTCCCGGTGGCCGGAGGAGGAAGCGGCCGAGCGGGGCCAGCGCCGGAAGGACCGGTTGCGACCCGGCCTCGAGGGAACAGAGGAGCGTCGATCCGTACCCATCGGGGACCTGCTGGATCAGGAGGTCGAATCGGTCCACCGATCCCGCGGTGGAGAAGAAGGAATAGGAGCGGGGGACGGACTTGCCGGCCCGCGTCAGGAAGAAGGTGATGTACTGTCCCGGGTCGAAGGTGAGGATATCCCCGGGCGCGGTGCGGAAGGAGAGGAGATGGACCGAAGGGGCGACGACCCGGTTCCCTTCCAGAACGACCTCACGCCGGCGGGGGGGCTCCATGGTACTTCGCCGAAGTACCCCCCTGGGCCCCTATGAATCTGCGACCGAAACGGTTCGTTCCGGGTCCCGGCTCCGGCCGGAACGGGGGTCTTGGATCGGGTCGCGAATACCGGTCCGGGGGAATCGGCTCCCTCCCGGT
>JAJZDH010000116.1 GCA_021828665.1 Thermoplasmata archaeon
GGTAGAGTATTTCCCTCGAACCGCTGGCGGACGTGTACGCCTTTTCTGCCCTTCGGGGGCCTAGAGAGGTTCGATGACAGCCCCACACCCGTCCCCGAAGAGCGCACCCCCGCCCCACCCGCACCGCCGCCGGCTCTCCCCTCGAGGATCCGCCCGAATCGCGGTCCTCCTGATCGGGGTCTGCGTGGTGGCGGTCGGGGTGGTCGGATACGTCGTGCTGAACGCCCTGACGCCGGCGTCCACCCCCGGTACCACCACCACGACCACCCACCAGTCGTGTTCGAATCCCCCGACCGGCAGTCACTGCGCCCTGTCCGGCGGCGCGGCACCGATCCCGCCCGGGGACCCCGCAAGATAGACCGCGGGACCCTCCCTCCCTTCGACCGGGGAAACGCACCGCCGGCAGTCCTCCCGCGTGCGCAACCTAGTATAACCTCGAAAGACCCCGTCCTGACGTGGAGCGCGACCTCCGGATCCTCGCCCTCGGGATGGCGATCCGGACCTTCGGCGCGGCGATCTACAGCCCGTTTCTCGCGCTGTTCCTCTATTCGATCCTGCATGTCGGCTATTTCGACATCGGCGCGATCCTGCTCGGGGTCGGGCTGTTCCAGCTCCCGTTCGGCCTCATCGGGGGGCTCTGGAGCGATCGGGGCGGGCGGCGCCGACTCATCGTGCTGAGCCTCGTGGCCGAGGCCGTCTTCACCGCCGTGCTCGCCTATTCCTTCTCGATCGAATCGCTGGCCCTCGCGATCGCCGCCGCCGCGGTGGGCGGCGCGGTGTTGAGCGCCACCGGGGCGGCATTCTCCGCCTACATCGCCGATTGGTCGCTCGGCTCGCAGCGTACGCTCGGCTTCACATGGTACCGCGTCAGCTTCAACGCGGGGTTCGCCGCCGGAGTCGCGCTCGGCGGCACGCTGGTCGCCTTCGTTGGCTTTGCCGGCGCCGTGGCCATGGCGGCCGTCATCATCGCCGGTGCCGCGGGGTTCGTCGCCGGGTTCCTCCGTCCGTCCCCGTACGATCGGGCGCTGCGGGCCGGGACGGCCCCCGTCCCGGCCGGAGCGGCCCCGTTCCCCCCGCGATCTTTGCGCGCGAGCCTTGGCCTGCTCGCCCAGGACCGGACGGCCCTTTGGGTCGCCGCCGGGTTTTGCCTGGTCGCGGTCACCAGTGCCCAGTGGAGCGTCACGTTCTCGCTGTTCGTCCACAACAAACTGGGGGTGTCGTACGCGATCCTAGGCATCGGACTGGCGCTGAACGGACTCGTCGTCGTCGTGGGCCAGGCCCCGACCACCCGGGGAGTTCTCGGGATGAGGCACACCACGATCGCCATCCTGGGGGGGGTGTTCTACGTGGCCGGGTTCCTCCTTCTCGGGGCCTCCGCGCGGTGGGAGCTCCTGCCGACGGCCGCCTTCTTTGTCGCGGTCGTAGTGCTCACGTTCGGTGAGAACCTGCTCTCCATTCCGACCTCGACCCTTCCGTCGAACCTCGCACCTCCCGCGGAGATCGGGGCCTACAACGGCGGGTTCTCCGCGGTGCAGAACGCGGCGAGCCTGGCGGCGATCTTCCTCGGCGGGGTGGTGCTCTCCGCGGTCGCCGACCCCCTCTACGAGTGGCTCCTGCTGGTGGCGCCGGCCGTTCCCGGGGTCTTGCTGCTGCGGTGGGTGTCGCGTCGCATCCCGCTGACGGTCGACCGCGCCTAGTCCGAGCTCCCTCGGGAGCCGGGGATCCCGCGATTCCGAAGGGCGGGTCCCCGACCGATGTGCCCGGCCGGGGGCCGAAAAGGTTCCGCGGTGGGCTACGGGTGGATCGCCGCGTCCACCTTCTTCGCAAGATCCGGAGCGATCGTCGCCATCTGGTGGGCGTGCTTGGCGTGGCTGACGACCTGCTCGAGGGCCTCGACCTTGCTCGAGGCGCCCCGGATCTCGAACCCGCAGTCCATCCCGATCCCCCGGCAGGCGAAGTTGTATCCGGTCATGGTTTCGCACCGAAAAAACAAATCCCTCGGGACGCTTAAGGGTCCAGTCATCCCGGATTGACCCGGTGGGGCCGCGGTCCGGGTCCCGCCCCCCGCGGGTCGGTCGGTCCCGCGCCCGTCGGTCAGCGACGATTGACTGTGGGCCTAACTACTGCCCCGGTCCCGGTGGTTCGGGTCGGGGGGGGCGAGTTGGGGCAGGCACACGGAGTCGGCGCGACCCGCGGGGCGACCCTGGATCCGGCGCCGACCGAGTCGGCCGTACCGAGGGGCCACCGGTGACGCTCGCCGCGATCGACGCCACGGGCCTCACGAAGGTCTACGGGCGGCTGACCGCGGTCGACCACGTCGACCTCAAGGTTTCGGCCGGGGGGGTCTTCGGGCTGCTCGGGCCCAACGGGGCGGGAAAGACCACGATCATCAAGCTGCTCACGGGGCTGAGCGACATCACGGAGGGTTCGGCGTACGTCGCCGGGTTCGACGTACGCCGCCAACCGATGCACGCGAAGCAGCGGATCGGGTGGGTTGCGGCCGAGGTGATCCTCGACGACGACCTGAGCGCCTGGGAGAACCTGTGGCTCCAAGCCCAGCTCCAGCGGATCTCCGGATGGACCGATCGCGCCCGCTCCCTGCTGCGCTACTTCGACCTCGACGACCGGCGGAGCGACCGGGTCGGCGGGTTCTCGACCGGGATGCGCAAGAAGCTCGAGATCGCCCTCGCGCTCCTGCACCAGCCCGAGGTGATCTTCATGGACGAGCCGACGATCGGCCTCGACGCGAACACGCGGCGGATGCTGTGGGAGATGATCCGCGGCGTCAACCGGGAGTTCCAGGTCACGGTCCTCCTCACGAGCCACTACATCGAGGAGGCAGACGCGCTCTGCGACCACGTGGCGATCATCGATCACGGCCGGTTCGTGGCCCAAGGGACCCCGGACGAGCTCAAGGCGCGGGTCCGCGCGGAGTTCATCGAGCTCGAGACCCGACCGCCCCTCGCGGAGGCGGAGCTGCTCGCCCTCCCCGGGGTGCAATCGGCGCGGTCTCAGGGGAGCGGCTGGTTGCTGAGGGTCGCCTCCGCCGACGAGACGCTCGCCGCGATCCTGACCCGGGTTGATCCCCGTACGATCCACCGGGTGAACGTCGAGCGGCCGAGCCTCGAGAGCGTCTTCATTGACCTCACCGGCAGCCGCATCGACTCGACGGCCGGAGAGGTGCCGGATTACCGGAAGTTTTACGCCAACCTGCGGAGGGCCCAGCGATGACGCCGGCGGCGGCCGAGGAGGCCGCGGAGCGGCGGGTGCTGGGGTGGTGGGGGCGGCCCGGCGGCGACTGGGTCGCGCAGGGACGTCAGTTCTGGGGGCTGTACGCGCGCGAGCTGCTGAAGACGTTCCGCAACCCCTGGGTGATCGTCATCACGCTCGTGCAGCCGTTCATGTGGCTCGCATTCTTCGGGGCCAGCTTCGAGAACGTGCCGCTCGCGGAGCTGAAGCAGCTCCTCTGCGGGCTCTCGAACCCGGGGTGCCAGGCGGCCGTCACCAGCTACGTGCAGTTCCTGCTGCCGGGCGTGCTGGCCACCTCGATGCTGTCGATCGGCATGTTCGGGGCGATGAGCACCATCCAGGACAAGCGGTTCGGGTTCATGAAGCGCATTTTGCTCACCCCGACCAGCCGCGCCACCGTCTACCTCGCGAAGGCGCTCGGCGCGGCCACCCGGGGCCTCGTCCAGATCCCGGTGATGATCGCCGCCGCCTATGCCTTCGGCGTGACGATCTCCGCTCCGGCGTGGATGTGGGGCGGGTGGATCGCGGGGCTCGCGCTGCTCGGGATCGGGTTCTCGGCCCTGTTCCTCGCGATCACGGCGTCGAGCACGGATTGGCAGACGCCGGGGGTCATCGCGAACTTCATCACGATGCCGTTGATGTTCGCGAGCGGGGCGCTCTTCCCGACCGCCAACTACCCCTCCTGGATGCAGACGATCGCCGAGGGGAACCCGGTCACCTACGCCGCCCTACTGGGCCGGGACGTGGTCGTCTACCATACGTTCTCGGCGGTGGATCTGGGATACCTGGCGCTCTTCGCCGCGGCTATCCTGCTGATCGGAACGATCGTGGCGTCCCGCTACCTGAAGGCCGAGTGATCCCGCCCTTCTCTGGAGTACGGGAATTAGTTCCGTGTCCGAGCGAGGTGGCGGGGGACCTGCCCTCCAGTGGAAAGAGGGGGTCCAGGGGGAGCGCGGCTTTCGGTGTCGCGCCGTCCGTCCCCCTCGTGACGAGGTTGACCGACCGTCGGATCGAATGGCTGGTCCGCCAGGCGCAGGGGCGGGCTCGCCCTCCCGAGACAGTAGGTCAGTTGGCCGCTCGCTGGGGAGTCACCCCGCGCTGGCTGAGAAAACTGCTTCAACGGTGGCGCCAGTCGGGGGTCGTGCCCCGCCTCAACCCTCGTCGTCGACCGCCGAGTCCCCCCTTGACCGAGGAGGAGAAGCGCCTGATCGACGAGGAACACAATCGCTCTCCCCGGGGAGCCACGAAGATGTGGAGAGCCTTGGCGAGTCGGGGGATTCGGATCCCCCACCAGAAGGTCCACCTCTATGTCCGCAGCCGGGGCTGGTCGGTTCCCAACCCCCGCAAGCAGCGGCCCCGCGGTCGGTGCCGCTACGAGCGGGAGCACACGGGATCGCTCCTCCACACCGACTTCCACCGGACGTCGCTCCTCCACCCCCACGTCATCCTCTACGAGGACGACGCGAGCCGAATGGTCCTGGCCGGAGGGGAGTTTGCCGAGGAGAGCACGGACCACGCGATCGAGGTGCTCGACGAGGCGCTGGCAGTGGCGGCGAGCTGGGGCCTGACGATTCGGGAGCTGAACACCGACCGAGGGACCGAGTTCTTCGTATCGGCGAAGTCGGACCGTCCGGAGGCGACCCCCGGACGGTTCCAAGAGTACCTGGCCCGACAGGGTATCTGCCACGTGGTCAGTCGTCTCCAGAATCCCCAAACGAACGGGAAGCTCGAACGCCTGTGGTACGAGTACGACCGGCACCGGTGGCGGTTCGCCACGCTGCGGGAGTTCATCGAGTGGTACAACGGGGAGATCCACGACGCGTTGTGGCTGGAGATGTTCGAGACCCCGAAGGCGGCGTTCCAGAGGAAGCTCCCCGTCGAGGTGCTGCTCGGCCTGCACATGAGGCAAGTCGAGGGCTTGGGAGCGGCGGCATGAAGGACGCGAACCCTCCCCCCGACCCCCTCCGCTCAAGTAGAGGAACTAATACCCGTACTCAACAAAAACGGGAAGTGGTCATCCTCC
>JAJZDH010000117.1 GCA_021828665.1 Thermoplasmata archaeon
CGCATAGGCGAGACCGACGAGGGCGGCGATCGTGATCGCGATTTCAATCTGGGACGCCGTATACGACATTGCGCGCCTCGCGTGGGGTCGTCCCGCTCTATGGGGCGGGTATTAAAGGGTTGGCCTCCGACCGCCGTCGGGAGAAGCCGACGGTCCCGCCATGGCTTTCGAGCGAGCGTTTGATATGCCGGGCGGCTCCGTCCCTCGGCGGGGAACCCGATGCAGTCGCTCTCGCCCCGGGACCGGGAGGCGATCTCCCGTCGACGGTCCCGGCTGGAATGCACCCTCTGCGGCCAGCTCCTCGACCTTCCCCGTCTGAGGGCCCATCTGAGGGAATCCCATCGGCTGGAGAGCGCGCGGCTGGATCAGGTCTTCACCGACGCCCGGCGGACGGCGCTCCGCGGGCGGACCCGCGACGCCCCCCGCAGCCTCGGGTAGCGGTCGTGGCTACGGGCGGAACGACCGCTGGCGGATCCGGTCGACGAGAAGCGCGGCGGCCTCGGCGGCGGCGAGCGCGCGCGGGGCCTTTTCCCCGTGGATGCGCAGCGTGACCTGCCCCGTGGCGATCTCGGTGTCGCCCACGACCGCGAGATACGGGACCTTCTCGACCTCGCCCGCGCGCACCCGCTTCGAGAGGGTGGTCGCGGAATCGGAGGCCTCGGCCCGGATCCCCTGGCCGCGCCACTCCCGGGCCAGTTCCTCCGCGCGGGCGAGATGCCGCTCGGAGACCGGAAGGAGGCGGACCTGCACCGGCGCGAGCCAGGGCGGCAGGCGGCCGGCGCAATGTTCGAGGAGGATCCCGGTGAACCGTTCGAAGCTCCCGAGGACCGTCCGGTGCACCACGATGGGCCGGTGGAGCCCCCCGTCGGCGCCCTGGTACTCGAGGCCGAACCGGATCGGTTGCTGGTAGTCCACCTGGATGGTCCCGGTCTGCCACGACCGTCCGATGCTGTCCCGCACGTAGACATCGATCTTCGGCCCGTAGAACGCCCCGTCGCCCGGATTCACGTGGTACGGCGCCCCGCTCGAATCCAGGACCCCGCGGAGGAGCGCCTCGGCCCGGTCCCACTGCGCGATCTCGCCCAGGAACTTCTCCGGCCGGGTGGACAGTTCGAGCTTCCAGGCCAGGTCGAAGGTGGAGAAGGCCTCCCGGATCCACCGAAGGAGGGTCCGCACCTCCGTCTCGATCTGCTCCTCCGTGAGAAAGATGTGGGCGTCGTCCTGGGTAAACCCCCGGACCCGGGTGAGCCCGTGGAGCGTGCCGCTGGCCTCCAGCCGGTGCAGCGGGGCCCACTCGGCCAGTCGCAGCGGCAGTTCGCGGTAGCTCCGGGCCCGCGCCCGGAAGACGAGCATGGCGCCGGGGCAGTTCATCGGCTTCACGCCGTACGGCCTCCCGTCCACCGAGGTGAGGAACATGTTGTCGCGGAAATGCTCCCAATGCCCGCTCGTCTCGAACACAGTGGAGGAGAACAGGAGCGGGGTCCGCACCTCCGAGTAGCCGGCATCCCGCAGGTGTTCCCCGACAAATTTCTCGAGCTCCCGCAGGACGATCATCCCCCGGGGCAGCCAGAACGGGAGCCCGGGCGCCTCCTCGACGAAGTGGAACAGTTCCAGACGGGAGCCCAGGATCCGATGATCCCGCGCCTCGGCTTCCCGCCGCATGGTGCGGTACTCCTCGAGAAGGGCCCGCGTCGGGAACGCCACCCCCCGCACCCGCTGCAGGGGGAGGCCGCCCGGCGCGCCGCCCTGCGTCACCCCCGAGAATCCAAGGAGATACAGTCCCGCCAGCCACCGGGTCGACGGAACGTGGGGACCCCGACAGAGGTCGATCCAGTCGCCGGTCCGGTAGATGGTGATCCCCTCGCCGGCCGCCGCCTTCTCCACGTACCCCCGCTTGTGCGGGTTCAAGGCGAACAGGCGGAGCGCCTCCTCCCGGCTGACCTCCCGGCGCTCGAACGGCTGGTCCTCGGATACGATCCGCTGGCTCACCGACCGGATCCGCTCGAACAGCTCCGGCGTGATGGGCGGCATGTCGAAATCGTAATAGAACCCCTCCTCCGAGCCCGGACCGACGGTCGGAAGGGATCCCGGAGCGGCCACGGTCACCGCCTTGGCCACGACATGGGCGGCGGAATGGTGGAGGATCTCCCGACCGACCCGGTCCTCGAAGGTGACCGGCCAGAGGGGGCCGGAGCGGTCCACCGTGCGGGCGAGATCGATCAGGAGACCGTCCAGGCGGGCGGCCAGATACTCGGCCGCCTTCTCCGGATGCCACGCGGACAGGAGCTCCCCCGCCGTCCGTCCCGGGGGCTGGGAGAGCCGGCTCCCATCGGGAAAGGTCACGTCGATCGTCTCCGCCAACCGCATCCTCCCGCCGGTTCGAAGACCCGGCCGTAGAGAAAAGCTTTCGGCGGCGGCCCCCCGGTCGATCCGCATCCCTCCTCCCCGGCCGGGGCCCCCACCTTCCGGTCGGGAACCGGTGGCCGTCCCCGGACGGGAGTTCTCGAGATCCCCTCGGGAAAGAGGGAGAGGACCATGGACCGAGAGGGGGCGGCGGGTGGGCCGCGGCGCACCCGGGACGGGGCCGTGGCGCCGGCGGCAGGACCCTCGGTCGGTGGCCCGGATGCCGGTCGGCCGGAAGGCCGTGCCGCGGGTCCACGCACGGAAGGCCTGAAATACCACCTCCGCCCAAAATTGCGTGGAGGAAGGGGGATTGACGGCAGCGACGGCGCCGAAACGGTCGGGCCCGAGGTTCTTTCCTTCGGCCGCTCCGGAGCCGGCGCGTCCCCGCCGCCTCGGCGTGACCCATGTACTGGACCGCCTGCAGTCGGACGGCCCCCAAGAGATCCGCCCCCTCGCCCCCTACGTGGACATCGTCAAGATCGGATGGGGATTGCCGCTCCTGCTGCCGCGCGAGCAGGTCCGGAACCGGGTCCGACGGTACCACGAATGCCACCTGGAGGTATCGACCGGAGGCACGCTTCTCGAATATGCGGTGGTCCGGGAGAGCTCCGCGCAGTTCCTCGACGAGGCCCGGGAGCTCGGGTTCGATCTGATCGAGATCTCCGACGGGGTCATCGACCTCTCCCGGAGCCAGATCGAAAAGCTCTGCCACGAGGTCCGGGCGCGCGGCCTCGACGTCCTCATCGAGGTGGGGAAGAAGAATCCCCAGAACCAGCTCTCCCTCCGGGAGACCTTGGACCGTCTCGAGCACGCCCGTACCCTCAACCCCCGCAAGGTCATCCTGGAAAGCCGCGAGAGCGGACGGGGAGTCGGGATCTACGACGGGGAGGGAGCGATCAAGTGGGATTGGGTCCGGACGATCACGGCCGAACACCCCGCCGAGGAGCTGATCTTCGAGGCCCCCCACGAAGCGCAGCAGATTGCCCTCCTCATGGAGCTCGGCCGGGACACCAACCTCGGGAACGTGGCGATGCATTCCATTGCCCCCCTCGCCTCGCAGCGCCTTGGTCTCCGCGGCGACACCTTCGGGGCGCTCCGGAGCGGCCGGGCCATCCGGGGGCCCCCGGCGACGAAATTCCTCTACTACCTCCTGGAAACGTACCGCGGTCTCGACCAGAGCGAGCTCATGCGCCTCTCCCGGTTGCCCCGCCGCACGGTCCAGAGCGCGCTCGTCGAGCTCCGCCGCCAGGGATTGATCCGGGAAGGGGCCTCTCTCGTGGATTCCCGCCGGCGCGAATACCGCCTCGTGTGATCCCGGGAGGGACCCCCGCCGGTCGCCGGGGCGGTCAGAACCCGGAGAGCAGATCGCCCACCACCGGCACCGGATCGGGCGCGGTGGCGACGGCGCTCGCCACGAGGATGCCGACCGCGCCGAGGTCGAGGGCGCGCCGGACGTCGCTGCGTCTCCGGACGCCGGCCCCGCACAACAGCCCGGTGCCGGGAGAATGCTCGGCGACGATGGCGGCGGCCCGGGCGATGAGTTCGGGCCGCGCCTCGGATACGGAGACGGAGCCCCCGATGAGTTCCGGAGGCTCGATGGCAAGGTAATCGGGGTGGAAGGCGCAGAGCCGCCGCGCCCTCTCGGGAGTCGCGGCGCAGACCACCGACGCGAGCCCGAGGGAGCGGAGCCGATCGACCGCGGCCCCCACCGCTCCGGTGGGGATCGGATGCTCCGAGTGGTTCACGAGAGATCCTCGGGCTCCGACGGCGGAGAGGCTCTCGGCGACCTGGAATCCGGTATGGGCCCCCGCCTCCATCGAGTCGATATGCTGGCCGAGGATCGGCCCGCGCTGGAGCGCGCTCAGGCGACCGAGGTCCGCGGCCGCCGCGGCCACGGTCGCCGGGATCCCGGCCTCCCCGGCGCGCGCGAAGAGAAGCGTCGCCAGTCGATCGGCCCCCGCCCCCATGGCCGAGGGGTAGGTCTTCAGGTTGAGGAGGAACAACGGGCGGCCAAGCATCGGCCGGTCCCTAGTGGGTGGAGGGAGGCGCGCGGAGACGCTTCGGCAACGAACAGATCGCGTACTCGTCTCCGTCCCAGAAGACCTCGCGGTCCGGGTGCTCCTTCTGGATCTCCGGGATCTTCGCCAAGACGTCCGCCAAGGTCATGGATTCGTCGTTGGGATCGATGCGCAGATGGACCACTTTCTTCGACTTCGTACCCGGTGGGCCAACGTCTGCCATGAGGTGGGCTGCCCGGTCGGCCACAGGATGGGCGATTAAGAACCCTTCGACGGGCCCCGTTCCGGTTCCGGGGCCGGCCGGAACGAGAAAACGGTCCAAGAGGTTAAGAGTCCGGGGCCGATCGTCGGCCCGCCGTGCAGGAAAGGTCCGAGCTCGACCGCGTGGTGATCGGCCAAACCCAGGTCGTGCTCACCAAGGACCTTTCCATCATGAATCCGAACCTCGTCGAGGGCTCCACCGGCCTCGTGATCGGGAAGATCGCGAGCTACACGCTCAAGGTGCAGTTCCCCCGGGTGACCGTCGGCATCAATTGGAAGGATTGCGACATCGTCGTCGGCCGCTCCGGGATGCCCACCGAAGCCGAGCAGCCGAAGCTCATCCCCAAACCCCGGACCATGGGGGAGGAGTGAGCCCCTCCATGGCCGGGAAGCCGATGCCGGCCCGCCGGCCGTGCCCCTTACCGTCGTCCGTGCGGGATGATGACACCTAGAACCGGCTGATGCATGATGAATGATGGGCGAGCTGACCGCACCCGGCCGGCCGGCACGGACCGGTCCGGGCGGCCGCCGTTCTGACGGCGGTGGCGCACCACGATACCATATCGTCGCCGACCACCTTCC
>JAJZDH010000118.1 GCA_021828665.1 Thermoplasmata archaeon
GAAACACCCCACTAGCGCACGTCCGTCCATCCTCGGCCCCGCGCCCGGTGTCGTGAAACAGAACTCTGGCGCGTGAAACGAAACCTACGCGAGAGGGGGGTTGGGTTTCAAAGCCGCCGTTAGCAGTTAGAGCCCCGCCGGGTCTCCCTGACGCAGCTCGCCCTTCGGATGGGGGTGGCCCCGTCGACCCTTTCCGTCACGCTCGCCGTGATCGAGCGGAAGATCCTCCTCCCCGTCGTCGCGGGCGAGGAGGCGCCGGGAGGGGGTTCGGAGCGCGCGGCCCGGCCGTGAACGGCATCCCTCCCGTCGACGTCCCGGCGGGCTCCTCCCTCCGCGACCCCCGCGGTCCCGCCCCGCGCCGGCGGAACCGGAGTTGCCGGTCGGTATCTATATAGTATCCCGGAGATGGTCCCACCCCATGCGGGCGAGCGGCGGGTTCCACGGCCGCCGGATCCAGAAGACCGGGGGCGCCACCTACATCATCTCCCTCCCCAAGAGCTGGGTGACCGCGCGCGGCCTCGGGGCCGGCGACGTCCTCCAGTTCGCCCCCCGTTCCGACGGCACGCTGACGCTCTACGCCGAGGCGGGACCCCGCGGGGCCCCCGTGAAGCGGCGCATCGAGGTCGAGAACGGCACGGAGGAGGAACATCTCTTCCGCCGCCTGGTGGCGGAGTACATCGGCGGGGCGCCGCTGCTCGAGATCCACACTCCGGGGCGGATGAGCGCCCGCACCCGGGACGTGGTGCGGAGCTTCGCCCAGCGGATGATCGGCCCGGAGATCCTCGAGGAGACGGCCGATTCCGTCGTCCTCCAGGATGTGATCGGACCGAACCCGCTGCCGATCCCGTCGGTGATCCGGAGGATGCACCAGATGGTCCGCGCCATGCAGGCCGACGCCATGGCCGCCTTCCGGGCGCAGGACGCCGCCATCGCGCGCGACGTCGTCGAGCGGGACTGGGAGGTCGACCGGCTCCACTGGTTCGTCGGCAAGCAGGTGACCACCGCGCTCCGGGACGCCCGGGCGCTCAGCACGCTCGGCCTGACCCTTCCGGAGTGCGCGACCTACCTGCTCGCCTCCCGCGTCCTCGAGCGGATCGCCGACCATGCCGTGCGCATCGCCTCCACCGTGGAGATGCTCGGCCGGGAACGGATGCCGGCGCCGCTCGTGGCCGAGCTCGACCGGCTCCACGCCGTGGCGGCCCGGTGCCTCGAGGAGGCGCTCGAGGCGCTCGAGGGCAAGGACGAGGCCCGGGCGAACGCGGTCCTCGACGAGGCGGCCCGGATGACCGCCGAGCGGGAGAAGATCCTGCACCTCCTGAGCTCCAAACGGGGCCGGATCGCCGTGGCGCTCGCCTACGTCCTCGAGAGCCTGGAACGGAGCGCGCTGTACGCGAGCGATCTCGCCGAGATCGCCATCAACCACGCCGTCGAGGGGGACCCCCCCGAGGCGGCGGTGGAGGCCCCTCGCCCCCGGCCCGCCTAGGCCCCGGGGCGGATCCCCCCGAGGCGGCGGGCGGGCGCCGGCTCCCCGACCGGCCGGATCCCTACCGCCGGGGCGCGTACCGGACCTCGAGGTCCTGGAAGATGTCCGTCACGTCCTCGCAGCGGTCGGTGATGACCTCGAGCCGCTCGTAGAGGTCCTTCCACTTCAGGATCTCGAGGGGGTCGCGGCTCTGGAACAGCTCCCCCAGGAGCTCCCGGAGCAGATCGTCCGCCTCGTTCTCGAGCCGGTTCACCTCCACGATGGAGCCCTGGAGCCGGGCGGTCCCGCCCCGGTACAGCTCGTCGAGGCCGAGGATCCCCTGGCCGACCTGGTCGGCGGAACGGACCACGATGTCCGTGAAGCGGTCGAGCGCCGGCCGTCCCCGGTCGAGCCGGTACGTCTCCACGCGGGCCGAGACCCCTTCGATGCCGTCGAGGATGTCGTCGAGCGCGCTCGCCAGGTTGCCGAGCTCCCCCCGGGTCTGGGCCGAGAGTTCCCGGGCATTGAGTTCGACGTAGATGCGGTGGACCTCTTCGTCGGCCGCGTGCTCGATGGCCCGGATCCGGGCGACCCGGCGGGCGGTGTCGGTGGTGGGGTCGTGGAGGAGCTCCTGGAGCGCCACCGCCCCTTCCATGACCGTGAGCGACAGCGCCCTCAGGTAGGTGGAGAACCGGCGCACGACGAGGGCGAGCTCGTCCTCGCCCGAGACGTCCTCGAGGGAGCGCTGGGAGGTCTCCGGCAGGAGGAGGAGGGTCACCACGAACCCGAGGAAGGCGAAGAGCGCGAGGAGCCCGAACATGAACGGCAGCCCCTCGGCCGCCACGATGGAGGCGAAGAAGAACACGGCGAGGACCGCCCCGAGCTTGCCGGCCGCGCTGCTGATGCCGTGGCCGGTCGTCCGGTGGAGCGTCGGGTACACCTCGCTGGGGTAGACGAAGGTGGTCGTGTTCGGACCCATGTTCGCAAAGAAGAAGGTGGCCCCGTACACCACCAGGAAGAGCGGCAGGATCCCCGTGAGCGGCTGGTAGGCGAAGGCGAGGAGCAGGAACGCCACCGCCATGACCCCGAAGCCGAGGTACTGCAGCGGCCGGCGACCGACCCGGTCGATGAGGACCACCGCCGCCCAGTAGCCGGGGACGGCGGCGAGGAGGGCGATGAGCACGTTGCCCAGCGCGAGGTCGCGCACCGTCGCGGCGATCGGGAGCCCCCCGGTCCCGGCGAATCCGATGGCCCGGAGGATCTCCGGGTTGAAGATGCTCGTGGAGTAGTAGGCCATGTCGAGCAGGAACCAGGAGGCCGCCGTGCCCAGCAGCAGGCCGCCGTACATGCCGAGGAACCGGCGGAAGGAGACCCGGGCGGGGCCGGGGCCGACGGCGGCGGCCGATTGGGTTGCCGGGCCGCCGGTCAGGTGCGCCACGGTCCGGGCCGCCTCCTCCGGGTGCCCCGAGGCGAGGCTGAAGCGCGGGGTCTCCGGCAGACGCGACCGGAAGTAGATGGTGAGGAGCGCCGGGACCGCCCCGAAGGCGAGGACGACGCGCCAGACCAGCGCGAGCGACGGCAGGAGGAAGACGGCGCCGAGGGTCACCACCGACCCGGCGAGGAGCCCGAACCCCTGCATCGCGAAGACGCTCGCGATGAGCCGCCCCCGGCTCGGGACGTTCGCGTACTCGCTCATGATCGTGGCGCTGAGCGGGTAGTCGCCCCCGATGCCCACGCCCAGCACGAACCGCCAGAGGATCAGCACCTCCACGGTGGAGAGCATCCCGAGGGGCACGGAGAGGGCGCTCCCGAGGGCACCGCCCGCCATGATCGCGAGCGTGATGACGTACATCCGGCGCCGGCCGAGCCGGTCGCCGAGGAGCCCGAAGACGAGCTGGCCCACGGCGGCGCCGAGGAGCGCCGCGGCGCCGAGGAGGCCGGTCGTCGTGAGGTCGAACTTGCCGCCCGCGTAGAGACCGGCGAGGATCGGGATGACGAGCGAGATGACGAAGAGATCGTAGGCATCGGTGAAGAACCCCATCCCCGCGACGACCACGGTCCGGAGGTGGAACCCCCGGATCCCGGAGCGATCGAGCCGATCCAGGATCTCGCCCGGCATCGGGCCGGCGGCCGCGCCCACGGCGACGTCGAGACGGCCCGGCGTTATAGGGGTAATCTAAGTAGGAATATAGTTGCTATAGACGTTCCGATGGCTACGCCGTGGCATGGGGGGCGCCGGGCGCCCCGCGGCGGCCCGCGACGGCCCGGTCGAGGAGCTCCCCGAGGGCGGCCGGGGTCGGCAGGTGCGGGTTCCCGACCAGCGCGGCCGAGCTCCGGGCGAAGGTAAGGATGCGGTCCCGGTGGGAGCGGTACCGCTCCGGATCGAGACCGGCCTCGGCCAGGGAGCGCGGCCACCCCGCCTGCTCCGCGAGGAGGTGGAACCGTTCCGCCAGCGCCTGGCGGTTCTGGACCGGGGCGGTCCCGAGGACTCCCGCCAGCCCCTGGTACCGTTCCCGGGCCGCATCGAAATTGAACTCGAGGACGTACGGCAAAAGCGCCGCGGCGGCCGGCGCATGGGGGAGGCCGACGGCGGCCTGGAGACCGTGGGCGAGGGCGTGGACCGCGCCGGCCTGGGCGTTCCCGGCCGCGACGCCGGCGAGCGCCGCGGCGGCCTGGAGCGAGGCGAGGATCTCCGGATCCCCCGGCCGTTTGCGGGCCCGGGGGAGGTCGCGGAGGAGCCGGCCGATCGCCTCCCGGGCCGCCGCATCGGTGAACGGGTTCGCCCATTCCGAGGCGATCGCCTCCAGGGCATGCGCCAGCGCATCGCCGCCGCCCGCCGCCACCTGGGCCGGGGCGAGGGTCTCGAGGAGCGCCGGGTCGAGGAGCGCCCAGTCGGGTTCGAGCTCCCGGGAGCCGATCTCCAGGAGCGGGCGGTCGCCCCGGTGGAACTGGGCCGACCCGTGGGATTCGCTGCCGCTGCCCGCGGTGGTCGGGACCGCGACCCAGCGGGCCCGGGACCCGAGCCGGAGATCGGTGAGCGGGGTGATCTCCTCGAGCGCGAGCTCCGGCCGCTCGTACCGGATCCAGGCCCCCTTGACCGCGTCGAGGAGGCTGCCGCCGCCCAGCGCCACGATCCCGTCCGGACCGTACCGGCGGAGGAGCTCCGCGAGCGCCTCGACCTCTTCGAGCGTGGGCTCGCCCGGGGGGCCCTCGAGGATCTCGGTCCGGGCGTCGATCTTGGCGAGCTCCTCCTCGATCCGGGTCACCTGCGGCCGGCGGCGCAGCGCCGGGGCGACCACGAGCGCGACCCGGGAGAATCCGAGCGCGCTCACCTGCTCGAGCGCCTGGGGCCCGAAGCAGAACCGCGGGGCGGTCAGGTAGCCCATCACGGGGAAGGCTCCGATCGGCCGCGGGCGGAGGTCACGCTTCGGGTCCCGGGACGCCCTCGCGGCATCTCCGGCAGGCGCCCATGAGCGTGAAGGAGATCCCGTCCACCCGCCATCCCTCGGGGGCCCGTTCCGCGAGCGCGGCGAGGCCCTGGAGCTCCTCGAGCGCGAGCGCCACCTCCAGGATCCGTCCGCATCCGCGGCAGACCGCCTGTGATCGGGGGTGCTCGATCCGGAGCGCGGCGATCCCCTCCGGCGGCCGGGGGATGCTGCCCGGCACGATCGGTGCGGGACGGGAGGAGGCGGTCCGGGCCGACCTCCGCCGCGCGGGAGGCGCCGGGGCCCCACGGGCCCCCGGCGCCCGGCGCCGGGCGGGGC
>JAJZDH010000119.1 GCA_021828665.1 Thermoplasmata archaeon
CGGGCCGGGCGGCGGCGGGGCGGGGGCGGTCGGGGCCGCCCCGCGCGGCCGCCGCCGCGGGGTGCCGACGATCTGGTAGGTCGTGACCCCCTGCACCGTGAGGACGGCGACCTCGGGGGCGTCGAAGACGAACTCCTCGGTGGCGGTCCGGACCACGACCTCCTCGACGCCGGGGAGCCCCTCGGAGGTCATGCCGAGCCGCTTCATCATGAGCTGCATCTGGCGCGGATGCATCCGGCCGCCCGGCATCATGGCCCGAACCCCTACCGGCGCCGGCGGGGCGCCGCGGCCGTCATCTCGAGGAGTTTCTCCTCGAGCTCCGGGGAGCCCACCGTCTCGTCGGCCTCGGCCCCGGGGCGGCGGGGAGCCCGGCGACGCTGGCTCCGGGTCTCCTCCCGCATCCGGCGGACCTGCTCGGCGAGCTCGTCCATGAGGAGGGCGATCCCGACGAGATAGTTCCATTCCGTGTCGGTGGCGTAGAAGATCCCGTGGTCGGTGTGCAGGCGGGCCTGCACCGTGGCATCCCCGGCGCGGTGGGTCGCGTGGGGGCTGATGTTGAGGCTGAGGAGCTGCGGGTGCACGTGGTGGGAGATCCGGCGGAGCCCCTGGGCGATGACCCGGTCGATCTCGAGGAGCGTCTGGGGGTCGCCGCTGCCGCGGAGCCCGTGGATCTGGACGTAGACGTCGGAGCTCGTGCCGCGCCCGGGACCCGGCGTCGCGGCCGCGCCGACGGCGAGGCCGAGGAGGTCCCCCTGGGCGACCACGCCGACCGGCCGGCCCTCCTCGACGACGAAGACGCTCGAGACCTTCGACTTCGTCATGAGCCGGGCGGCGGCGGTGGCGGTGGTGCCCACCGGGACGGTGACGGCGGGGGAGTGCATGATGGAGCCGACATCGACCTCGAAGGCGTGGCGGGAGCGCGGATCGTGCCGGACCGCGTCCCCCTTGCCGCCGGCGACCGGCCGCCAGAAGACCCGGGTCAGGTCGGCGACCCCCACGGCGCCCACGAGGCGGCCCTTGGCATCGATGACGGGGAGCGGATGCTCCTCGAGGATCCGGAGCTGGCCGAGGAGCGAATCGAGCCGGTCCCCCTCGGAGACGATGAGGCCGGGGGCGCTCTGGAGTTCCTCGACCCGGTGCTCGCCGATCCCGTGCACGCCGGGGAGCGCCCGGATGAGGTCGGTCCGGGAGATGACGCCGACGAGCTCGTTCCGGCGCCCGACGACGGGGGCGGCCCGGAGACCGGCGGCCAGCAGCCGTTCGGCGACCTCGGGGTAGGGGGTCCCCTCGGTGATGAGCGGCGGCAGGATCATGAGGTGCTCGACCTTGGTCGAGAGGGCGAGGTTGGTCCGCCGGGCGATGGACTCGAGCGTGATCATCCCGACGAGCTTCTTCCGGCGCAGCACGGGGAGCTCGTGGACCTTCCGGCGTTCCATGACCCCGAGCGCCTGGGAGAGCGGGGCGTCGTTCGGGATCGTGATCGGCCGGGGCGTCATGAGGTCGCGCGCCGTCGGCCAGGTTCCCGCCATGGGGCTCCCCCGGGGCCCCCGGCCCCTTTAGCCTTTCGGGACCGTCCCGCCGGAGGGCGCGCCGGGCCCCGACCGGCCGGGGGGGCCGACCGGCGGCGGGAGGGGCCGCCCCGGCCGGCCGCGACCGTTCACACGGTGAACTCCGGTTGTCGCTGCATCACAGACAGACCGCTTAAGGGACCCCCCGGAATCCTTCCCGGGGCCGCTCCATGGACGGATTCCCGGAATTCCTCGGCTTGACCCTCCTCATGGGGCTGTCGATCTTCCTGTCGCTGCCCCTCGTCTACAGCCGGCGCGCCCAGGGGCGGTGGGCGGTGGTCCTCATCGCCGGGGCGATCGGGATCCTCCTCTTCCTGCTCGCGGACATCTTCGCCGACGTCGCCCCGATCCTCTACCCCCGCGGCTACGTCGCGGACCCCTCGGAGGCGCTCCTCGTCGCCGGCGCCTTCCTCGTCGCCTTCCTCGCCCTCATGGCCGTCGACGCGCTGCCGCGCGGCGCCGCCGGCGCCGAGGGGGATCCGCACCGCACCGCGCTCATGATCGCCGTCGCCATCGGGCTCCAGAACCTGACCGAGGGGCTGGTCTTCGGAGTGAACTGGCAGGCCGGCAGCGTCGGCGTCCTCGCCGTGGTCTTCGTCGGCTTCTTCCTCCAGAACGTCACCGAGGGGTTCCCCATCGCCGCCCCCTTCCTCGGCACCGCCGCCCGGAGCGGCCGGTCCCGGATGGCGGGGCTCTTCCTCATCGGGGGACTGCCGATCGTGCTCGGGGGCCTCGTCGGGTACCACTGGAGCAGCCCCACCTTCCTCCTCGCCTTCGATGCGGCCGCCATCGGGGCGATCGCCTACGTGCTCCTGCCGATGCTCCGGATCGCGCTCCGCCCGCTCGAATCCCGGGAGGCGACGCTCCGGCGCCACCGGCTCGTCTACCTCGGGGTGATGATCGGATTCCTCGTGGGATTCCTCGTGAACGCGATCTGACCCGGCGGGCTCCCCGTGCCGCCCGGCGGCCCCCGCGCCGCGCTCATGTAGCCCGGCGCGCTCGCGCGGGGCCGATGCGGGAGCGCGCGCCGTCGCCGATCGTTTCGGTCCAGGTGGTCCAGGCCCTCGTCGCCCGGGAGCTCGTCGAGGGCTCCGGTCTCTCGGAGCGGCGGGCGGCGGAGCTCCTCGGGCTCGTCCCCTCGTCGGTCTCGCAGTACCTCTCGGGGAAGCGGCTCGGACCGACGGTGTCGGAGTACCTCGGGAGGGAACCGGTGCGGCGGATCGCCCGTCGGGCCGCCCAGCGGCTCCTGGCGGGAGGGCCCGGCGCCCGGGCGATCCTCGAGGCGGCCGTCGCCCTCGCCGAGCGGGGGGGGACCGCTCCGCCCGCCACGGCCCCGACGGGGCTCGAGGGGCTGCCGCCGGAGATCCGCCGGCGGCTGCCCGGGGAGCTCCGTCGACGGATCCGCGGGGAGCAGAACGCCGTCTCCGACTGCATGCGGCTCGCCCAGCGGTCGCGGGACGAGCTCACCCGGGCGCTCTTCCGGCAGATCGCCTCCGACAGCCTCCGGCACGCCGAGATCGTGGCGTCGCTCGGCGGCTACCTCGACCGCGGCGTGCTGTCGAGCGCCCCCACGGGGATCACCCGGGCCGACGTGGCGCTGCTGATCCGGCGGGAGCAGGCCGCCGAGGCGTCGGGCGCCCCGGAGTTCGGGTCGAAGCTCGGCGGCATGATGCGGATCCTCTGGGACAGCATCGAGGCGGACGAGCGCAAGCACGAGGCGCTCCTCCGGGCGCTCCTCGCCCGGGACCCCGCCGACACCGGTCCCCGCCCGGCCGGGCGACGGCGCCGGCCGGCCGCCGCCGGGCGACCCCGTCGGCCGCGGCCGTAGCGGGGGAACGCCCCCGGGACGCCCCGCCGACCCGATGGCTCGGCGGCCGACCTTCCCGCCTCGGGCGGTGAGGCACCCCGTCCCGATCGGCGGGCCGTTCCGCCGGAGGGTGCCGGAGCGGCCGGGCGAACGGCCCCGAGCGATCGGTTCGCCGTCGCGGTAGATCCCCCCGGCGACCTCCCGCGGGACCCCCGGCGGCGACGGGCCCGGCCCGGGCTCCGGGAAGTCCGGGGCCTGCCTCCTTTGGGGGGGGCTCCCGGGCCGAGGCCCGGAGGCCACCGCGGCGGCGGGGAGGTCCACGACGCCGCGCCGTCGTCGGGGTGGGGAAGGGGGGGGGAGGTATCCGGAGCTCTCCTACGGGAGATCCCGCGCCATCTGGTAGCCGTTCTCGCCGTCGGAGTAGTACCCCCGGAGCAGGTCGACCACGGAGTAGCGGAACCGGGTGTAGAACCGGAGCGCCGTCGCGTTGCTCACCCGGACCTCGAGGGTGGTGCGGGCGAGCCCGCGCTCCCGGCACCGGTCGAGGAACGCCGTCATGAGGCGGGCGCCGATGCCCCGGGTCCGGTGCCCCCGGTCCACGGCGAACATGAGGATGCGGCCCTCCCGTTCGACCTGGGTGACGCCGAGGAGGAACCCCACCACCGCCCCGTCGGGGTCGACGGCGACGAGGAACCCCTCCGGCCACTGTCGGCTCAGGCTGAGGTAGAGCGCCGGCTCGTAATGCTCCCGGAGCGCCTCGGCGACGATCTCCATGACCCGGGGGAGGTCCGAGGGGACGAACGGGCGCAGCGATCCCCCCGGCGGGGGCGGCTCCGACCCGGCCCGGAGGAGATACGGGGCGGGAACGCTCTCAGCGATACATCTCACCCGCCCCCGCCGGCTCGGGAGGCCGCAGCGCGGAGAGCGACTGGCGCTGCTGGGACAGGCTGCGCCGCATCTGCGTCTCGATCTGGCGGGCCTTCTCCCGGAGCGGTTTCGTATCGAGGACGAGCATCGGCACGAGCGGGTTCACCGATTCGATCACCTTGGCGGCGGCCCGGGCATCGGGGAACTCCTTGTGCGCCTGGGCAACCAGGCAGAGGACGGGGATCGGCCGGCCGAGGGCGGCCAGCATGAGGCCGCCGGCGAAGCCGGTCACGACCCCGTTCGCCCGCTCGAAGCGATATTTCTCGAGGAGCGGCCCTCCGGCCCGGTTCGCCATCGCCACGATCCGGGCGTCGGTGGCCGCCTCCTCGTCCTCGAGCGGCTGCCCTTCGATGGCCACCACGAGCTGGATCCCCTTGCTCTCCGCCCAGTCGAGGAACGCCCGGCTCAACCGGTTGAGCATCTCCGGCGCCGGCTGGATGTCCGAGAGCCCGACCACGAGCTGGTCGCAGCGGCGGTCCGGCCCGCAGACGAGCCGGCTCGCGTAGATCCGGACCGGGGCGCTCACGATCCCCTCCTCCATGATCACGGTGGGCGGGAACTCCTCGCTCATGGCGTAGCCGACGGCGCCCATGTCGAGGGTGTGGACGAGGTAGGAGGCCGCCACCGAACCCACGAGCCCGTGGGTGGGGAACCCCACGACCATCATCGCCCCCTTGAGCGATTCGTCCCGCGTCTCCAGGATGCGCAGGTCCCCGCCCGGCTCCGAGGCCATGCGTCGCCCTACGGGCCCTTCGGGGGTTTAAACCTGTGGGGACGGGCCCGACCGGCCCCCGTGGCGTCCGAGGGGGAGCTCCGGCCCCCTCCGCCGGCGGGCGGCCCGGCCGGCCCCGCCCGGCGGGCGCGGGGGGGGTCCGCGCATCACCTTA
>JAJZDH010000120.1 GCA_021828665.1 Thermoplasmata archaeon
GCGTGGTCGTTCATGAATGATAATTAATAAGTATATGTGCGTTACTCACGTGTCTTGAATGCGGTGATTGTCGATTATCCTGGGAAGCCAGGTTCAAGCCGCAACGGGTATCTCCGTCGAGAAGTCGTATAACCCCAGTTATACGACGACTTTTTTGGGCTCGCTCCGTCGACGGAGGCCGCTCCTTCACCGTCGAAGGGTGAGGGGCCGTCGGTGCCCGAAATCCCCCCCTCGGTCGAATCCGGGACGTTTCCCTCGGCGAAGAGGGGGTGCTCCATGAAGGGACCCTCCTCGTGGGATTCCACGATGGGGGCATAACGGTCCCAGGCGGCTTCCGGGCCTTTTCTGGGGACAAGAAGCCCCCGTAGTGGCCCGATCGTCCCCGTCGGGGCCGGAAAGGGCGGGATGGCGAGAGGTGGGGTCGGAAGCCGCCCCCCGACGGCGGGGACCGGAACGGCGGGGATCCCCGGGCCTCCCGACGTCGGGGGAGTTCCTTCTCGGCGCTGGCTCGAGGGAACGGACGCGGGAGCGGTTCCGCACGGTGTATCGGGCAGGGTCCGCGAGCCGTTCCGGGGGTCCGGGGGACCCGGTCCACCCGCTGCGGCGAGCTCCGGTCCACCGCCGAGCCGTCCGACGGCGATCGGTGGGTGCCCGGGGGGCCCGGCTCCGGGGACGGGGGCCGGTTCGGGCCGGAGATCGGACCGGCCGGAGTGGTCCGAGATTCATTCATTCATATTCATATGTATATGTGGACTCTCGCGTCGGGCGTGGGAACCGGACCGACCGAAACCCGCGGGCAGGTTCCAGCCCGGGCGGAGGTCCCCGAAGGAGGGGACCCGTGCGGGAGGGCCGGTCTCTCCGGGACGGCCGATGGCAGGACCCTCGAAGGCCGGGGAGCCCACCGGTTCGCCGCCGCCCTCGACTGGAGGAGCGCCCTCGTCGCGGCGCCCTTAGCAGGCGTGGACGGGATCGGGTGGGGGACCGAGGGCGGCACCGCCCGCGAGGATGGGCCGGAGTCGGTCCTGCGGGCGGGATTCCGGCGGCGCGGAGAGGGACCACGGCGCCGGGGACTACGGGGCGCGACGGCGCCGCAGCGCGTACACTGCCATGAGGCCCACCACCAGGATGACCACCGCGGCGAGGAGCGCGAGGTCCAGCGCGGAAGGACCTCCGGGACTGCTCGTCGGTGCCGGAGGCGATGGAGCGGTGGCGGCGGTGATGGATAGCGGGGCGCTCGCGTTCGATCCCGAGCCGGAGTCGGTGACGGTGGCGTACACGCGCTCGGTGCTGCCCGCCGCCCCGACGGTGACGTTGAAGGTGGTACCGAGCCGGGCGAGCGCCCCGTTCTCGTACCAGCTCACGTTGTACGGGCCGATGCCGCCGACGATCTCGGCCGAGAGGTTGAGGATGGCGCCAGCGGGCTCGGTGGCCCGGAGCGGCCCGCTCTCCGATACCACGGAGACGGCGACCGGCCGGACCGCGGGAACGGTGAGATTGACGGTCCCGTTGACCCCCTCGGAGTCGGTGACGACGAGCGCGATGGAGAGGTTGCCGAGGGCGTAGGGCGTCGTGGAGAACGGGGTCGAGCAGCTTCCGGGGGGCGCGGTGAGGACGCCGCCCAGGTACCAGGCGCAGGTGAATGGGGCCATCCCGCCGAGGACGGTGGCGTTGATGCTGAGCGTCTCGCCGAGGTCGATCCCCTTGGAGGAGGCGGCGAGCTGCGCCGTGGGATCGGCGAGGACCAGAAGATTGCCGACGGTCGCCGAGGCGTTGTCTCCATGGTTGTCCTGCACGGTGGCCCGGATCGGGTACGGGCCGGTCGCGTTCGGCCGGCAGACGAGGTACGCGGAGTCGGTGGACGCGCATCCCGGTGGCAAGGCGGTCCACTCGTAGGTGAACGGGGCCCGGCCGCCCAACGGGTCGAGGAAGAGGGTCACCGGGGCGCCCCGGTCGGAGATCGATCGGGAGATCGAGCCGAGGAGCAGCATGGGGGAATCCACCGCGTTCGAGGTGACCGTCGGGATGGCGGTCGCGCTGGAAGCGCCGGTGTCCACGGAGGTGACGTTGTGCGTGTAGGAAAGGGTCCGGGCCCCCAGGTACAGGGAGGACTGGAACTGCCGGACATTGTGGGAGGAGATGTTGAGGAAATTGATGAGGGACGAGGAGGAGGGACCGGTGACGTAGTACTCCCCGACCCAGCTTCCGTTGGCGTCCATCATGCCGTTCTCGAGGTCGGACCGGAGCGGGGTGGCGCCGGTCGGACCGGTCTCCGAGAAGTTCTCCTCCCAGATCTGGTAGGCATGGAGGAAGGAGGTGGTCACGTTCGCATACAGCGGGTACGTCGAAGCCGAAAGGACCTCCCGGGTGCCGAGGTCCACGACGAACGGAGCGGCGAAGGTGCGGTTGAGGTATTCCACCCCCCCGGGGCCGGAGAGTCGGGTCGTGCCCGACACGCGGGAAACCTGGGAGATGTTCTTCCACGTCACGAGGCCGCCGTCGAGGCTCGCCTGGGTGATGTTCGCCGAGAACATCTCGGAGAGGGAGCCCAGGACCTGGACCGTGGACCGGTTCGCATAGTTGAGGACCGATTCCGTCGAGAAGTTCGCATATCCCCGCTCCTCCAGGACCGCGCCGTGGGTGACGGGCGGGAACGCCGTGACGGAGGCATTGTGGGTGACCAGCGTCGATCCGGTGACGTTCGGGTTGAGATACAGGGCGAGGTCGGCGTCCACGAACCAGCTGCTGCCGGGCGAGATGCCGGTGAAGTTGACGGTGAAGTTGTGCGCTCCCTCGATCAGGGGCAGATCGGCGGTCATGTCGAAGCGCTGGGGACGGTTCTCCAGCGTCGCCACCGAGGTCACCGGCCGCCACAGGAAGAGGTCGATCCCCCCGGTGTTGATGAAGGGGAACGGGTAATCCGCCGCGATCGGGACGCCGTCCGCGGCGATGGTGATCTCCCGGTAGGTGGACCCGGTCTGCAGGTCCTGATACCAGAACTCGTCCTGGCCGTTCGGTCCGAATCCGTACTCGTAGACCTCCAGGGTGGCATTGGCCACATCGTTCGGGATCGAGGCGAGGGTGAAGTTGGTCTCGCGCGAGGGGACGAGGTTCGAGCCCTCGAACAGGGGAACGAAGGCGGAAGGGACGACGGGAAGCGGCATCCCCGCGGGAGCGGGGTAGAAGCTCAAGGTCAGGTTCGTGAGGAAGTAGCCGTTCCCGATCACGGCATCCCCGAGGCGGAAGTCCAGATGGGCCGTGCCCCGCAGCAGGACCGAGTACTCCGTCAGGTCCTGGAGGACGGTCCAGGTGCCGTATTCGGGGGTGGTGCCGAAGAGGACCGGAACGGAATCGACCCACATCTCGTACGAGGAGTCGTAGACACTGCTGACGACCTGACCGGTGTAGTTGAGGATGATCCGTTCCCAACTGCCGTTGGGCAGGGAAACCGCCTGGTTGAACCCCGCATTCTTGAGATTGGTCCCCAGCGTCACCACCGTCGGAACGGTGTCCGGAACCCAAGGGGCCGGTGCGACGCGCACCGCGGAGACGGGCTGACCCGAATCCGGCCGGGCCGCGGCCCGCGGCGGTGCCGTCGTCAGGGTCAGATTCCCCGGGGTGGCCAGGGTGGACGGAAGAACGGGGAGGACGGCCGGGGAGGGCGCGGCGGAGGAGGGGGCGACGGTAGCGGCGGCGGGGACCGGAAACGCCACCCCTGCCGGAGCCGGAGCCATCCCGGTCGGTGGGACCGCCCCCATTACTCCCGGGGGCCCCAGGAGGAGCAGCACGACCGCACCGAGGGCCAGGATTCCAAGTCGACTCCCGTGAGCCACCATGACGGGGGGGTACACCCCGGCTCATTTCAATCCTGCGCCCGGGCGCCGGTCGCCGGGTTCGAGCGAAGGCCGGGGGCCGGGAGCGAGCCCCGTCGTGGTATCCCGACCGACGGAAACGTCCTTCGGAGACTCGTTCGGCCGCATACCCTTTTAGTAGGGAATTCCCATGCGACAGTGTCGGGAGCCGAGGGGCGGCTCCGGGCAAGGCGGGAAGAAGTCCATGATGGCAAATCAGGCCAAAAAGATCTGGATGGATGGGACCATTGTGGATGCCGCCCGGGCCCAGGTCCACGTGCTGAGCCATACCCTGCACTACGGGGTCGGCGCGTTCGAGGGGATCCGCTGCTATCCCACCGCCGACGGCCCCGCCATCTTCCGCCTGGAGGAGCACGTGCAGCGGCTCCTCACGTCCGCGCGGCTGTACAAGATGCCGGTCCCGTACTCGGCGGCGGAGATCGTCCAGGCGATCGACGATACCCAGATCGCGAACGGGATCGTCCCCTCCTACATCCGCCCGATCATCTATCGCGGGGAGCCATCGCTCGGGGTGAAGAACCAGACCGGGAAGGTCTCCCTCGCGGTGGCGGCCGTGCCCGCCAAGAAATACCTTGGCGAGGATTCCGATTCCGGGGTCCGGGCCAAGATCTCCCCGTTCCGCAAGCCCCACTCCGATGCGATCCCTTCCGCCGCCAAGGCCGTCGGGAATTACACGAACAGCTACCTCGCGGGCGTCGACGCCGCCCAGGACGGGTACGAGGAGGCGATCCTCCTCGACCAGAACGGCTACGTGGCCGAGGGTAGCGGGGAGAACATCTTCCTGGTCCGGGACGGCACCGTCTACACGCCCGGTCCCGAGTCCGACATCCTGCTCGGGGTGACCCGGAGCGCCATCCTGACCATCGCCCAGGACTTAGGGTACCCCGTGGTGGAGAAGCTGCTCTCCGTCAACGAGCTACTCACCGCACAGGAGGCGTTCTTCTCGGGGACGTATGCCGAGATCGCCCCGATCCGGGAGGTCAGCCATTACGTCGTGGGCGACGGGACGGCCGGGCCGATCACCCGGGAGATCATGCAGACGTTCTACCGGACGGTGACGGGAAAGGAAGCGAAGTATGCGAAGTGGCTCCACCGGGTCGGGCCGACCGCCACCGCGGGCTCCGTCGGCGGGTCCCGGCATGCGGCCCCCTCCAAGAGCACGGCCTGACCGCCATCCCTCCCCGGAAGGCGTTCCTCCTCCAAG
>JAJZDH010000121.1 GCA_021828665.1 Thermoplasmata archaeon
GGCCGAGCCTTCGTGCCGCCTCTCCCGGGCGAAGCAAAATGTCCATCGATAGGACATGGAGTGTGGACTATGTATAGGTTGCGCCATTAGCTGCTAAAGCCCCACGCGTCGAGGAGGAACGTCCCCGACCCTTGGAGGGTGAGGAGGGAGGTGGGCTCGCGCTGTCCCTGGACCACCCGGGACGTTCCACCGGCCGGGCAGGGCGGGGGCGGGGCGAGGGTGGTGCGGGCCAGAGGAGGAGCTCGAGGCGCGGAGTTTTTTTTTCGTCGAGGTCAAAGCGGATGCCGACGGCGGCGAGGTCGCCCGTGGGCATCTCCTCGCCCATGTCGTGGACGGCCTGGATGATGTGGGTGAGCGTGAGGGTGCCACTCAGGATGCGGGTGGCAAGAAGGCCGAAGTGAGGTGGCTCGAGGGGGAGGGTCGCCGGGGTCGGCGGTTCCCTCAATCGGTAGATGGGCCGAACAGGACCGAGCTGTCGCAAGATACGATTGTGCTTGGTCTTCGTTTTCGGGTCCCAGTAGGCTTCCACGAGTTGGCGGGTCGGGTGGCCGTGATTGTCGACGGTGCGGATGAACGACATGGTGACCTATTAGGTGACCACATAGGTGACCATGTTCTTGAACCTTCCGGCGGCGCATCGCTCGTCAGAAACCTCGCCGATTTTCAGGATTCCCGTCTTGACGGTTTATGGATACGAGAGCCGACCCCGGCGGCCGAGGAGCGACGGCACCTTCCCGTGTCCCCCGCACCTTCCCATGGGGGGGAGATCAAGGCCTCCGGGCCGGAGTTATACGGAGGAATGCGAGGTGTTGATGGCGCTCTGGGGGCCGGAAAATTTGTTCGACAGGTCGGAGTTCCGCCGGAGCCAGAGCCCGGACGCTTTCCGCCGCGAGAACAGCCGTGGGTTTAAGTAGATGGATTTTGCATAGCCGACCTCGGTTGTGTTCGACAGCACTCCTACCCAGGACCCCGAGCCCCGGCGGCGCGATCTCGCCGTCCGCCGGAGGCCGCCGGAGGATGAGCGCATCGCCCTACGGTGCAACCGCAAGGAGCTCCAGCTCCTGGACTCGTTCGTGGCGAGCGGCGAGTTCCGGAGCCGGTCGGAACTCATGCGGGCGGCGTTGCACGGATTCCTCCGGGAGCGGACGAAGGACGCCGGCTCGGTGCCCGGCGTCTCCAGCGACGAGACGGTCCCGGTGCGCCTGAGGCACGACGAGATCGGCGAGTTGGCGACCTACGGCGAACTGGTGGCGAACGGGACGGTGCTCCCGGATCTCCTCGCGCAGTTGGTCCGTCGGGGCGCTCTCGAGCTCAAGGTGTCGGAGCTCGTGGCCCGGTCCCGTCAGTCCGTCCGTGAGTCGGCGGAGGAGCAGAGCCGCCTCCGGGCCCTCGAACGTTCGGGCGCGGACCTCGCGCGGCGCGGGATCGTGGGGCGGTAAGGGTAGGTGGGCGGTCGGGCCGATCGGAAGGGGTGGTCAAGGTGCCAGAAAGCCTGGGGAATGCGCGGATCGACGAATCTACGATGAGCCGGATGGAGGACCTGGACGAGGCGTACCTGAAGGACCTTCGCCTCGGTCAGGACATCCGTTTCGTCCTCGTGTGCGTGGGCGGCGGCGCCGCCCGCGTGGGTCACGACATCATTGCCCGGAACGTGCGGTATCTCGAATCGGTGGTCATCAATTCCGATCCCCGGGTGCAGGAGCTCGAGGAGTTCGACCGGAGGGTCTGCCTCGGAGCGGGGCCTGACTCGGGCCGGGACACCGGTGGTTCTCCCGTCATCGGGGGCCATCTCGCCCGTGCCGCCGAGCCGGCCCTCGAAAAGGTGTTCGATGGAGCCACCTTCGTGACGGTCATCGCGAGCCTGGGCGGGGGAACCGGGACCGGGGCCCTGCCGTTCGTCCTCGAGGCCGCGGCCCGCCAGTCGGCGGTGCTCTCGGTGTTCGTCATCCGCCCCTTCCGATGCGAAGGGGAACGGCGGGCGCTGGCCGACCGGGCGCTGGGGCGCCTCCATTTCGTGGATTCCTGGGTGGAGAAGCTCGAGCATCAGCTCGCCACGCTCACGGTGCTCGACAACGATCGGCTGATCGAGGAGGCGGGGCGCCTTCCGATGAGCCGCCTCAACCGGCGGTGGGCCGACCTGGTCGCCACCCATATCGAGAAGGCGTTCGTCATCCCCGCCGAAGCCGCGGTCGATGCCGGTCGCCTCGCCGCCACCGTGCCGGAGGCCGAAGTGCCGGCCCGGCCGGAGCCCGAGCTGACCCTGCCGGAGGCGGTAGTCCCGGTCGCCCCCTCGGGTCCGCTCCTGCCGACCGCCTTCCCGGGCACGGGGAACACCCTGCCCGGCCCGAGCGATACGGAACTGATGTTCGAGATTGTGCCACCGGGAGGATCGGGGCTCGAACTGCTCTGAGCCGGCACCGAGCGATGTCCTCGGCCGCAACTCGGCTCCGGCCGGGGACAGAAGACCCTGCTCGGACCGGGGGGTTCGTGGCAAGGTCGCATCGTGGCATCCCTCGACGCTCCGCCCTGCCAACGCGCCTTCCCGAAGTCCGGGCCGGACATGGAGTGGCGCCGGCGTCGAACGATGTCGGGAGGTGGACCCGCCGGCGGGCCACGGTCGGATCGCCGGGGCGTGAGATGGGTTCGAGGGTCGGTGGGACACGGGCCGGCGGGCCGTGGCTCGACCCGACCGCCCGCTGCCCGTGCTGGTCCGTTACGATGGGACCCAAAAAGGATACAAAGTCGGGCGCGTACCTTGGCCGCACCGATGTACTGCGCGCAGTGCGGCAAACCCCTCGAAGCCGGGGCGACCGTGTGCCCCTCGTGCCAGTACCCGGCCGCGCCGGTCGCTTCGTCGGCCGGCCCCAGCGTGGATCAGGTCGTGTCGGAGATGGCGCGGGCCGCGCGAGAGTTCGGTTCCACGGTTTCCCGGCTGTCCGAGCGGGTTGTCGCGAAGGCGGAAGCGGCCTCCAAGGATCCGACCGCTGCCGCCAAGAAGGCCGCGCACCGCGCGGCGAAGGAGCTCGACGCGGCGGCCCGGGAAATCGATCGGATCCTCAAGGATCTCTGAACGGAAGCCGGGGACTCCCCTCCCCGCCATCGGCCCATCCGATCCGGCCCCCCCGGAACTCTCGAGATCCGCGCGAAACGCGATCCGAGCCGCGCCTCGCACCGATCGCTTGAGGTGGGCGACCGCTCGGGAGATCGGTCGGGAGTGCCGGCCGTCCCCGGGACCGGTGCGAGCGTCGCGCCGGGCGCCTTCCGCCGTGCCGGACCGGGGAGATTCTTAGGCCCGTCCCCGGCGCCGCCGGGGAATCGACGCACCGAGGGCCGGCGGGCGACTCTGGGGTCGAGCCAAGGCGGTCCGCGGTGGATGCCGGCCACGAAGCGGAAGGGGCCGTCACCGATCCGCCGCCGGGCCGCCATCGACCGGAGCCCGGACCCTTTCCGCCCGACGCCGTTCGCTCCGGCTCCGGCCCCACGGGTCGTGGCGCCGGGCGCCCGGGTTTTATCTCCTCGTTCCCTGCCTTCGACGTGCTCCGCGTCTGCATCAGCACCCAGACTCCTCCGCTGCACCCGAATCTCTCGCGGAAGATGCCCGGGATCGGTCGGGTCTGGCGCCGGGGGCGGGATTACGAACCCAGCGTCGGCGGTGTGGTACCGATGATGCGGGCGCTCCTGCGGGCCGGCGGGGGCCGATGGATGGACCGCCATCCGCTCTGGGTCGCGGCCGGGATGCCCGGCTGGCCCGGGGAGATCCGGACCAACGAGGGGTTCCGAGCGGCGTTTGCCATCCTGGCCGAGGAGCAGCGCGCCGGCTACAGCGCGTTCAAGCAGGCGATCTGGGACGCCATCCACGAGATGGCCCCCTTCCGGTTCCTCGTGCCGGATTACCGTTCCTTCCTGGAGTTCGGCCGGACCATGGCCGCCCGCCAGCTGGACTACCGGGACGAGGTGGATCTGTACTACGTGAACGATTTCCAGCAGATCCAGGTCGGCCCGCTCGTCGGTCCGGCGGCGCCCGCGGTCCTCCGGTGGCACATCCCGTTCCGGATGCAGAACCTGCCGGATCCGTTCCGTCGATTCTTCCTCAAGAGCATCGAGGGTTTCGACGGGATCGTGGTCTCCACCCGTCGGGATCTGGAGGCGCTCCTCCGGCAGGGATACACCGGGCGCGCCGTGCAGATCTACCCGTACATCGATCCGACGGAGCACCCGCCGGTGCCACCGAACTCGGTCGCGGCGTTCCGGGACCGGTTCGACCTCGGCGACCGGCCCGTGCTGCTCTGCGTGGCCCGGATGGACCCGCAGAAGCGGCAGGACCTCCTGGTGCAGGCGTTCGCCCGGGTCCGGCGGTCCCATCCGGAGGCGCTCCTCCTGCTGGTCGGGAACGGGAGCTTCAGTTCCTCCCCCGCGGGCGGTCTCGGATCCTCCGTCGGCCCCAAGTGGCGCCGCCGCCTGGAGGCGCAGGTGCGGAGGCTCGGGCTCTCGAATTCGGTCCGATTCACCGGCTACCTCCCCGGAGCCGATCTTGCGGCCGCGTATGCGGCCGCCACCGCCCTCGTCCTCCCGTCTCCGCTGGAAGGATTCGGCCTGGTGGGGGTCGAAGCCTGGGTCCATGGCCGGCCGATCGTGGTGACCGCCGGTTCCGGGATCTCCGAGGTGGTCCAGCCCGAGGTGAACGGCCTCGTGGCGGCCCCCGGCTCCGTCTCCGATCTGGCCCGGCACATCGAACGGTTGCTCTCGGAACCCGAGGCGGCACAACTCATGGGACGGCAGGGGCTCCTCGCGTCGCGGAGCTTCCACGCCGGTCCGGCGACGGAGCGGCTCAAGGAGTTCTTCCGGGAGATCGTGGACGAGTACTCGAACGCCTCGACCGGATCGGGCCGGCGTGTTCCGGCCCGCTCCCCCTCTCCATCCAGCGCCCGCCGGCCTCGCCGCCGCGCCGAACGGGTCGGTCCCGGGCCGGACCCATGAATCCGGGGAGCGGATGGTCCGATGGCCGTCGGGGCCGGCTCGCGGGGGCCGGGGAGCCGATCGGGGGGGCTCGGTGGGCCCGCCCGACG
>JAJZDH010000006.1 GCA_021828665.1 Thermoplasmata archaeon
GGGCCGGCTCGGACGTCACGCCCGGGCGGTCCCGGTCGCACCCGGAGCGGGCGGTGGGTCGGGGCGGACCCCGGCCGGGCGGACCGACGCCGGGGCCCCCGTCGGGGTGAACTTGTAGCCGTAGTGGATCACCCCGGCCGGACCCTCCTCCCGGAGCTTGCGGAAGGTGGCCCGGACCGGCAGCCCGATCCGGACCTCCTCCGGGGCCACGTCGACCACCTGGCCGGTGAGCGTCGGCCCCTCGGGGGTCCGGACCAGGGCGAGCACGTACGGCACCTGCATGTCAAATCCCTCGGCCGGGTCGTGGACCACGGTGAAGGAGTGGACCTCCCCTTCCCCCGAGAGCTGGAACGGCTCGAACTTTCCGAGCGACTGGCGGTGCACCGAGCAGCTCGGGCAGACCGAACGGGGCGGAAAGTAGACGGTCCGGCAGTTCTGGCACCGATTTCCGCCGAGGTTGTACCGTCGCGGGGTCTCCCGCCAGTAGCGCGCGATGCTGGTGGCCATGGTTCCTCTCCGATCCTCCCCTTCAGGCCGTCCGTTCGAACAGGTGCACGACGCTCGTCGCCCCGGTGCCGCCCACGTTGTGCGCGAGGCCCCACCGGGCCCCCGCGATCTGCCGCTCGCCGGCCTCGCCCCGGAGCTGGCGGACGATCTCCACCACTTGGGCGACCCCGACGGCTCCGAACGGGCGCCCCTGCGCCTTGAGCCCGCCGGAGGGGTTCACGAACGTCGGCCCGGAGCCGGTGAACTGCCCGGTCGCGAACGCCGGGCCGGAGCGACCCTTCTCCACGAACCCGAGGTCCTCGAGCGCCACCAGCGCGCCGATGGAGTAGGCGTCGTCGATCTCGGCGACCTGGATCGCCGCGGGGGCGATCCGGGCCCGGTCGAACGCACTCCTCCCGGCGATCACGGTGGACTGAAGCGTCGTGATCTCCCGGCGGTGCTGGAGCGCCATGGTGTCGCAGGCGACCTGGCTCGCCGCCACGCGGATCGGGGTGTCGGTATACTTCCGGGCCGTCTCGAGCGGACCGAGGACGACGGCGGCGGCGCCGTCGCTCAGCGGGGCGCAGTCGAAGACCCCGAGCGGTTCCGCGACCGGCCCGGCCCCAAGGACCTGCTCCAGCGTCAGCCGGTTCCGGTAGTGGGCGTTCGGATTCTTCGCGCCCTGCGCGTGGGCGTGGACGGAGACCCGGGCGAACTCCTCGCGGAGGGTCCCGAAATCGTGCATGTGCCGGCGGGCCACCATCGCCCAGAGGCCGGGGAGCGTCGCCCCGAAGACCGATTCCCACTCCTGGTCCGCCGTCGACCCGGTGATCCGGTTCGCGACCGCGTCCGGGACGTCGGTGAGCTTCTCGGCGCCGCCCACGACCACGAAGTCGTAAAGCCCGCTCGCGACCGCGAGGTAGCCCTGGTGGAGCGCCACCGCACCGGAAGCGCCCCCCGCCTCGACCCGGACGGCGGCCACGTGGTGCCCGCCGAGGCCGGCATAATCGATCACGAGCGGGGCGATGTGCTCCTGCTCGAGGAGCGATCCGCTCGCCATGTTGCCGAGGTAGAACGCCTGGAGGTCCTTGGAGGAGAGCCGGGCGTCGACGAGCGCCTGGAAGCCCGCCTCGATGCCGATCTCCCGGAAGGAGCGGTCCCAGAGCTCGCCGAACCGGGTCATCCCGATGCCGAGGACGGCCACGTCGCGCACGGCCCTACGCACCTCCCATGCGGATCTTCCCGCGGAACTTCGCGTAGACCGAGTAGGAGAGCTCCACGCCGTGGTCCAGGGACTCCTGGACCGGCGGGCCGAAGCGGCGGTCGTACCCGGCGATCTCGTCGGTCGTCGTGAGGTCGAACGCGTCGGAGCCGGCGCCGCTGCCGTACCCCACCACGAGGATCCGTTCCCCGGGACCGGCGTGGTCGAGGACGTTCGCGAGCCCGAGGAGCGCCGCCGCCGAGTAGGTGTTGCCGATGTACGGGGTGACCAGGCCGTACCGCATCTGGGCGTCGGAGAAGCCGAGCTGCTTGCCGACCCGCTGAGGGAACTTCCCGTTCGGCTGGTGGAAGACCACGTGACGGTAGTCCGCGGGGGCGGTGCCGGAGAGCTCGAACATCCGCCGGGCGCACTCGGTCACGTGGCGGAAGAAGGCGGGTTCCCCCGTGAAGCGGCCGCTGTGGCTCGGGTACCGCTGCCCCTCCCGTCGCCAGAAATCGGGGGTGTCCGTGGTGTAGCTCACGGTCCGCAGGATCCGGGCGATGACCCGCTCGCGGCCGAGGACGAAGGCGGCGCCGCCGGCGCTCGCGCTGTACTCGAGGGCGTCCCCCGGGGCGCCCTGGCTGGTGTCGGAGCCGATCGCCACACCGTACCGGATCATCCCCGCGCCCACGAGCCCCATGCAGGTCTGGATCGCGGCGGTCCCGGCCTTGCAGGCGAACTCGAAGTCGGCGGCGGTGAGGAACGGGGTCGCCCCCACCGCCTGAGCCACCACCGTGGCCGTCGGCTTGACCGCGTACGGATGGGATTCGCTGCCGACATAGATCGCCCCGATCTCCTGGGGGTCGATCGCCCCCCGGGCCAGGGCGGTCCGGAGCGCCTCGGTGCTGATGGTGATGGTGTCCTCGTCCGGCGCCGGCACCGACTTGCGGTGGACGAAGAGCGATTGGCCCATGCCGGCCCCGTCGGCCCCCCACACCTGGCCGATCTCCGCCGGTGTGATTCGGTAGCGCGGCACGTAGGCGCCGTAGCTCACGATCCCCGCTTCGGACTCCGAACCCATGCGCGGTACCTCAGAGCGCCTCCACCCGTTCGAGCACCTCCGGGGGCGCGAGGGGAGTGGCGAGGAGCGGGATGTTCTCGATCTCGCTCAGGCGGACGGCGAGCGGATCGATCCGGCCGGGATTCGAGAAGATGACGGCGGCCGGCTTCATCGGATGGGCCCGGATCGCCACCATGGGCGAACGGCCGTACTTCACGTTGGCGAACACCAGCGCCCGCTGCGTCGACCAGCCGTAGACCTCGACGAAATGGCTCGCATCGATGGAGAGGATGGCCCGGGGGGCATCGAGCAGCGTGTACCCGTGGATGTCCCGGTGGAGGTCCACGTGGCTCACCGGTTTCGCCGCGATCTGGTCGGCGAGGAGCCGGAGCGGGATCGCCACCGCGAACTCCCTTAGGCCGAGGATCCCGTCGGAGTGCGGCCGGAGCCCGAGCCGCTGGGAGATCCGGCTGCCGTTCTGGGTGTCGACCCGGAGCAGCGCGTCGACGTACTTCCGGATGAAGGAGGTCCCGGGGCTCGCCCGCCGGCCCGATTCGTAGTCCGAGATCACCGACGGCACCGTGACCAGGGTCTTCGCGAGGTCCCGCTGGGAGATGCCGAAATCCTCCCGCCATTTCCGGAGCGTCCGGCCCGGGTGCGGGGAGAGGACGACCTCCCCGGCCATCTTCTCGCGGAGCTCGATCTCCACGACGGCGCCCACCGGGACGCCGGTATATAGGGTTGCGTCTCCATGTCGTTTGAAGGGTTCGACAGTGGACGAATCGACGGGAGGCGGACGGCGGGGTCGCAGGAGTGGACCGGGCGAGAGTTTCCGGCGCCGGGGTCGACCCGGGCGCCCTTTGAACTCGCGGCCTCTACCTTGCCAAGGTAGCGATCTTCCGGGCTGATCTACCGGCCCACGCGGGGACAGTCGAGGGACGGCCGGTCATAAGCCTTTGCCGGAGCCGAAGTTTGTGTGGAGTACAGGAATTCCCTCCGTGTCCGAGGGGGGTGGTGGGGAGCCGGCCCTCCCGTGGAAGGAGGGGGTCGAGGGGGCGGGAGGCTTTCGGTACCGCATCGTCGGTCCCTCTCGTGACGAGGTGGACCGACCGTCGGATCGAGTGGCGGGTCCGCCAGGCGCAGGGGCGGGCTCGCCCTCTTACGACGGTCGGTCGGTTGGCCGCTCGCTGGGGAGTCCCTCGATTCCAATCGACGACTCACGCGAGGATGGCGCCTTGGGGGGTTTCCGGTGAGCCCTCCGGCTCGGCCCATCTCTTGAGTTGGCTTTCCATCTTCGAGCCCCCTTCGGTCAGGACTTCCTCGCTTCCTCCCAGGCCGCCTGGGCCCTCGTTCGACCCACCGTCCCCCGCCCCCGTAGCCCCTCGCGTCCGACCCTCTCCATCTCCCCCGTGACCCGATCCCGGTCCGGCTCCGCGAACACGGACCTACGGTTCCTTTCCACGACCCCGTCCCTATTTTCCGCATCGTGAAAGCGAGGAACCCCCGAATGATCGACCCCTACCCGGAGCCGGAGGGCTTCTCTCGAGGACCCGGACGTCCTCCGCGTGGGGACGAACGCTCCTCCCCTCGACCGGCGCCTTCCACCGAAGGCCGAGTGGCGGTACCGAAGGCATTGATGGCGGTGGCGCACCGGTTCACGTTCGCAATCTACGGGATTTGGAAGTCGGGAAAGGCCTACGACGAGGGAACCCCCGACTCCTTCGATCGCAAGCGGGAGCGACGGAAGGAGCGGGCCGAGGCGCAGATTGAGCCGGTGACCCGGGCCACCTCGATCGAGAAGGGATGATCGCGATCAGAACTCTTGGGGGCGCCCCCATGAAACGGCGCCGGTCCCGTCCAACATCCCAGGGCTCAGCGACCGATTTCCTCTGGGGAGGGGAGCGGAAGCTCGTCCTCGCTCTCGAGCGGGAGATCGGGATCGACCGACCGGTGGTCGCCCCCTGAGCCTCGTCGGGGAGGCCCGCCGGCCCCCCGAGCCGGCCATGCGGCGGGGTAAGTTCGGAACCCCCGCCCAGCGGCGGATCCGCCCCGCTCAGGCCGGACCCTTCGGCGGCTCCGCCGCCGGCGGAGCACCGGCGCTCGGCGGCCGGGGCCGTCGGACCAGCACGAACGCGCCCAGCCCGATCGCCACCAGGGCGAGCGCCACCGCCGCCACCTCCCCGGCCGTCAGTCCCGTGCCCGCCGTGCTCGTCGAGGTCGTCGGGATCGCGAGGCCCACCACCACCGTCACCGTCCGGTTGGCGAACATCGTGGAGCCCGCCGCATCCGTCACCTCCACCGTCACCGTCGTCGGCCCCGAGCGGTTGAACGTGTAGCTCAGCGTCGCTCCCGTCCCGATCTCCGTGCCCCCCACCGACCAATCGATCGTGTACGGCCCCGTTCCTCCCGAGACCACCGCGAGCCACATCGACGGCTCCGCCATCGTCGCCGTCCCCGATACGAGTACCGGCTCCACCGTCAGGTTCCGGTTCACCAGGAGCGCCGTCGCCCCCGAGGTCGCCGCAACCCCGTTCGCATCGGTCACCGTCACCGCGATCGACGTGAGCCCGGGCGCCGTCGGACGACACGCCACCATCGCCGCGTCCGACCCCGCGCATCCCGTCGGCAGCCCCGTCCACGCATACGTGTACGGCCCGCCACCGCCCGGCGCGAGCAGCGCCACCGTCACGTTCGCCCACCGCCCCACGTCCGTCTCCGTCACCGCTCCCGGAGCGCCCACCACCGGCACCCCCACCCCAAGGTCCCCCGACACCGTGAACGTCAGCGACCCGCTCGTCGCCACCGTCCCCGTCGCGTCCGTCACCGTCGCCGTCACCGTGCTCGTCCCCGTCGTCTCCGGCAGGCACACGACCGTCGCACCGGTCGACCCGAGGCAGCCCGACGGTAGCCCCGCCCACGCGACCGTCCACGGCGCGACCCCGCCCGCGATCGGCACCGTGAACGTCACCGCCTCCCCCACGTCCGCGCCCACATGCGACGCCACTGGGGCCTGCACCGTGAGCGCCGACACCACCGAGAACGTGAGATTGGTTTCCACCGGCCCGTCCGCCAGGTCCGAGACGCTCACCGTCGCGGTGTAGTTGCCTACCTTCCCTTCCTCGCAGACGAGCTCGGCGGGGTTCGAGCGGTTCCCCGATATGGGGGCGGGGGCGCACCCCGCCGGGACGCTCGTCCAGTTGTACTGGTACCCGCCGACCCCGCCCGACGTCTGGGCGATGAGGTCGATCGGCCGATCCACCGATACGACCGCCCCCGACGGATCGGTCCGTCCGGCCAAGTGGAGGGGTGCGCGCAGCGCCCAGATGATCGGGTATTCGATGGGATTGGGCGAAATGGTGTTGATAAACCCTCCCAGGAGCAGGGTGGTGTTGTCCACCGGGTCCGTCGCGACGGCCACGCCCCCCTCAAGCGCCGAGCGCCCGACCTCCGAGGTCACGTTCGTCCAGGTGCCGCTCTCGTAGAGCCAACTCTCTCCGGCGACCAACGGGATACCTAGCACGCTGGTGGAAATGGCCAGGAGTCCGGTCCCGGTGGGGGACGGCACGAGGTCGTACAACCCCGCCGAAAGGTCGGACCCGGACCCCGTCTCCACTGGGGCCCAGCCGCTCCCGGTGAGTTGCCATGTCGCATTCGTGTACTGGCCGTTCGCGTTCAATCCTCCCACGAGGATCATCGCCCCCGTGGCGGCATCGTAGGCGAGACCCGTCCCCGAGAAGGCCGCCGAGGGGAGCGCCGGCCCCGGGCTCCAGTCCCCCGCCCGGAAGAGCCAGGTCGTGTTGAACGGATTGCTGCCCGAGGACCCTCCGAACAGGACCACCTCGGAGAGCGCCGGGTCGTACGCCATCGCAAAGTCGGTCAGGGTCGGAGGGGAGGTCCCGGGGGAGAGTTCGGTCCATGTCGTACCCGCGTAGATCCACGTCCAGTTCACCAAAGCTCCCGAATGGTCGAAGCCGCCAAAGAGGACGAGATAGCCGTCTCCGACGTCGTACACCAACCCTCCTCCGAAGTTCATGGGAGGCAGGGTAGTGGCATCGATGGCCCGGAAGCTCCCGTTCTGGTAGAGCAGCATCGAGCCCGCACCCGTCGCGGAGTAGGACAGCACCACGATCCCATCGAGCGCCGGGTCCCAGGCCGAATAACAGTCCCAATAGTCCGGGCACGGTGTGGCGGCCACCTTCGTGGTCAGGTTGACCCACTGCGTGGCCCCGAGCGGCGACGCGCTCGGCCCAACCACGGCCGGCCCGACGACGGCCGCGCCGACCGAGACCGCCACCGTGGACGGCGCGGGGATCGTCGCCCGTCCGATCGAAGGGCCCGGGAGCACGATCAGCCCGAGCAGAACGATCACGACGAGCGCTCCGATCGGACCCCGGCCCGGGCCGCGGCCCCCGAGGACCCTCCGATACTCCGACCACCGAGTCCGTCCGACCGTCTCCCTGGGGCCCATCGACACCGGCGCCGCCCGGTCCCGCATATCCGACGATGGTCCGACGCGGTTTTAAGGGTTCGTTCCGGAGTGGCTTTGGGATTCTACCAAGACCCATCCCACCGCCGGCGCCCACCAAACCATTATGCGGTCGGGGGGGCTCGGCCCCGCCGTGACGGAGGAGGGGACCGGCGACGGGCCGCTCGACATCCTGGTCCGGAGCACCCGGGACCTCCTGCGGCCCGAGGAGCTGGTCCGGGAGGCGACGCGGGACATTGTCAAGCAGGAGATCCGGGGCCACCTCGAACGGACGCTGAAGGAGAACCCCTCCCTCGACCGGGAACTCCGGGAGGCGGTGAAGGCGCTCCTGGAGGCGCGCGCGCAGGAGTACGCGGCGCTCCTCCGGGTCGGCGCCTGCACGGCCCGCCTCGGTCTCGCGGCGGTCCCGGCCGAGATCCGCCAGCAACTCACCCGGGACCTGATCACGATCTTCAGCAAGGAACTGGGCCAGATCGTCGAGCGATCGCTGTGACGCGCGAATCGCCCGACCTCAACTCGGTCCGGATCTACGAGACCAAGCGCATCGACGTCGAATCGGCGATCATCATCGACGGATTCCCGTCGGTCGGCCTCGTGAGCTCGATCGTGGCGAACTACCTCATCGACACCCTCGAAATGGAGCAGATCGGGATCGTGGAGTCGCCGGCGTTCCCGACCGTCTCCCTGGTGCGGCACGGCAATCCCCAGCATCCGGTCCGGATCTACGCCGGGAGCCCCCGCGGGGGCCGGTCGGCCCGGGTCGCCGACAAGATCGTCGCCTTCGTCTCGGAGTTCCATCCCGCGCCCTCGATCATCTACCCGCTGGCGCACGCGATGCTCGACTGGGCCCAGGAGCAGCGGTGCTCGCTCCTCGTCTCCCCCGAGGGGCTGGGGGTCGAGCGGTCCGGGCCGGAAAAGCGGCCCCCCCGGGGCTCCCGTCTCGAGGGCGTGAAGGTCTACGGCGTCGCGAGCACGCCCAAGGCGCGGGACCTGTACATCGAACCGAACCTCCTGCCGTTCACCGAGGGGGTCATCACCGGGATCGCGGGCGTCCTCTTGAACGAGGGGCGGCGCCGGGGATTCGACGTCCTCACCTTCCTCGCCGAGGCGCAAGCCGACTACCCGGATGCCCGGGCCGCGGCCAAGGTGATCGAGACCATCAACCGGGTGCTGCTGCACTCCCCGCTCGACCCCGGGCCGCTCTACCACGAGGCCGAACGGATCGAGCAGCAGCTCCTCTCCATCCAGCACCACGCCCAGGAACGGGGACGGGCCGACCCCCCCGCCACCGGCTCCGGTCCGATGTACCGGTAGGACCGCGACCGGGGCCCGTTCTTCGTTCCCGGGAACCAAGGGTGCGCTCCGGGACACCCGACCGGCCCCGACGGGCGGGGGCCGGAGGAGGAACGCATCCCGAAAACCGGCCCGGAGCCGGCGGTCCATCGGTCGCGACGCCAATCGTCCCCGGGCCCCCGTCCCCCGGCCGCGGCCCCAGCCGCTCGTCGTCCACGGGAGCGGGCCGATGGGTCGACCGGACCCCGAGCGGCTCCCCGGAGGTTCCCCCGGGAGGGCGGGCCGCGCGGGGGGGGCATTCCCACCTTCCCCAATCGCCGCAACGTTCCGGGACCGGAGCCACCGGGAGCCGGAGGGGGCTCCGTCGCGGGGTCGCACCGGAGCCGACTATCCAAGCTCCCGCCTCACGACGCCCCCGGGGCGGGGATCCGGTCGAGGAGCTCCTCGATGCCGGTGACGAGGGTCCGGGCGTCCGCCGCGGAGTTGTACAGGTAGAAGGAGGCCCGGAGATTCCCGGTGAGGCCGCGGGCCCGGTACCAGGAATGGACGCAGTGCATGCCGCTGCGGAGGAGGATGCCGTGGGCCTCGTCGAGGAAGAGGGAGGCGTCGGTGGGATCGATCCCGTCGAGGGTGAAGGCGAAGATGCTCGGGCGGCCGGCCGGGTCGGCCGGCCCCAGCAGGTGGAGCCGCGGCTCCCCCGCCAGCGCGCGGGTCACCCGATCGTTCAGCGACCGGTCATGGTCCCGGATGGTTTCCAGCCCGTGGGCCCGGAGGAAGCGCACCGCCGCCCCGCACCCGAGGACCCCCGCGTAGTTCTGCAAGCCCGCCTCGAACCGATGCGGCGGCGGGCGGAGCTCGTGCGCGTGGAGGGTGCTCCAGGCCACCGTCTCCCCGCCGACCAGGAGCGGTCGGAGGTCGGAGAGGAACTCCGGACGGCGGGCGGCCAGGACCCCCGTGCCGGTCGGTCCGAGCATCTTGTGGCCGGAGAGCGCGTAGTAGTCCGCGCCGAGCGCCTCGAGGTCCACCGGCTGGTGCGGGGCCGCCTGGCATCCGTCGACGAGGAGCCGGCCGCCCCGGGCATGGATCCGGTCGGCGATCTCGCGGAGCGGCAGCGAACGACCGTCGAGGTTCGAGGTCTGGAAGAGGCTCACGAGCCGGGTGGTCGGCGTGAGGATCGCCTCGAGCGCCTCCGGATCGAACCCGCCGCCGTCGGGAAGGTTCAGGATGTCGAGGCCGATCCCCCGTTCCTCCCGGAGCCGCTGCCAGACGATGAGGTTCGAGTTGTGCTCCTGGTCGGTAACGACGACCCGGTCGCCCCGGGCCCACGGCAGCCCCTGACCGACCAGGTTGATCGCCTCGGTGGAGTTCCGGACGAAGACGATCTCGGACGGCGACGGCGCGCCGAGGAACCGCCGAAACTCCTCCCGGGTCCCCTCGAAGCGGTGGCTCACCTCCTCCGCGAACCGGTGGAAGCTGCGGCCGGCGCAGCCGGGGAAATCCCGGTAGTACTCCTCCATCGCCGCCAGGACCGGCCGCGGCACGAGGGACATGCACGCCGAGTCGAGGTACACCGGACCGGGGCGGCCCGGACGGCGGTGGAGCGCGGGGAACTCCCGCCGGAGGGCGGCCACGGTCATGGCGTCCCTCCAGCCGGGACGTCGGCCACCCCGGACGGATCCGTCGCGGCGGCGGCGGCGCCTCCCCGGTCGATGGTCTCCGGATCGTTCACGATCCTCGGGTATCCGCGAACGTACTTCACTCCCGCGGAGGCTCCGGTCCGGTCCGCCGCGCCACGACGGCCCACGGAGGCGCGGTTCCCGGTGCGGTCGGACCCGGGCCGTGACGGTGGTGCCGGGACGCTCCGCGGCGGAGAGGCGCGGCCTCTTCGCCCGGGTTCCCCTCCGTTCCGGCCACCGGGAAGGACCGGCGGTTTACATGGCCGCGCAGCGGTCCACGTCCCGAAGGAGGCGGGCGGATCCGAGGAGGCCGCTCCGAAGCAGTCCCGGGCCGCTCGCCGACCTCTGGACGGGGCTTCGGGATCGTCGGGCCATCCTCCGTGCCGGCACCGGCCGGTCCGACGCCACGGACGTGTCCCCCGGTCAATTGTATATCATCCGGAAACCTGCGGGTCCCATGTACCGCCTTCCCCGAGCGGCGCGAGGCGGAGGGGGCCCGGGACGGCGTCACCCACTACTTTTTTATAGTATCCCTAACATACAGATGTTGATCGAACCGAAGGTGCTCCCCGAGGTCCGGTCGCGAGAGGCAACATGTCGAAAATCATCGGAATCGATCTAGGAACGAGCAACTCCGCCGCCTCGGTCCTCGAGGGCGGCCGTCCGGTCATCATCCCCTCGGCGGAGGGAACCACGGTGGGCGGCGGGAAGGCGTTCCCGTCGTACGTCGCCTTCTCCAAGGACGGCCAGCTCATCACGGGCGAGCCGGCGCGCCGGCAGGCGATCTCGAACCCCGAGGGCACCGTCACGGCGTTCAAGCGCAAGATGGGCACCGACCACAAGTACCGCCTGCACGGCAAGGAGTACACGCCCCAGCAGCTCTCGGCGTTCCTCCTGCAGAAGATCCGCCGGGACGCGGAGGCGTTCCTGGGGGAGAAGGTCGAGAAGGCCGTGATCACCGTTCCCGCCTACTTCAACGACAACCAGCGGCAGGCGACCAAGGATGCGGGCGCCATCGCCGGCCTCGAGGTGGTCCGGATCATCAACGAGCCCACCGCCGCCTCCCTCGCCTACGGGCTCGACAAGGGCAGCAAGACGCAGAAGATCCTGGTCTTCGACCTCGGCGGAGGCACCCTCGATGTCACCGTGATGGACTTCGGCGAGGGGGTCTTCGAGGTGCTCGCGACGAGCGGCGACACCCAGCTCGGCGGGACCGACATGGACGCGACGCTCACCGAGTACATCGCCTCGGAGTTCCAGAAGGAGAGCGGCATCGACGTCCGGAAGGACAAGATGGCGATGCAACGGGTGCGCGACGCCGCCGAGAAGGCGAAGATCGAGCTCTCCTCGACCCTCGACACCCAGCTCAACCTGCCGTTCCTTTCGGCGACGCAGGAGGGACCGAAGCACCTCGCGCTCTCGCTGTCGCGGGCCAAGCTCGAGGAGCTCGTCCGTCCGATCATCGATCGCTGCAAGGCGCCCGTGGTGGGCGCGCTCGCCGATGCGAAGCTCGAGAAGGGCCAGATCGACCGGATCGTGCTCGTCGGGGGACCCACCCGGATGCCGATCGTCCAGCGGTTCCTCGAGACGGAGCTCGGCCGGCCCATCGAACGGGGGGTGGACCCGATGGAGTGCGTCGCGATGGGCGCCGCCATCCAGGGCGGCGTGCTCGCCGGCGAGGTCAAGGACGTGCTGCTGCTCGATGTCACCCCCCTCTCCCTCGGGGTCGAGACGCTCGGCGGGGTCTTCACGCGCCTCATCGACCGGAACACCACGATCCCGACCCGGAAGAGCCAGATCTTCACCACCGCCGCCGATTCCCAGAGCTCGGTGGAGATCAAGGTCTACCAGGGGGAACGCCCCATCGCCGCCGACAATGTGGCCCTCGGCAGCTTCATGCTCACCGGCATCCCGCCGGCGCCCCGGGGCACCCCCCAGGTCGAGGTCTCCTTCGACATCGATGCGAGCGGCATCCTGAGTGTCTCGGCCAAGGACCTCGCCACGAACCGCAAGCAGGGGGTGACCATCTCCGCCTCCAACAAGCTCGCCAAGGAGGAGGTGGAGCGGATGGTCCGTCAGGCCGAGCAACTCGCCGACCAGGACAAGATCCGGGTCCAGCAGGTCGAGGTGCGCAACCGCGCCGAGGCGCTCACGTACGAGGCGGAGCGGGTGCTCACGGACGCCAAGGAGAAGATCTCCGAGTCGGACGCGAAGACCCTCCGGGAGAAGGTGGCGGCGGTGCGCGAACAGCTCAAGGGCACCTCGACCGACGGGCTCCCGGCCGCTGTCGACGCGCTCACCCAGGCACTCCACGCCGTTTCGACCCGACTCTACCAGAGCGGGGCGGCGGCAGGGGGATCGTCGGAGTCCTCCCCGGCGGGGGAACCTCCCGCCGAGGGCTCCGACGGTGCCGGGCGGGAGGCGCCCCCGGGGCCTGGCGGCGACGGTCCGCCGGTGGACGCCGATTTCAAGGTCGTCGACTCGAACAAGGAATCGACCGAAGGTACCTGAGCCGGTCGGCCCGCAGCCCCCGGACCCCACGCCTCCCCCGGCCCCTCCCCGAACCCGCATCGGGGGGGAGGGGCTGGATCCGGGGATGGCGCCGGTGCCGCTTCCCACAAGGAAGGGATGGATTGTCCGGCGCGCGGGCGATGGACCTCGAGCTCGCGGGGCACCGTTCGCCGGCGCGTGGACCGGCCCGGGGACCGAAGGTGCCGGCCCTCGAAGGGGTTCCGATGGAGAGCGGGCCGCGGCTCGCGACGGCACCGGGCCTCGGGGGGCCCTGCCCCCCGGGCGGCGGGCGGTTTCGAGGAAACCCGGAGGGATCCTCGGCGGACGACCCGGAGAGTGGTCGGGCGAGCGCCGACCCGATCGCCCCTCGGGGGCGCGCGGGGCCGTCGACCGGAAGCGGCGCACGGGACGCGCGCGGTGGTGGGATGGTGCCGACGCCATCTAGCTACGGTCGTGTTACAGCGGCGTTATCCCATTCCGGCGCGTGCGTCCTCCATGGCTCACGTCGAGGTAAAGTCGGTGAAGGATGGCCCGAATCTGGTGATGGTCGATGGTAAGATGGTCTCGGCCCTCTGCCGCTGCGGCCATTCGAACACCAAGCCGCTCTGCGACGGCGCCCACAAGAAGGCGGGGTTCGAGGCGGCGGAGGCGACGACCGTTCTCCTCCAGTAGAATCGAGGTGCCCGGCACCACCCCGCCGTGGAGGGCCATCGTGCCCTCCACGGTCCCGCCACGACGGAGGGGAAGGGGGTGCATTTCCCTTCCGGAGGCGACGGTTCGCGAGACCGTGACCGCCGCCACGGAAGGGGGTCCGATTTCGTTCCATCGGCGGAGGGCGTGGCCAGGGCAAGGCCGTCGGTCTCCATGGACGTCCACCTGCCGCGATCGCGATCCCGAGCTTTGTCAGAACGGGCATTCCGAGAATGGCCCCGGCGGGGTTGGACGGGCATGGTCCCCCACCGGGGAGGCCCCGCCGTGGCTCCATCGGAAGAGGGGGGGTTGTCCGCCATCTGTCATACCGCGCGTTAGCGATAGGCCCCACGTCCCCACCCCACCTCTTCCTGTGGAGATTGCCACTTTATGTATGACGGTCGTCTGACAGTTCCTCGTGGAGCCCGGTGCGGGAGCTGCCAAGGTGGCCGATCCGGCCGCTCTCCCGGCCGAACCTCCGTCGGACGGTTCCTCTTTGGATTTCCCCCTTTGGTACATTCCGCCGGAGGCGCTCCGGGACGCGCCCCGGGACCGGTTGGGGATCTTACCGGTCCCGCCGTGGGGGGAACCATGATACCGAAGCCGCCCTCCTCATTCCCGGGGCCTGGGGCCGAGGGGGAGGGGGCCCGCCAGCATCTCCTCGGAGCCGCGACGCCCCGAGGGATCGGCCGACGCCCCCGCATGAGCCCGGTGGCGGCCGCCTCGTTCGCCGCCTTCGTCGACGCCGCCCGGGCCCGGGCCGCGATGGAAGGGCGCACGCTGATCTACACGGTCCGCTGGCAGTAGTCGGACCCCGTCCCGCGGGGGGTCGATCGGGGGGGGCCGTTCCCGGGAGGCGGGGCGCCGCCTCCGGCGCGGTCCGGGAGCCGACGGACGGCGTCGGCCCAGGCCTCCTCGAGCGCCTGCTTGGAGAGCCGGTCGGCCTCCCGGTTCCTCTCCCGAGGGACCCACCGAAGCTCCACGGCCGAGAATCGGCCGCAGAGGGTCGCCAGCCGCTCATGAAGGGCGCGAAGATGCGCGGCCCGGACCCGATACACCCCCTGCATCTGCCGCAGGACGAGCTGGCTGTCCCCGAGGAGGACGACGGGGCCGGAGATGCCGTGGGCGACCATCCATTCGAGCGCCCGTACGGCGCCCGTGTACTCGGCGACATTGTTGGTGGACTCCGGACTCCACGGGGGCGTTGCCAGACCGCGGCCCTCGTGGTGGAGGCCCGGTCCGTCGAGGACGAAGCCGTAGGTGGCCACCCCTCCACCCCGCGGGGGCCGGCATGCCCCGTCGAAATGGGCGGTGAACCGTCGATCGGCCATCGGCTTCGGTGGCCCCGAGGGGGGTGGACCGATATCACGACCTTGGAACCGCGCGCCGGCCCGCGGAGAACACCGGAATACGTCCGGCGGTCGGGCGGGGTGGCGGGGAGGGCGAGGGGGAGGGGAGCGGTCGGTCCGTGGAGGGGGACGGGGCTCGGTCCGGAAAGGTCCGATGGGTCCGGGACGAAGGGGAGCCAGCGGACCTCCGCTCGATGGAGTCGACGGCCCGGGGGTCGGGACCCGCTCGCCTTTTGTGGGTTCCCCACCTCCAGTGGGGCATGGCGAACCCCACGGTCACCTTCACGACGAGCCACGGGACGATCTGCGCGGAGATCTTCGAGGACAAGGCACCGGCGACCTCCGCGAACTTCCTCAAGCTCGTCCGGCAGGGGTTCTACAACGGCGTCCCCTTCCACCGGGTGATCCCCGGCTTCATGATCCAAGGAGGGGACCCCACCGGAACCGGAACGGGCGGCCCCGGGTATACGATCCGGGACGAGTTCCACCCGCTCCTCCACCATACCGGCGCCGGTATCCTCTCGATGGCGAACGCCGGCCCGAACACGGGGGGCAGCCAGTTCTTCATCACCCTCGGCGCGACGAAGTGGCTGGACGGGAAGCACGCCATCTTCGGCCGCGTGGTCTCCGGCCAGGAGGTCGTCGAGAAGATCGCCGAGGTCCCCCGCGACGGCAACGACCGGCCGAAGAGCCCCGTGACCATCCAGAGCGTCGTCGTCGGCTGACGGCCCCCCGGCCTCAGACCGGAAAATCGATCCGAAGCCGGGCGACCGGATCCCAGATATCCGACAGCGTCACGAGGAGGGCGCTCATCAGCCAGAGGAGCGGGACCACCGAGAGGGCGAGCAGCATCCCCGAGTAGGTGACCGTCGCCGTGGAGGCCCCGCCGAGGGGGATGGTCAGGGTCGCGTTGCTGGCGAGGAGGGTCAGGTACAGGATGAGCGCCGCCGACCGCGCCGCGGAGAGCGGCCCGAAGGCCCGGGTCGGCCGGGCGACGTAGGCGGCGGTCGAGAGGATGGAGACGACCGTCCCCCCCACCACGATCTGGAGATCGTTCACCGACGAGTAGCCGTGGCCCTCCCCGAGGAGGTGCAGGAGGTAGGCCGGCGCTCCCACCGTCACGGCGATCGAGGCGAGGAGGAGCAGGAGTCCGAGGAGGAGCCGGGTCCGGAGCGGCGGGAGGCGGGTGCCGCTCGGGCTGGGTCCGTACCCCCAGGTCGGGCTCATGGGCCGCTCCCCGGTGGCAGGGCGGTCTGGAACCCGGAGCCGGACCAGGAGGCGAGGTAGTAGCCGCCGTCCGGGGAGCATCCCGAGGGCAGGTAGACCGTCGCTTCCTCCGAATACACGCTACCCGAGGCCACCGCCACGGGCCAATGGAAGGTGACGCAGGAGCCACCGGTCGACAACGGGAGGTTGATCGCGAAGACCCCGTCCACCGGGATCGGGGCGAGGTCCTGGAAGCCAAGGGTCACTCCGATCGCGCGCGTTCCGTTCGGCTCGGTCGTCGGGGGCTGGAAGGCGAGCGCGAAGCCGGAGAACGGGGCCCCCCAGGCGTACTCCGCCTCCGTGAAGATCGAAATGCCGGCGAGGTGGGCATACGAGGCGTTCACCCAGATCTCCGTCGGCAGAGAGGTGGAGTTGACGAGGAGCGAGCGGGCGCTGCCCGTCAGCTGGTCGAGGGGGATCCGGAACGAGAGGGTGACCTGAGCGGTCCCGTATCCCGAGAGGGAGACGGGAGGGGTGAGCGATTCGATGATCACCGAGGAGTTGGGGAGGTTGAGGTGGCTCTCCACGGTGAGCCCCGAGATCGAATACGGGCCCGGATCGGTGAGGTTGTACGAGCTCGACACCTCGAACGCGTTCCCGGAAACCACGGAGACGATCGGCGTCGCGCCGGAGGGGGCCTCGAGCTTCGAGGCATAGTACACGGCCGACCCGACGTAGATGAGGAACGCCACCAGAAGCAGGGTCCCGAGGATCCGGAGGATCTGGCCCAGCCGCAGCGAGATCGGATATCGACGGCTGGAAGTCACGGTGCGTGGATTGGCCGGCGGCCCATGGCCGTCGGCACCTCCGGTGAGGTCGGGGAGACGCCGGGGGCCTCAAGGGCTTTTCCTGTGGCCCCGCTTCGGCCGCGGCCGGGGATCCTGGGACCTCGGGCCCCCGCGGTCGCCGGCGGCGAGTCCCCGCGGGCGGACCGGCCGGCCCGCAGGCGCCCGGAACCGGCGGGAGGCCGACGTTCACCGGCCGGGCGGGGGATCCCGGCCGGCCGGTGCCGCCGTGCCGGGGGCGGTGGCGCCGCCCGCCCGCCGACGACGCCGCATCGCGAGATAGAAGACGCCCAGCGCCACGATCCCGGCGAGGAGGGCGATCCATCCCACGTTCCCGAGCAGATCCGGGGAGGCCGGGGAGGCGGCCAGATAGGCCGCCACCGCGCCCGCGCCCCGGAGATCGAGAATCGAGACCGCCGAGGAGAGGTCCTGGACGGTGGCATTGCCGGCGACGCTCCAGCCGACGAAGCGTTTCCCCGGGCACGAGGGGGCCTCGATGGTGTAGTTTCCCGGGAGCAGATCCACCGTCGTGGAGTTTGGATACCCGGTCCCGTTGACCTCGACGACGCCGCACGCGGGGGGCACCAGGAAGACCGATAGGGCGACCCGGATCGGCTGGAAGAGGATCCGGATCTGGCCGGCGCCCGCCACGAGCAGATCCCCCGACGACGGCGCATACCGGAGGCCGCCGTCCGTCGACAGGGACTGGAGCCCCCATCCCGGGCAGGCGGCCACCCCGATCGGGTAGCTGCCGTTCACCAGGTACGCGACCTGGCCATCCCCGTAGGGGGCGCCGCCGATCTCCACGGAGCCGCAGGCCGTGGGCTCCGTCTCGACGGTGGCCGGCTCCGCCGGACCGAAGCTCCACTGATCGGCGAACGGGCATTCCTCCGGACCGCATCCTCCGAACAGGAGGAGCGCTCCCTGGGCGGCATCGTACACCAGCCCGGCGGCTCCCCGGGCCGGCGGCGAGCTCCGGGGCGTCACGTTGCTCCATCCGTTCCGCCCGAGCTCCCACGTATCGTTGAGGTCGGAGGAGATCCCCGAGGACGGGGTCAGATACTCTCCTCCAAAGAGGACCAGGGCGCCGGTCGGTGGATCCAAGGCGAGCGCCGGATCCAACCGGGGCGACGGCTCGGGGATCCCCGGGAGCGCATTCCAGGAGAGGTTGGAGGCGGTCCCCTCGAGGACCCACGCCCCGGCGAGGTAGCTGCCGTTCCCGAACACCCCGCCGACCCGGACCATCTCTCCCCGCACGGGATCGTACGCGAGAGCGGCCCCGTACACCAACGGGGGGCCCGGACCGGGTCCCGGTAGCCATTGGCCCGCCCGGTACTCCCACCACCCCGAGCAGTTCCCGACACAGTCGGTGCCCCCGACCAGGACCACGGCGCCGGCGACGGGGTCGTAGGCCATGGAGCCCCCGGTCCGGGCGGCGGGGGTATCGTTCGACACGATCGGTGTCCAGGCCATGCCGGAGAAGATCCAGGTATCGTTGAGGGGGCCCGCCGCACCGGAACCCCCGAACAGGAGGAGGTAGCCGTCGGCGGCGTCCCAGACCATGGAGGCCCCGCTCCGGGCGGGGGGCTGGACGGCGAGGTCGAGGACCGTCCACGTGTAGTTGCGGTACTCCCAGGTGCTCGCTCCCGGGCCGAATTCGATCACGGCCGAGAGTGAGGGATCGTAGGCGGTCGCCGGATAGTTCGCCCCTGGGAACGCGATCGGTACGGGGGAGGGTTGCCACTCCGCGCTTCCTGGCGACAGATTCGACCCGGCCAGAACGGCCGGCCCCGGAGGGATCGCCCGGGGACCGGGACGGGCCTCGAAGACGGCGCTCCGATCTACGTTGGCCGCGGCGACGGGCGAGGGGATCCCGGCGCCGAGGGGCGGGAGCGCCGTCCCCTCAGGGACCAGCAGCAGCAGCAGAAGTAGCACCACCGCTCCGACGAGGACCGGCGGAGGAGCCCGGAGCGAGGGGCGGAGGTCCGGAAGCCGCCATCGGAGTCGACCGCCGGTGCTCCCGGGCCGGCGGTTAACCGATCGGAGGCCCGTCGGGCCCTTCCCCGACGGCGGCGGCTCCCTACCGTCCACGGCCCCTCGTCTTCCCGGGTCCGGGGAACGACCGTCCAGGATCGCCGCCCGGCCGCTTATGGGGAAACCGCCGGTCGACTATACCCGTTGCGAGGGGGAAGGAGGACCGGCCCAATCGGGGTCCGTAAGCCCTGGGCTCCGGGAACCGCCCCGAGACGCCCCATGGGAGCCGAAGGCTCCTCGAGGGGTCCCCACGGAGCCGTTGTCGCCGGAGATGCGGCGGCTCCCGATCCGACGATGGGGCGTCCCCGGAGGGTTCTCCCCTACGGGCTCGAGGCGGGCGGATTGCCATCCGCGGCCGACTCGGAGGTACCCTGGGGAGGCATCGGCGGCGGGACCGGAACCGGGGCCGGGCGCATCTTGGAGCCACCCGACGCCGCTCCGACGAGCGCCAGGATGATCCCCACGACAACCAGCAGGAGGCCGAGGAGCCCGCCGGCGATCGGTTCCCCGATCCCCAGGTTGAGCGTGGTGGCCCGGCTCGGTACGATCGCATAGGAGTCGCCTTTGGTCCCCGACCAGGAGAGGCTCCCGCCGTTGCCGGTTGCGACCGGGTTCACCAGCGAACTCGAGGTGCAGCTCCCGGAGGATCCGCAGTCGTAAACGGAGACATTGAGGCCGGAGGCGGAGTTCCATGTGACGGTGTACGGTATGGTGGGGGTGAGGAGGGCGAGCGGCGGGTTCGCGCCGATGGTCCATGCATCTCCATTGGGCACCGCCTGGGATTGCGTGGTGGAGATCGGGAGGTACCACAGCACCGCGCCGAGGATCAGCAGGACAACTCCGACGACCAGGATTCCTTTTCTCATGCGGCGCACCGTCAATTTCGTATTATTTCCCACTATATCAACCCCCCAGCCAGACGGGAATCAGGGTTTTCCGGTGGCTTTGCCGGTGGTGCGGATTCCTCCCCCGGTCCCGAGGAGCCAGGGGCCGGGGCCTGTGGGGTTCGCCGAGGAGGGAAACCGGCGGGATCGGTCGATTGCCGTGGCCGGAGCCACCGCCCCGGCGGTCCGCCGATCGCTACAACCAGCTCAGATCGAACGAGACCAATTCGGCCATGAGCTCGTCCAGGAGCTCCCTCATGCGGTCGATGACCTCGACGCGGGCCGGGTCCCGGATCCCGGAACGCTTTCCCTCGAGCCGCCCGGAGATCCGGGTGGCATAGGTGATCCCGCAGGCCGGGGAGTGGAACGCGGTGCCCCGGAGGGTCCCCGCCAGCTCGGGGACCGCGACCAGCCGCACCGCCCGAGGCGAGGTGTCCAGGGAGGCCCCGCACCAGCAGTGGGTTCCCGGGGACGTTCCGAGACCCTCGATCACGAAGGATCGGGCCCGCCCCTGGCCCACCGGATCGAACGGGGATCCCGGCACCATCGTCCCCGCGGCGGCTTCCATCGGTCCAATATGGGGGACCCCCCACTATTTGAACGGTGGGACGACCGGGACCGGCGGGGATGGCCCGCCGCGAACGGAAATCGGGAGTACCCCAGGAGCCCCCCCGGGGCACTCTCCGGTAGGGGAACGATCCCCAGGAAGGGGGTCCACGGCGGTGGCGCGTGGCGGTCTCGGGATCTTCGCCCGTACCCTCGGACGACACGGTGGCTCGCCTTCGCGTGCCCTTCCGGCCCGAGGCGACGGGGCACCTCCGGCGCGCCCCCGCCGACCGGAACCTTCGGAGAGGCTCCTTTCCCGCCGCGCGGGGAACCCCACCGCCGAGGACCGGCGAACTGGACCAAGGAGCGGCCCGGAGGGGTCGATCCGGTCGCGGCCCGGGGAGCTTCCTCCGACCATCTCCGCCGCGCGAGATCGGGACGGAGCGGCCGGTGGGTCGGCCCGCGGACCCCGGCGCCGAAGGATTATGGTCCGGAAGCGACTCCCCGGCGCGTGGTGTCCCGGGCGGTCCTGGATTGGCTGCGGGATCCGGTCGAGCCGGCGATCCGGTACCGCACGCTCCGGGAGCTCGACGGCCGGCCCGAGAGCGATCCGGAGGTCACGGCGGCGCGCGCGGAGATCCCGCGACGAGGGTGGGCGGCGAAGCTCCTCGCGAACCGTGGCCTGTCGGGCGGATGGGCCGTCGATCGATCCCCGTACCTCCCGAAGTACGTCGCCACGAACTGGAACATGCTCGCGCTCTCCGACCTCGGCCTCTCGCGCGAGGACCCGGAGCTGGCCCGGTCCTGCGAGTACTGGTTCCGGGGGTTCCCGCTCGCCGGCGGGGGACTCGGTGGGAACTCGGCGGGCACCGGCCACCACTGCATCGTGGGCAACCTCACCCGGGCGGCGATCCGGTTCGGCTACGTCGATGACCCCCGGGTCCGGCGGAGCCTCGACTGGCTCGTCGCGACCGCCGATCCGCGAGGCGGCTGGTCCTGCTTCGGCTCCGGGCGCAACCTGGACTCGTGGGAGGGGCTGAGCGCCTTCGCGGCCTATCCGCGGTCGAAGTGGCGCCCGTCGGACGCGGCCTGCGTCGGACGGGCGGCCGAGTTCTTCCTCGAGCGGGAACTCCACCTCCAGGGTGGCCCCTACGCCCCCTGGGAGCGGTTCCACTACCCCGTCCACTACTACTACGACCTCCTGGTCGGCCTCGACCTCATGACCGCGCTCGGATACGGCGACGACCCGCGCCTGCGGTTCGGGCTCGACCTCTTGCGGCGGAAGCGGCGGAAGGACGGACGGTGGAACCTCGAGGCGAATCACCCGGATGTGGAGGGCGGGACCGCGCGCTGGTTGGCCGCCCATCCGAAGGACCGGCCGACGCCGCTCGCTCTCGAGAGGGCCGGACGGCCGAGCCGGATGATCACGCTCCTTGCGCTGCGCGTCCTGGACCGCGTCGGCGGCTGACCCGGAAACCCAGTCTGGGCGGGAGGGGAGCCGTTCCGGCCCCCCGTTGGAACTCCCTCCTGGGAGGGTGGAAGGGACCGCCGGGAACGGTTCGGCCCGGGGCGGTTCGTCGAGAGTGCGGCGCCGCCGGCGGCCGGCACCGGGACCGCTCCCCGGCCGCCCGCCCCGCGGGTCGCCAAGCCTCCGGTGCTGGAATCTCGGGGGGGCCCCCGGCCCCCGATACCGGACCGATCGCCCGGTCGATCGATCCGGTCGTGGCGGCCGGACCGCGACCCGGAACGCCGGGAGCTCCGCGTCCCCGCCCGGCAGCTCCGGTCGGGTCCCCGACCCGTTCTCCTTCCGGGATCGTTCCCCGCCGGGCTTCCCCGAAGCCGGTGGCCTCCGGCCACGCCGCCGGGATCCTGCCCTCCCGCGACTCGGGGTCGGGACCGTTTCGGGGCCGCTCCGGGACGGCGGATCTTCGGGGTCTCCTTCCCCTCCGCCCCGGGAGGACCGTGCGGACCGGCCGCGGTTCCTCGGGAGGCGGCGGCCCGCCGCCCCCCGGAGCCCCCCGGGAGTCCGCCGGCCGGAGTTTCAAATACCGCGGCCGCCGTGGTCGTCCGCGGGCCGGGTGGGGCGCTACCCTTCCGCGGCGAGGTTCCATGCCGATACCGGAGGAGTTCGTGAAGAAGCGGACCGAGGTGACGATCAGCCGGGCCTCCCTGCACGACCTCTCGTGCCGGAAGTGCGGCGCCCAGATGGACGACAAGAATCTCCGGGGCGGCCTTGCGAAGTGCGACTACTGCGGCCACGTATTCACCCTCGAGGCCGAGGGGACGGCTCCCCCGTAGGCGGGGATCGGGCGGGGGGACGAGGTCCGGTTGGAGCTCGAGGTGGTTCCCGGCATCGTGCCGTCGATCCTGGCCACCCTCGGCGCGGGAGAGTCGGTGTACGCCGAGCACGGGATCGTCCTGTACAAGGAGGACCCGGTGACGGTCGGACGCAAGACGATCCCGAGCTCCGGCCTCTTCTCCTCCCTGAAGCGCAGTTCGCTCGGCGGCCAGCCCTTCCTGCTCGCGGAGTTCACCGGTCCGGGGCGGGCCGCGTTCTCCCGCGACGGTCCGGGGGAGATCCGCATCCTCGAGATCGCGGCCGGGCAGACCCTCGACGTCGCCGAAGGCTCGCTGGTCTGCGCGGCGAACTCGCTCGGATACACCGCGACCTACACCCAGGGGCTCACCGGGTGGATGGGTCTGTGGATGGAACGGTTGTCCGGTCCGGGCCGGTGCGCCGTCCACGCCTACGGGAATTTCATCACGCTGAAGCTCGGGCCCGGGGAGTCGATCGTGGCCGAACGCCGTTCCATCCTGCACAAGGACCCGGCGATGCACCTCGAGGCGATGGTCCAGCGGGTGGGCGGCGGGCTCCTGGGACGGGCGCTCTCCCAGGAGATGTACGTGGTCCACGGCCCGGGGACGATCGGTCTCCAGACGGGGAGGTGACCGGGATGACCCGCATGGATCATGTGGGGGATGTCGCGCCGGCGCTGCTCCTCCAGATGAAGGACGGGGAGCGGGTCCTGGTCCTCCTCGACTCCGTCCGGTACCGCGATCCCTCGATCCGGGTCGATCGGGTCAAGCTCTCCTTTCCCAATCCGACCGGCCAGTGGCCCTCCACGCTCTCCCGGTACTTCGAGACGCTGGACGGCCCCGGGGCGGCCACGGTCTCCTCGGGAGGGGTCGGGGAGATCCGGGTCCAGACCCTCGCCGCCGGAGAGGGGTTCTTCCTCCACGGGGAGTCGCTCCTCGCCCACGAGGCCGGCATCCAGTTCCGGCTCTCCGCCCTCGCCACCTTCCAGATGCCCAACCAGGGATGGGTCTGCCTGGAGGGGACCGAACTCACGGGGCCCGGAACGTTCGCCTTCCAGACCCTGGGCAACGCGCTCACCTTCCGGTTGGGGCCGGGAGAGACCGTCCGCTGCGCCCCGCACGCCTTCCTCGGCATGACCCCGGGGGTCGGGGTGCGGGTCCAGATCTTCGGCGGCTCGCCGGGGTTCCCGTTCCACCACTTCTTCCCGCTGGTCGACCTGACCGGACCCGGCACCGTCCTCGTCCACAGCGGGGAGTACGTTCCCCCGTCTTCGGCTCCGGAGGGTCCGTGAAGGTCACGGTCCAGGGCGGGTTCATCCCCAGCGCGCTCGCCGAGCTCGCGGCCGGCGAGACGGTCTACTGCGAGGCCGGACTCATGGTGTACTGCGATCCCTCCGTGAGCTTCCGGCAACGTCCGATGACCCAGGGAGGCCTCGGCAAGGCGTTGAAGCGGAGCCTCCTCGGCGGGATCCCCTTCTACCTGCACACGTACGAAGGCCCCGGAGCGGCGGCGTTCGGCCGGGCCGGACCGGGCGAGGTCCGCGTCCTCGAACTCTCGGCCGGCGACGTCGTCGACGTGGCCGAGTACTCGCTGGTCCTCGCCGCGGAGACCGTGGGCTACGACACCACGTACGTCCCGGGGACCGGACGGATCGGTCGGATGGTGGGGTTCTGGATGGACCGGTTGACCGGACCCGGTACCGTCGCCGTCCACGGGCACGGCAACATCCTGAGCTTCACCCTCGGGGCCGACGAGGTCTTCGATGTGGACCACGGGGCGGTGCTGCTGAAGGAGGCGTCGGTCTCGATCCAGTCCTTCAACCAGACGCTCGGCGGCGGCCTCCTGGGGCACGCCATGAGCTACGAGGCGCTCCGGGTCCGCGGACCCGGGCGACTGTGGCTGCAGACGCTCGACCCGACGCGGCCCCGACGCTGACGCGGTCGGCGCCGCCGAACCGATCCCCTACGACAGGATCTCGATCCGGCCCGAACGACCGGTGGAGACCTGGAGCTTGCCCCGGAAATCCTTGACCCACCCGTCGGTGATCCGGATCTTCTGGCCGATGGCATACTTCTTGGTGTCGTCGCCCCACAGGGTGAGGGTGATCGTGCCGGTCTCGTCCTGCAGCGTGGCGTCGGCCACCTGGGAGGGACCCCGGGCGGTCACCACGTCGCGGACCGGGGAGACGGCCGTAATCGTCGCTTCGATGCTGGCACTGGCGTTGACGCGGAGGGAAGAGATGGGCGCCATGGGGCGCGTGCATCCTCCGGGGCGTTTAGCCTCTTCCTCCCCCCTGGGACCTGCCCCCGGCCCGCCGGCGGCCACCGCCGGCCCGTCGGTCCCACGGCTTCGGCCCGCCCCGGAGACCGGGGCGCAGAGGAGCCCGTGAGGCGTGCGAACGCCCGGCGTAGCCAAGCGTCTTAGGCCGGCGGTCCTCCGCTCTCCGTCCGGGCCGCGAACCAGGCGACGCGAGGGGGAAGGCGATGTCGGGGTGGGAGCTCATCGGGTTCCTCCGTCTGCACGAGGTCCAGGTCACCGTCCTCGCCGGCGTGCTCGCGGCCTACGGGATCTCCGAGTTTGCCGGCCGCTGGTCCACCTGGAGCCAGGGCGCGCCGATTCGGCCCCGCTCGTCGCTCGGCGAACGCACCTACTTCGTCATCGTGGCGGCGGCCCTCTCCTGCCTCGGGATCGATCTCGCCATCTTCCTCCTCGGGGTCCCGCAACTCCTGCCGCCCGGGGCGATGGAGGCCGGCGTCGCCGTGGCGGCGACCGGATTCGGCCTGCGGTACTGGTCGATGCGATCGCTGGGCCGATTCTATACGAACCCGGTCACCATCCACAAGGACCACGAGCTCGTCCGGAGCGGACCGTACCGGTGGATCCGCCATCCGGTCTACACCGGGGGGCTTCTCGTCCTGGTGGCGTTCCCCCTCGTCCTGGGCAGCCTCCTCGGCCTCGCCCTCACCCTGCTCATCTGCCTCACCGTGTACCTCGAGCGGATCGGCATCGAGGAGGCGGCGCTGACCGCCCGCTTCGGGGACACCTACACCGAATACGCCCGGACGACCTATCGGCTCCTTCCGGGGCTCTTCTGAGCCATCGATCCCGGGAGCCTCCTCGGCCGGACCCGGGAGGCCCCGTCAGCCGTTCGGCGCCTTCCCGCCCGGCGCGGCCCCCTTCAACCGATCGGCGAAGTGGCGGCGGAATTTCCCGAGCTTCGGGGCGATCACCGCCTGGCAGTACCCCTGCTCCGGGTGACGGCGGAAGTAGTTGTGGTGGTACTCCTCGGCGGGGTAGAAGACCGGGGCGGGCTCGATCGTGGTCACGATCGCCCCCCGAAAGAGCCCCTCGGCGGCGATCTCTTCCCGCACGGCCCGGGCGGTGGCCGCCTGCTCGGGGGAATGGTAGAAGATGGCCGACCGGTACTGGGGGCCGACATCGTTCCCCTGGCGGTCGATGGTCGTGGGGTCGTGCACGGTGAAGAAGATCCGAAGGAGGTCGGCGTAGGAGATCTCCGAGGGGTGGAACCGCACCTCGATGGATTCGGCGTGACCGGTGGTGCCCCCGCAGACCTCCTCGTACGTCGGGTCCGGCACGGTGCCACCGGTGTAACCGGGACGCACGCTCGCGACCCCCCGGAGGTCGGAGAAGACCGCTTCGGTGCACCAGAAGCAACCGCCGGCGAGGGTGGCGATCTCGAGGTGGGCGGACTCCTGAGGGGCCTCACGTTCGGTCATGGCCGAAGGGGGACGCGCCGGAATAAAGCGTACGGGACCCGGCTCCCTGGGGGGCGGCCTCCTCCCCGCCGAAGACGGTCCACCGCGACGGTGCCGCGCGCTCCGGGATCGACCCCCACCACCCCGCCTCCGGACTCCGACCGCCCTTGGGCGCCTCCCGCCCCGTGGCGACCGGCCGCGTGCCCTTGAGGAACCGCGCGGGCGACGGGGGCGGGGTGGGCGGCATCGCTCGCGGCACGGTATAATATCCTGTCCCGGGATGCGTCCCGGGCACCGACGGCGGCGGAACGGGCCACCGGTCCCCCCATGTTCAGCGAAAGCCGACTGAAGGAGCAGATGCTCGCGGCCGGGCGCGTCCTGTTCGAACGCCGCGCCCTTCCACCGTCGGGCCATGGCGACATCTCCGCCCGGTTGGACGACCAGAACCTCCTGATCAGCGATGTGGCCGATCTTCGGGACCTCTCCCGGGAACGCCTGGTGGCGGTCGGACTTTCCGGTCGGCCCCGCCGGGACGGTGCCATGGGACCGGTCGCCTCGGAGATCGTGCCCCTGCATGCGGCGATCTATCTGGCGCGGCCCGCCACCGGAGCCATCGTCCACACCCACAGCCCCCGGGCCACCGCCTTCGCTCTGGCCGGCCGACCGATTCCGGCGGTCTACGAAGGGCTGCTCCGGTTCGGGGTGACGGACGAGATCCCGGTGGCCGCGTGGGCTCCGCGGGTGAGCCCGGAACTGGTTTCGAACGTCCTCGCCCAGATGGACAAGCATCCGGGAGCTCCGGCGGTGTTGCTGGGAAACCACGGGCTGCTGGCGTTCGGACCGGATCCCACGGCGGCCGCCTTCCTCGCGGCGGTGATCGAGGAGGCCGCCGGGATCCTGATCGACGCCTACCTGTTGGGCGGCGCGAAGCCGCTTCCCCTCGACGCCGGCGCGTGGGAGGAACGCGAGGTCCTCCGTCCCGCCACCGGCTGAACGGTCCCGCCGCCGGACCCGACCTCGTCCCGGCGGGGGCGCGGCCCGGTCCGGGGCCTCCCCCCGGGTCGGCACCGCGATAACGGTCTAACCCTCCGGCGGTGTCGGGAGCCACCATGCCGCCGCGCCCGACCGGAACCCGACGGGGTCCCCGCGCCACCACGATGGCGACGCTCACGGCGATCGGGGGTTCGGTCCTGCTCCTCGCCGGGATGGGGGCGGCGTATTTCTCGCCGCATCCGCTGTACGCCACGGCGCTCGCCGGGTACGATCCCCCCTTCGACGCCGTGGCGGGCATCCTCCTTCTCGCCCTTTCGGTGCGGATCCGCGAACGGAGCCGGGTCGCCTGGCTCTTCTCCATCGTGGCCCCCGGCCTCACCATCGGCATCGCCGTGGCGAGCCCCAACCTCTTCTCGCTGGCCGCCGCGGTCCTTTCGGCGGTCCTCGTCGCCACCCTGTACGCGTCCCGGCTCCGCTTCTACCGGCCGGCCGGCTCCGCCACCGAGGCGACCCAGTACGCCGTGCTGGTGAGCGCCCTCCTCTCGGTCCTCTACGGGCTGGTGGGGGCCCGGTACCTCGGCAACCAGTTCGCTCCCGCGCCCGGAATCCGGGGGTGGAGCCAGGCGTTCTACTTCACCATCACGACGATCTCGACGAACGGGTCGAATTGGACGCCGATGACCGACACCGCCCGCTGGTTCGTCACCGTCCTCATCCTGGTCGGGGTCGGGACATTCTTATCCGCCGTGCTCGCCTTCTTCCTTCCGTTCGTGGAGCAGCGGCTGGACCGGGTGGTCCGCCGGCTGGAAGTGGCGCAGATGGAACAGATCTCCGAGCACGTGATCCTCTGCGGCTCCGGTCCCGATGTCGAGCCGATGGCCGAGAACCTCCGCGCCCAACAGGTCCCGGTGCTGATCCTGACCGCCGACGCGGACCGGGTCCGCCAATTCGAGGCGGCCGGGTTCCGGAGCGTGGTCGGCGAATCCTCCTCCGACGAGACGTTGCGGGGGATCGGCATCGAGCGGGCCCGGGCCCTGATCGTCGCGGAATCGTCCGACGCCGAGAGCGTGCTCACGGTGCTGACGGCGCGCGCGCTGGTGCCCCGGCTGCGCATCGTGGCCCTGACGAGCTCGCTCCGGACGGTGCCGAAGCTCGAAAAGGCCGGAGCCAACGAGGTCATCAACGTGGTCCGGGTGGCCGCCCGTCTCGTCACCGATGCCGCGTTGACCCCCGAGGGGGCCCGCCCGGGGCCGGCCCCGCCTTCCCCGGAACCCTCCCCCTAGGCCCCCCAGAGCGGAGGCGGCGGACCGTATCCTTCCCGGGACCGCCCCGACGGGATGGAGGACGGAGCCGGTTCCGCCGCACCCTCTCCGAACCGCTCCCGGGAGGGTCTCACGCGGTGGAGAACGCGGGACTGTAGCTCGGGCTGACGACCCGTCCGCCGTCGACGATGAGGTAGTCGCGCTCGAGCGGGCGTCCGTCGAAGAACCGGAGGAGGCAGTCGCGGATGCCGTCGGCGTACCGCTTCTGGGCCTCCAGGGTCGTCCCCGACACGTGGATCGTCAGCGCGTGGTTCGGCATGGAACGCCACGGGTGGTCGGGCGGGGCGGGTTGGGGGTACCAGACATCGCCGGCGTAGCCGGCCAGATGCTGCTGTTCCAGGGCGAGGACCAGGTCCTCGGTGCGGACGATCCGCCCCCGGGCCGTGTTGACGAGGTAGGCGCCCTTCTTCATCGCGAAGAGCCGCTCCCGGTCGAACAGCCCATCGGTCTGCGGGGTCAGCGGGCAGTGGAGGGTCACCACATCGCTGCGCCGGACGAGATCGTCGAGGACCGCGTATTCCGCCCCCAAGACCTCCTCCTCCACCGTGGTCAGACGGCGGGAGTCGTAGTAGAGCACCTGCACCTGGAACGGCCGGAGCCGGAGCGCCACCCGCTGGCCAATCCGACCGGCCCCGACGATCCCCACGGTCTTGCCTTCAAGGTCGTGGGATCGGGCCGCGGCCTCGGCGATGTCCCAGCGGCCGTCCTTGACCTGCTGGTGGGCGGCGAGGTAGTTCCGGACGAGCGCCAGGATCTGCATCACCGCGTGTTCGGCCACGCTGACCACATTCGATCCCGTGATCTCCGCGACGGTGATCCCCTTCTTCGCGGCGGCGGCGAGGTCGATGTGGTCGGAGCCGACGCCGGCGGTGAGGATGAGCCGGAGCCGCTGGGCCGCCGCAATCCTCGAGGCGGTGACGTACGCCGGCCAGAAGGGCGTGGTGATGAGAACATCCGCCGAAACGATCTCCCGGTCCAGTTGCGCTTCCTTGTCCGAAAGGACGACCAGCTCATGGCCCCCCGCCGCGAGGATCGGGCAG
>JAJZDH010000122.1 GCA_021828665.1 Thermoplasmata archaeon
GAGCATGACTCCGGACCAAACCGGCACGGGGATGGCCGACCGTCGAGTTTGGACCCGACGTCGCCTCCCCCGGGTTGGTGCGGGTGAGTTGCCGAAACAGCTCCGGATTGGTAGCTTCGCAACCATCTCCCTCGCCGTGATGTTCGCCCTGCTCCTGTCGCTGTCGGTTGTTACGGCAGCCGGGCTGTCGGGCCCACCACCGGCCCAACGAGTATCTTCGGGCCAGTCTGCGTTGCCGGCTGTGCCGGCAGGCGCCACGGCCCCCCTCCACGTGTCGAGAGAAGGGGCCGATGGCGAGGCCGGAGCCCCGCGATGGATCCCCACCTCCACCACCTATACTCTCGACTCCTACAACCGCAGCCTCCTATCGGGAAATTTCGATCCGCCCTCCCCGTGGTATCCCACCGGGGCGATCGCCATCCCCTCCCGAAACGAGTTCGTCGTCGGCGACGCGCCAGGAGCGTACATCGACGGGCTACCCTACAACGGTTCCATCTTCGTGCTCAACGCGACGACCGGACAGGAAGTCCGCGCGATCCAAGTGGGCAATTCCGCCATGACCTTCGGTTACAATCCGTCGGCCGACCTGCTGTATGCCGGGGAATCCTCCGGGACCCCGAACTCGGTATTCTTCGTGAACCTGAGTTCGGGCGACATCGTTCGTGTCGTGCAGGTGTTCAACGTCGTCGGCTTCGCCTACGATCCGGCGAACGGGATCCTCTACGTGTCCAACTGGAGCGGGGTGGTAGCCCTGAATGCCACAACCGGGGCCTACATTTCGACCCTGTTCGTTCATTGGGGAGTCGCCCCCATCGTTCTCGACCCCCTGACCAACTCTCTCCTCGTGGCGGACAATGGCAACGGCATCGTCTACGTCGTGAACACCTCAACGTTCACTGTCAGCTCTCGCCTCACTGGGATCGGCACAGTGGCCTTGTTGTACGATGCGTACTCGGCGAGCATTTACTCGCTAGATTGGACCAATAACGTGTCGGTAATCGACGCGCGCACCCTTCAACTCAATGCGACCAAGCCGGACTTCTCCGTTAGCGGGGGAGACTCGCTGGCCCTCAACCCCGCAGGGCACATCGTCTATCTTGGAAGTTGTGGGCCCGGCGTTTGTGGGTTCTATGACACCAACGACACAGAGCTGAACCAATCCCTCAAGCTCGCCAATTACGGCGCGATCGCCTTCGACCCGGTGGCCAACCACCTCCTGGCCTACGATCTTGACGACAGCGTCCACTTGTTCAACGGCACCGACGACCAACCGGTCGCGACCGTTTCGCTGATCACCTCCTACCTTGGGGGTGCCCTCGACACGGCAAACGGTCTCGAATACATCGCCACCCCGGCGGAGGGCGGGATCTGTCAGTTGGCCGGTGCCATCACTGTCCTGGACCCGTCACCCAGTCCGAGCCTCATGGGGCTCTTGCCCGCCGGGAATGGTCCGAGCGAGGTCGCCTACGATTCCGCTGACCAACGGGTCTTCGTCACCAATTACTGCTCGAACTCGGTCACTGTCGTGGACGCGGCCAACAACTCTATCGTGCGGCTCAGCCTTCCGGTCGGCTCGGAACCATACGGGATCGCCTACGACTCGTCCAACGACACCGTCTGGGTGGCGAATGAGAACTCGCAGAACCTCACCGTGCTCAACGGCTCCACCCTCGCGACCGTCCGCACGGTCCACCTCCCCCAGGGCTACCCGTATGGGCTCGCCTGGGACCCCCAGAACCACTCGATCTTCGTCTCCGACATCTACGGCCGCTCCGTGACCGTGCTCGACGCCTACTCGTTCGCGGTCACGGCCCCGAGCCTCCCGGCCGGCAACAATCCCCAGGGTCTGCTCTACGACCCCCAGAACGGCTTCGTCTATGTCGCCAACGGCGGCTCGGACAACATCTCCGTCCTGAACGCCACCTCGCATCAGCCGGTCGGCGCGATCCCGACCGTCGCGGGAACCTCGGCCCTCGCCCTCGACCCCGAGGACCACCTGGTGTTCGCCACCGATACGGGGGGAAGCCGGATCGTCGTGGTCGACACGCTCAACGAGACCGCACAGCGCCCCACCCTTCCGGCCTCTCAGAACCCGGAAGGGGTCCTCTACGATCCCCTCACCCACCAGGTCGATGTGCCGAACTTCGGAACCGGGGCCATCACCGTGCTGGCGAACCCGCCCGTGATTTCCGACTTCCGGGGGACCCCGAGCCTCGCGGAGGTCGGGAACGACCTCCTGCTCTCCCTCGCGGTGACCAACGGGACTCCGCCATACATGGTCGACTTTTCGGGGCTGCCCCCGGGATGCCTCTCGGCCAACTTGTCGAACCTGTGGTGCACGCCCAGCGCGGCCGGCACCTTCTCGATCACGGCGACCGTCACGGACTCCGCCGGCTACTCGGCGACCGCGTCGGTAACCCTGCCCGTGGCTTCCCGACCGGCTTCGACCGGCATTGCCGTCACTCCGAACGCGATCGATATCGGCCTGTCCGCCGTCGTTTCCTGGAACCTGAGCGGAGGGATCCTCCCCTGGTCGTACTCGTATCAGGGACTCCCCCCGGGGTGCGTGTCGGCCAATGCCTCGGTACTGGCGTGTGTGCCCACGGCCACCGGGATGTTCTCCGTTCGCGGGACCGCCACGGACGGTCGCGGCGAGGTGATGGGCGCGTCCGCGGTATTGGTGGTGAACCCCGTGCCGGTCGTGACGGGATTCATCGCCAGCCTTCCGACCCTCCCCTCCAACACCACGACTCTCCTCGCGGCGACCACGTCCGGAGGGACGGCGCCCTTGACCTATCTGTATGGCGACCTGCCGCCGGGGTGCGCGACCGCCAACTCGCCCGTGCTCAGCTGCACCCCGAGCGGCCCGGGGACCTACACGGTCGCGCTGACGGTCACCGACGCGCTCGGGTGGACCACGACCGCGGGCCTCCTGCTCACCGTCGTGGAGGCTCCCCCGCCGCCCCCCGTTCCTCCCCTGCAGATCTCCGCGTTCCTGGCCGACCCGTCGACGGTCGTTGTCGGCGGCAACCTGATGTTCGATCTCCTCGCGAGCGGCGGGACGCCACCGTACTCGACGGAGTGGACGGGGCTCCCTCCGGGGTGTTCGGCCAGCTCCCCGCGTACGACCAGCATCTCCTGCCGCCCGAGCGGGGTCGGAACCTTCTCCGTTCGGGTGAACCTGACCGATGCAGTCGGCCGCTCGATCCAAGTCTCGACTACCGTCACCGTGGAAGCGGGCGGTCCGCCGATCCCCGCCCAAGGAGTCTCTGAATCCACGTGGATCTACGCAACGATCGGCGCCGCTCTGCTGGGCGGCGCGATGGGGGCCGGCGTCGTCGGGATCGGATCCCGCCGCCGGGGCCGAGCACCGCCGCGCGACCCGAATTCAACGGCCGTACGGGTCACTACGTGGGCGGAATCGTTCTGGCGCTGACGATCCTTGCCGAGGTCGCGGACGTCTAGCGGTTCCCGAACCGGATGAAGTTCGCGGCGTCGAGGAAGCGTTGGCGGAAGAGGGGCGTCGGACAAAGCCTCCGAAGACGCGGGTCGCTCGGCGGGAATCGGGCGCGGAGTTCTTGGGCTACCGCCTCACGGGCTGGAAGGCCGATCCCTCGGCCAAGGCCGAGAAGCGGTTGCAGGAGACGGCGCCCTCGATGACGGTGCGGCACGATACGCGACCGTTGTCGGCGGTGATTCCCCGCGTGATGTCGGTAGTGCGAGGATGGTCCGAGTTCTTCCGGCTCTCCGGCAAGAGCCCGGTGCCGCGGAAGGTGAGCCACTGGCTCACTTGGCGCCTGCGGGCCCAGCCAGTGAAGCACCGATGGCACGGGGCGTGGCAACGCCACGCCCCGTACTCGATGCTGGAAGGTCTGGGATTCCGGTCCCATTACGTTCTCGTGGTTCATGGGTCCCGATGAGGCCGAGAAAGCCGTGCGCGTGAATTGCGCCCACACGGTCTGGGGGGCGGCGCGGGGTCGCAAGGCTCCGCCACGACCCTACTCGGAGAGCCGTAGGCGGGAAACCCGCCCGTACGGTTCGACGAGGGGGCGGTGGAATCGGACCTCCGGCCCGCGCCACCGCTTTACTCTGCCCCGGACGCGAAGCGTTCAAGGAGGGAGGGGCATCCGGGGTCCAGCGATCCGCGGCGGCCGGGCGCGGGAGGCAATTCGGATGGACGGGCGGACGAGGTGCCCATGGGCCTCGATGGGGACGGACCCGGTCATGCGCGCCTACCACGACCGGGAGTGGGGCGTCCCCGTGCATCGGGACCGCAAACACTTCGAATTCCTGATCCTCGAGGGGGCCCAGGCCGGGCTGAGTTGGTCGACGATATTGCACCGTCGGGCCGGATACCGCCGGGCCTTCGACGGGTTCGACCCGGGTAAGGTGGCCCGCTACGACGAACGCAGGATCGCGACCCTCCTCGAAGACCCCGGGATCGTTCGCAACCGCCGGAAGGTCGAGTCGGCGGTGAAGAACGGGCAGGCGTTTCTCGCGCTCCAAAGGGAGTTCGGAAGTTTCGACGCCTACGTCTGGCCGTTCGTGGGCGGCGCCCCCCGACGGAACCGCTGGCGCACGGGTCGGGACGTTCCCGCCACCTCCTCCGAGTCGGACGCTCTCAGCCGCGATCTCCAGCGCCGGGGCTTCGGCTTTGTCGGATCGACGATCGTATACGCCCACCTGCAGGCGGTGGGAATGGTCAACGACCACCTGGTCGACTGTTTCCGCCACGACGAAGTCGCGCGGCCCGCCTCGGCCCGTACGGCGGGGCCCGTCTCCCCGTGAGGCAGAGGGCGGCATGCAGCATCTCCGGCGATCGGCCGGACGGATCCCCGGGGGCGGTCCGCTCCCGCCTGCGGTCGATCCTCGCCTCGATCCCGAGGGGCCGGGTGGCGACGTACGGGCAGGTCGCCGCGCTCGCGGGCATTCCCCATGACCCCCGATCGCCCGTCCGTCTCCTCCGCACCGA
>JAJZDH010000123.1 GCA_021828665.1 Thermoplasmata archaeon
ATCCCCTCGGCGGCGACGGGGCGGGCGCGGCGCCGCCGCCGAGGAGGCCCAGGCCGCGAGAGCCTCCGGGAGTCCGTGGAGGGAGTCGGCGGCCCAGGCGGCTCCCCAGTTGAGGAAATCCGGCACCGCGACGGTCCAGCCGGGCAGCCGGGTGGTCCGGGCGAAGAGCGGGACCCCCCGGAGCTGGGCCGACTCGAGATCGAACCGGGAATCCCCGACCAGAGCCAGGAGCCGCGGATCGGAGTAGCGGCGGCGATACTCGGTGAGGTGCTCCTGCTTGGTCCCCTGGGCGGAACCGAGGATCGCTTCGAACCAGATCCGGATCCCCTCCCGCTCGAGCAGGAGATCGGCGACCTCCCGTTCGGCCCCCGTGGAGACCACGAGCGTCCATCCGTCTCGGTCCAGCCGTTTGAGGATCCCCGGGATCTCCGGGAAGAGCCGGGCCGCGGCGTACGCCTCGCGGGCCTTGCGCTCGTGGAAGATCCGGGCTGCCGCCGTGCGGTCGCCCTCCGGGAGGTCCGGGTACAACTGCCGTAGCTGCGCCTCGAACGGCATTCCGGTGGTGGCCAGGTACTGCAGCCGCCCTTGCTCGGGCGGCGTGCGGAACGCCCGATGGAGCACATCGGCCGCCACCTCGCTGATCGCCTCCATGTCGTCGAGGAGCGTGCCGTCGAGGTCGAAGACGACGACGCCGTGGGGCACCTCCCGGGGGGCGGGCAGCTCCTCCTCCCGCGGCCACGCGGGAGGCACGTTCCCCGCGCCCAGGCTCTCCGGATGGGCCATCGGCAGCATCGGGAGCCCGGCCGGGGCGTCCGCCCCGGGGGCGCTGTCGCCCTCCGGGGGGGAGGCCGGTGGCTTCGGGTCGGCGCGCGGGGGCCGGGGCATGCCGGGGCGAGAGGGAGGCACGTTAATACCGTTGGGCCCGTCGGCGGGAGGGGGAGAGGGCCGCTTGCATCCCAGCCGCGCCATCCGGGGCGTCCGCTCGGAACTGCTCCTCGGCCGGCGGATCCTCCTCGGCATCTCCGGCTCCATTGCCGCCGTGGAGGTGCCGCGGATCGCCCGGGAACTCCTCCGCCACGGAGCCGAGATCCAGGCGGTCATGAGCCCCGAGGCGGCCCGGATCATCACCCCGGAGGCGATCCATTTCGCCACGGGCGTCCCGCCCGTCACCCGGCTCTCCGGCGAGGTCGAGCATGTCCGCTTCCTTGGGGCCGGCGCCGACCGGGCCGACCTCTACCTCATCGCCCCCGCGACGGCGAACACCCTCTCGAAGATCGCCCACGGGATCGACGATACCGTGGTCACCTCCTGCGCCTCCGTGGCGCTGGGCGGAAAGGTCCCGATCCTGGTGGCGCCGGCGATGCACCGGCAGATGGCGCAGAATCCGGCCGTGGCGGAGAACCTCGAGCGGCTGCGCCGGTGGGGGGTCGAGCTCCTCCCGACCCGGTCCGCGGAGGGCGAAGAGAAGCTCGCGTCGCCGGAGGAGGTGGCCGCCGCCGTCCTGCACCGCCTCGCCCGCGGTCCCTGGGTCGGTCGGGAGGTCCTCGTCATCGGGGGGGCCGGACGGGCCCCCATCGACCGGGTCCGGTCGGTCACGAACGAGAGCAGCGGCGAGACGGCGATCGCCCTGGCCACGCAAGCCCACTACCGGGGGGCTCGGGTGACCCTCTGGCTGGGGGCCCACTCCCACCCGGTCCCCTCCTTCCTGGAACACCGCCCGTGGCGCCGGATCGAGGATCTCCAGCAGCTCCTCGCGGCGGGTCCCGGCCTCCCGAAGGGGGTTTCCGCGATCTGGGTGCCGGCGGCACTGCCGGACTTCCAGACCGAACCGGCGCCGGGCAAGATCCCCTCCCGGGGCGGCGGGGACCTCCACCTGGTCCTGCGCCCGGCGCCGAAGCTCCTGCCCGAGCTCCGGGACCGGGCCCCGTCGGGCTCCTGCTGCCTCGTCGGGTTCAAGCTCGAGGCCGATCTCGCGACGAAGGAACTGGAGCTGCGGGCCCGGGCGCTCCGGGCCGAATATCGGCTCGACTTCGTCGTGGCGAACGAGAGCGCGACGTTGGGGGCGCCGACGGCGCGCGTCCTCCTCGTGGGGCCGGAGGGGCCGGGCCGCCTCCTCGAAGGTCCCAAGAGCGAGATCGCCGCGAAGCTCCTGGAGGCGGTCGGGGGCTCCCTCCCGGGGCCGTCGGCGCCCGCTCCCGGCAACCCTTCCCTCCGGGAGTGAGCGGGGCGGGGAAGCAGCGGCGACGCCCCCGTCCGGAGTGGCGGGGGCGCGGGGGCGGCCCGGAGCCGGAAACGGAGCCGGTGCCGTTCCTCTTATTAGGCGTGGTTCCTCGCACCCGACCGGGAGAACACGACCCATGGTCAAGTTGGCCGAGTGGCGGGGCAAGGAGGTATTTCGCCGGTACGGAATCCCGCTGCCGCGGGGCCGGGTCGTCCGGAGCCCGGAGGAGGCCCGCGCCGCCTCCGAGAGCGGCGATGTGCCGCTCCCCGGAGTCCTGAAGGCGCAGGTGCTCACCGGCGGCCGCGGCAAGGGGGGCGCCGTCCGGTTCGCCGCGACCCCCGCGGAGGTCGAGGAGGCCGCCCGCGGCATTCTCGGGATGGAGTTCAAGGGCGAGCAGGTCCGGGAACTGCTGTTCGAGGAGAAGCTCGCCATCGGCCGGGAGCTGTACGTGGCCCTGACCCTCGACCGCAGCCAGCGCCTGCCCGTCCTGATGGTCAGCCCGCACGGCGGGATGGAGATCGAATCGGTGGACGCGTCGGAGATCGTGCGGATTCCGATCCATCCGTTCGTCGGCCTCTCCGGCTACGAACGGCGCCGGGCCCTCCGCTTCCTCGGCCTCCCGCCCGGTCCGGCGAAGTCGATGGAGGGGATCCTCGACCGCCTCTGGAGGGTCTTCCTCCACGAGGACGCCGAGCTCGTGGAGATCAACCCGCTCGCCGTCGTCGGCGACAGTCTGGTCGCCCTCGACAGCAAGGTCATCATCGAGGACGACGCCTCGTTCCGTCATCCCGAGTACGCCGAGATCCCGGACGACCGGACCGCCCTCGAGGAGGTCGCTCGGGAGAAGGGGATCGCCTTCGTCCAGCTGGAGGGGAACATCGGGGTCATCGCGAACGGCGCCGGCCTCACCATGGCGACCCTCGACGTCCTCCAGCAGTTCGGGGGCCGACCCGGCATCTTCCTCGATCTCGGAGGCACCGACAATCCCGCCCAGGTGACGGAGGCGTTCTTGCTCATGGCCCGCGCCCACCCCACGGCGGTCTTCCTCAACGTCTTTGGGGGCGTGACCCGGTGCGACACCGTCGCGACCGGGCTCGTGGAGGCGATGCGCCGGGTCCCGGCCGCGGAACGGTTCCCGCTCGTGGCCCGGATCCGGGGGAACAACGAGGCGGAAGGGATCCGGATCCTCCAGGAGGCGGGCATCACCTCCCTCCGGCAGCTCGAGGAATCGGCGCGGGCGGTGGTGGCGGCCGCGGGGGGGCCCGCCGCATGAGCGTTCTCATCGATACCGACACCCGGGTCCTGGTCCAGGGGATCACCGGCCACCAGGGCACCGTGCACACCCGGAACATGCTCGACTTCGGCGCCCGGGTCGTGGCCGGGGCCACCCCCGGCAAGGGGGGCACCTCGGTGGAAGGGGTTCCGGTGTTCGACACCGTCGAGGAGGCGGTGGCCCGGACCGGAGCCAACGCCACCTGCATCTTTGTTCCCGCTCCGTTCGCCCGCGACGCCTTCGTCGAGGCCGTCGACGCGGGGGTGCGGCTCGCGGTGATCGTCACCGAGCACATCCCGTTCCACGACATGCTCACGATGTACCACTACGGGCGGCTCAAGGGGGCCCGGATCATCGGCCCGAACTGTCCCGGCATCGCCGCCCCCGGCCGGTCCAAGGTGGGGATCATCCCGAACGTCGTCTTCCGCCCGGGGCGCGTGGGCGTCGTCTCCCGCAGCGGCACCCTCACCTACGAGATCGTGAGCGGCATCAAGGACGTCGGGCTCGGGCAGAGCACCTGCCTCGGGCTCGGGGGCGATCCGGTCGTCGGCACGAGCTTCGTCGATGCCCTGCCGCTGTTCGAGGAGGATCCGGAGACCTCCCTCCTGGTCCTGGTGGGCGAGATCGGGGGGAGCGCCGAGGAGGAGGCGGCCGAGTACATCCGCCACCATTTCCACAAGCCCGTGGTCGCCTACATCGCGGGCCGGTCGGCGCCTCCCGGCAAACGGATGGGCCATGCCGGCGCCATCATCGCCCGAGGACGGGGGACCGCCGAGAGCAAGATCGCGGCCCTCCAGGCCGCGGGAGCCCGGATCGCCCGCTTCCCCTACGAGATCCCGGAGCTCGTCCGGGAGGCGCTCGCCGACGCCGGCACCCGATGAGGCCCGTCGCGCCGCCCGGGGTCGCCTGATGGGGACCGGGGGCCCCGATCGTACCGGCTCGGGGGAGGGAGGTGCCCGAACGATCTCCCCCCACCGGCACGGGGAGGTCCCGCGGGATCCGTGCGGGATCCCCGGTTGCACCGAGATTTCGGTCCGGTCGCTCGCGCGGGTCGAGGTCCGGCGGGCGTTCGCCTCCGTGAGCGGGGAGCGGGGCCGGGTCGCGCTTTGCCGCGCGCATTACAAGGAATACAAGAAGGCCACCCGGTCCGAACGGGAGCTCGAGCGGCTCGGCTGGTAGGACGTCGGGGGACCCGCCCGCACCGGGCCGGCCCCGAGGGGGGCGGAACGGCCCACGGGGGGAGTGGGCCGTGGGCGTTCCGGAGTCCCGGATTCCGGTCCCGGCCGTCATGGGATTTCGCGCTACGGGCGCTCCCGGGGGAGCGGGACCCCGCGCCGCCACGGGGAGAGGCGTACCGGTACCGGTGGGGGGGGCCGGTCGGCCACCCCCCGGCCCGCCGCTCGGTCCCGGGTGGCCAACCCGGGGGGCGATTCCGGCCACGAAGTGGGTAGGGGCG
>JAJZDH010000124.1 GCA_021828665.1 Thermoplasmata archaeon
CCCGGAGCCGCTACCGCCTGCCCCTCGAGGTCTATGCCCCGGCCGCCCCCGAGCTGGAGCCGCTGCTGGCCCGCGGGGGCCCGAACCTCTTCTACGACTCCGTCGAGAACCGCAAGGCCTGCTGCCAAGTCCGCAAGGTGGCGCCGCTCGCCCGGGCCCTTCGGAATTCGGAGGCGTGGATCGTCGGCCTCCGGCGGGAGCAGTCGACCGACCGGGCCGCGGTCGAGAAGATCGCCCGGGACCCGATGCACGCGAACCTCTGGAAGATCTGCCCGCTCGCCGACTGGACCGACGCCCGGGTGCAGGAGTACCTCCGGGCCCGGGATGTGCCGACCAACCCGCTCCACTCGAAGGGGTTCCTGAGCATCGGCTGCGCGCCGTGCACCCGCGCCGTGGCTCCGGGCGAGGACCCCCGTTCGGGCCGCTGGTGGTGGGAGATGGGGGTCAAGGAGTGCGGCCTCCACCATACCCTGGAGAGCGGAGCCCCGGGCCCCTCCGCGCCCGCCGGGAGGGCGTGAGGTGGGGCTCCCCGAACCCCACGGAGGACGGCTCATCGACCGGAGCCTCGCCCCGGCCGAGTCGGACCGGCGGCGGTCGGAACGGGGGGCGCTCCCCGCGCTCCGGCTCTCGGAGGAGGCGGCGTTCGATCTGGAGAAGATCGCCGTCGGCGCCTACAGCCCGCTCACCGGGTTCCAGGGCTCCTCCGACCTGGAGGCGATCCTCGATCGGGGCCGCCTCGCCGACGGGGCCCCCTGGGGCCTCCCGATCCTCCTGGCCCAGCCTCCGCCGGGCGAGATCGGCCCCGGGAGCCCGGGGATCGGGGACGAGCTCCTCCTGGAGGCCCCGGGGGGCCGGCCGATCGGGCTCATGCGGCTCGAGGAGGTCTATCCGATCCCCAAGGCGCGGGTCGCCGAACGGATCTACGGGACCTCCGATCCGGCCCACCCGAATGTGGCCGACCTGATCGCGTCGCCCTCCCACGCCTGGGCCGGCCCGATCCGGCTCCTCGACTGGCCGGATCTCCCGGACCGCTCCCTGGAGCGCACGCCGGCCGAGACCCGGGCGAGGTTCCAGGCCCGCGGCTGGTCGAATGTCGCCGCCTACCAGTGCCGCAACCCGCCCCACACCGCCCACGAGCTCCTCCAGCGGCAGACCCTCGAGCGGGAGGAGATCGACGGGCTCCTCATCCACCCCGTAGTCGGCCGGCTCAAGGCCGGCGACTACCGCCCGCAGGTCATCCTGCGGACGTACCGGATCCTGACCGAGCGCTACCTCCCCGCCGACCGGGTCGAACTCGCCTCCCTGTCGATCTCGATGCGCTACGCCGGCCCCCGGGCGGCGCTCTTTTTGGCCATCGTGCGGAAGAACTTCGGCTGCCGCTCCTACATCGTCGGCCGGGACCAGGCCGGGGTCGGGGGGTACTACGATCCGACCGCCGCCCAGAAGATCTTCGACGAGTATCCGGACCTCGGGGTCGTCCCGATCCGCTTCTCGGAGAGCTTCTACTGCCGCACGTGCCAATGGATGGCCTCGCCCCGGAGCTGCGGCCACACCCCGGCCGACCGGATGGATACGAGCCAGAGCCGGATCCGCCGGCTCCTGAGGAGCGGGGAGCCCCTCCCGGCCGAGCTTCTCCGCCCCGAAGTGGCCGAGATCCTGAGGGAACCGGACCCGTTCGTGCCGGCGGCCCCGGCGCCCGCCGCCCCCGCCCGCTCTGAACGGGCCGAGGCCGCCCCCACCGTCGGACCGGGTGCACTCGGGTCGCTCTCTCGGTAGCGGGGGGATTGGGTCGACCTCGGGGGGCGGAGTCCGAGGGGCCCGGGCTCCGCCGCCCCGGAACCGGCTTCGAAACGACCAAGAGGGAGTGGCCGTTGTCCCGGGCCACCGAGGGAACGCATGACCGCCAGGGTCTGGTACCAGAGCTTTGTCCACCCCGTCGACCAGCGACCGTACATCGAGCGGCTCCAGGCTCGGCTCGACCGCCTCGCCGATCCCGGGGTCCGGTTCGAGGTGAAGGGACTCGACCCTCCCGACCACCTCTTCCATCCCCTGACCGAGTTCCGTTGCGCCGCCCAGGCGATCCGCGCCGGCTTCGAGGCCGAGCGGGGCGGCTACGACGCCTTTGTGATCGGCCACTTCCAGGAGCCCGGTCTCCTCGAAGCCCGGAGCTCGCTCGGGATTCCGACCGTCGGCCTCGGGGAGGCCAACCTCCTCACCGCCTGCACCCTCGGCCGGTCGATCGGGCTCGTGACGATCGACCCGATCTTCGTCCCCTGGCACCTTCGGCAGGTCGCCGAGATGGGGCTCCAGGACCGGGTCGTCGGGGTCCGGCCGATCCACGTCGATCTCCCGGGGTTCATGGCGGCGTTCACCGACGAGGGGGCGTATCAACGGGTCCGGGCCGAGTTCATCGAGCAGGTCCGCCCGCTCGTCGCCGACGGGGCGGAGGTGATCCTGCCCGCCGGAGGGCTCCCGATGCTCCTCCTCTCCCGGGAGACGCCGTTCACCATCGACGGGGCGCTGGTCCTCGACGGCATCGCAACGGCCGTCCTCGCCACCCAGGCGGCCCTCGGGCTCCGGCGCCTCACCGGCGCCGTCGCGAGCCGCCGCTCCACCTACGCGCCGCCCCCGCCCGGAGCCATCGAGGAGTTTGTCGGCTCCCGCTGGTAGGGGACCCCCGTCCCCCGGGGCGCCGGATCCCCGGGCGGGATCCGACCGCACCATCCTCTACGCGGCCCGGACCGTCCGGGGGATCGGCGCCGGCGCGCTCGCGATCGTCTTCGCCCTGGATCTCGCCCGCTCCGGCTACCCGCCGGTGTGGATCGGAATCCTCCTGGGCGGTTCGCTCGCCGGCGGGGCGGCGGCCGCCTTCGCCTTCCCCCACCTGGAGGCCCACGGCTCCCGCCGCTCGGTCTTCGCCGTCAACGCCGCCGCCCTCGCGATCGGGGGGTTCCTCCTCTGGCTCGCCCCGGGGAACCTCGCCGCGGTCGTCGCGGCGCTGGCGCTGGGGGGGATCGTCGCCGGCGGCTCCGACGTGAGCCCGCTCGGCGCCGCCGAGCAGGCGACCCTCGTCGCGGCCGTCGGGCCCCGGGAGCGGACCCATGCCTTCGCCGTCTACAGCCTGCTCGGCTACGTGGGGGCCGCCGCCGGTTCGCTGCTCGCCGCCCCGCTCTCCACCCTGCCGGTCGCGGCGCCCGGACCCGGGCTCCATGACCCGGTCCTCCTGCTCTACGGCCTGATCGGGCTCGGCCTGATTCCCCTCTACCGCTCGCTCTCCCGGGAGGTCGACCGGTCGGCCGTCCGACCGACCCGGGCCGCCCTCTCCCCGGAGGGACGGTCGACGGTCCGGGCGCTCGCGTCGCTCTTCGCGGTCGACGCCTTCGGAGGCGGGCTGATTGCGAACAGCCTCGTGGTCTACCTGTTCGTGCTCCGCTTCGACCCCCCGCTCGCCGAACTCTCGATCCTCCTCGCGGTCAGCAGCCTGGGCGCCGCCCTCTCCCTGCTCCTCGCGGTCCCGCTGGCCCGCCGCTTCGGCCTCGTCCGGACGATGGTCTTCAGCCACCTTCCGTCGAACCTGATCCTGATCGCCATCGCCTTCGTCCCGACCTTCTTCGGTGCCGCGGTGCTCTGGGCCGGACGCTCGCTGCTTTCGCAGATGGATGTCCCGACCCGCCAGTCATACACCCAGTCGGTCGTCGCCCCCGCCGACCGGGCCGGGGCGGCCGGCTACACCACCGCCGCGCGCAGCAGCCAGGCGCTCGGCAGCCCCGTGGCCGGCGGGCTCGTCGCCGCCGGGGGGCCCTGGATCGCCGCCCCGTTCGTGGTCGCCGGGGTCATCAAGGCCGGCTACGATCTCGCCCTCTATCTCCAATGCCGCCACCGGCCGGCCCTCGAGGTCGGCGAGCCGGCGGGGGCGTCCGTTGGAAGGTAACGGGCCGGGGGAGGGGATTATCCGAAGGGCGCCCCCTCCGGAGGGCATGGGGCTGCGCACGGGCTGCTCCTCCTGGACCTCCGAGGCGTGGTCGGGTCGGTTCTACCCGGCCGGCCTCCCCGGCGCGGACCGGCTCCGCTACTACGCCCGCCGGTTCGACACCGTCGAGGTCGACGCCACGTTCTACCGGGATCCGGGGCCGGGGATGGCCCGCCGGTGGGCGGCCGTGACCCCGGAGGGGTTTCTCTTTGCGTTGAAGATGCCGAGGGATCTCCTCGATCCCCGCCACCCCGCGGAACCGGAGGCGCTCGGGCGGTTCCTCACGACCGCCCGGGCGCTCGGCCGGAAGCTCGGCCCGATCCTCCTCCAGTTCCCGCCAAGCTTCACCCCCCGGCCCCACCGGAGGTTCCTGGATGCGCTCCTGGACCGGCTCCCCCCGGGCCCCCGGTATGCCGTCGAGCTCCGGCACGCCGGCTGGTTTTCGGAGCCCCATTTCGGCGGGCTGACCCGGCGGCTCGCCGAGCTCGGGATCGCCCTGACCTGGTCGTACCTCACCTACCTCGCCGTGCCGGCCGAGATCACCACCGGCTTCGTCTACCTGCGGTTCATCGGCGACCACACGACGGTCCCGGCGTCGGTCCACGGTGCGATCCGGATCGACCGCACCGAGGCGGTCCGCCATTGGGCCGGCCCGGTCCGGGCGGCCCTCCAGGACGGCCGGGAGGTCTACGCCTACTTCAACAACCACTTCGCCGGCTTCGCCCCCGAGTCGGTCAACCTCTTCCGCCGTGAGATGGGGCTCCCTCCGATCCCGATCGCTCCGCCGCCCTGGTCGACGCTCGCCGACCCCGGGGTGGACCCGGACGGTCGCTCCTCACCCGGATGAGCCGGTCGTCGGGGGATCGGACTTCGCGGCGTTCGCGAGCCGGCGGTCGATCTCCGAGGGGTCGATGCCCTCGACCTCGAGCCGCTTTGCGGCGCCCCGGCCGGCGTGCCGCCAGACGATCCGATCCTCGG
>JAJZDH010000125.1 GCA_021828665.1 Thermoplasmata archaeon
GCCGGTCCGGGACCGACCTCGACGGGGCCTAGGGCGGGGCCGGAAACCGGCCCGGTCGGAGGCGACACCGGAGAGCCCCCCGCGCCGCGCCCCCGAGGGGGAGCTCTTCGACCGTGGGCACGGACCCGGAGGACGACCCGCCGGAGAGGCGGGAGGGTCTTGCAATCCACGATCATCGGGCCCACAACCCTCGCGAGGCGGCGAATCGTTGGGCGATGCCCTTCCTCGGCGCCGAGGGATTCCGGGACGAGGTCGCGCCGATCCCGTCGGGTCGCCACCCCGTCTCCGGCAGGGGCGGCGGTGGGCGGTTTCCGGGGAGGCTCTCAGTCGTCGCCCCGCCCCGCGGCGCCCGGGGCCGCCCCGGTCCGTCCGGTGGGGGGCGGCGTCCGGCCGGACCGATCGGCAAACCGCCGGATCACGCTCTCGAGCGCCTCGAGTTCCACCGGCCGGAGCCGCTCCCGGAGCGTTTCGACGCCCTCCCCGGGGTTGATGGGGAGCCGTCGCTGTTCCAGGACCTCCCCCCGGTCGACGGAGGCCGTCACGAGGTGCACGGTGGCGCCGGTCTCCCGGTCGCCGGCGGCGAGCGCGGCCCGGAGGACCCGGAGGCCGTAGAACCCGGGACCCCCGTACTTCGGCAGGAGCGACGGGTGGAGGTTCACGGCGCGGCCCGCCCACCGGTCCACGAACTCCCGGGGGAGGATCGACAGGAATCCGGCCAGGACGAGGAGCTCCGCGCCCGCCGCGGCGAGAGAGCGGTCGGCGCGATCGGCCCAGGCGGCGTCGGGAACCCCGCGCCGCGGCAGGCAGACCGCCGGGATCCCGAGACGCTCCGCGCGGGCGAGCACCGGCGCGCCCGGCCGGTCGGTGAGGAGGATCGCCACCCGGGCCGGGATCCGGCCCGCCGTCGAGCCCGCGACGAGTCCCTCGAAGGTGAGCCCCTCCCCCGACGCCAGGATCCCGAGGGAGATCCTTCCGGCCACGGGGCGGGGAACGGGGCCGGCTAGAAGAGGGTGCCGACGGCGGCCGGATCAGAGGACGACCCGGAGGTTGAGCTTCTCGGTGAGCTCCTTGTACCGGTTCCGGATGGTGACCTCGGTCACCCCCGCGACCTCGGCCACCTCGCGCTGGGTGCGCCGCTCGCCGCACTGGACGGAGGCGATGTAGATGGAGGCCGCCGCGACGCCCGTGGGGCCCCGGCCGCTCGTCAGTTCCCGCTCGGTGGCCTCCTTGAGGATCTCGTTCGCCCGGGTCTGGACCTCGCCCTTGAGCTTGAGCTCCGAGCAGAACCGCTGGATGTAGTCCTGGGGCCGGGTCGGCATGAGGTGGAGCCGCAGCTCCCGGGTCATGAACCGGTACGTGCGCCCGATCTCCTTGCGGCCGATCCGGGACTTGCCGGCGATCTCGTCGAGGGTCCGGGGCACGTTGCACTGCCGGCAGCTGCCGTACAGCGCCGCGGCCACCACCCCTTCGATGGAGCGGCCGCGGATGAGGTTCTTGGCGACCGCCTTCCGGTAGATCATCGCCGCCGTCTCCCGGACGTTCCGGGGGAGCGACATCGACGAGGAGAGCCGGTCGAGCTCGGAGAGGGCGAAGGCGAGGTTGCGCTCGGTGGCATTCGACACCCGGATGCGGCGCTGCCACTTGCGCAGCCGGTAGAGCTGCGCCCGGTTCCGGGTCGGGATCGACTTGCCGTACGGGTCCCGGTTCTTCCAGCCGATCTCCGTGGAGAGCCCCTTGTCGTGGATCGTGAGCGTCGACGGGGCGCCGGTCCGCGCCCGCTTGTCGCCTTGCTCGGCATCGAACGCCCGCCACTCGGGCCCCTGGTCGATCATCGCCTCCTCGAGGACGAGGCCGCATTCGTCGCAGACCAGTTCGCCGCGCTCGTAATCCCGGGTCAGGTGCGTCGATCCGCAGTTCGAGCACCGGGTCGGCACCGCCGCATCCTGGGCCCGCTCCGCCGCGTTCTTGGCGGATTTGGTGACGATCTCCCCGTCGGCCATGGTCGGTCCGCTACCTCTCCCCGGTCAGTCGGGCCCCGACGAGCGCCGCGGCGACGGGGGCCCGCAGGACCGATTTCGGGCGCAGCGCGAGATACGGCCGGTCCACCGGTCCGAACACCCGAAGGACGGTCGCGCTCACGCCGAGCGCCGCGACGGTGAGGAGGGTGCCCTCGAGGGGGAACTCCGGCCCCAGGGCGCGGGCGGTGAGATTCCCGTTCGGGGTGACGGCCCGAACCTCGGCCACCTCGGGCCCGGGCAAGCGTTCCGGTCGGCCGGCGCGCGACGACAAGTCCTATAAACAATTTCCGATATGAATATAAACCTTTCTATCGGCCCCCCGCGGGGCCTCCGCACCTCCCGTGGCCCGGCGGCTCCCGGTCCGGCCGATCGGGCCCCGCGCGGGCAGCCGCTCCCTCTCCATCCGCTCCCGATGGATGGGCGAACCCGGACCGGCGCCGGCCGTCGGTCGGTGCGGGGGGCCGGCCGGGCGTTCCCGGGGCCCCCTGGCCCCGATCCGATCTCCGGGGTGGGCCGGTCCCGGAGGGAGCTCCGCGCAAGGCGGGGGAGGCGCGGGGAGGCGGATCGCCGCCCCATTGGCACGGGATGGGACCCGGCACCGCCGGTCCCTCCCCTCAGCGGGGAGAGCGGCGACTGCGTCGCGGCGGCGTCGGGGGAGCTCCCGGATCGAGAGGGGCCGTGGCGGCCTCGAGGATCTCCGGAGGGATCCCCGTCGGATCGAGCTCGGGCTCGGCCCGCCCCGGCTCGGCGCCGTCGGGCGCCCGGGCGTCCATCCGTTCCTGGGTGAGACGATCGACCTCGTTCCAGAGCTCCTCGATCTCCTCGTCCGGACTCGCGAACCGCCGATCCTCGGCGAGCGCGGCCTTGACCTGGCTCATGAGCCGGGCCGCGCTCGAGGCGTCCCGGGCCTTCGACTTCATCCGGTTCAGCCGCCGGGCGAGGTTCTTCGCCTCCCTCAGGATCTCCTCCTCCTCCTCGCGCGGCAGCAGGGGAACCGTCGGCTCCCGAGGGATCTGCATGACCGCGCGCCGGAGTTCGAGGAACGCCACGGCGGTTCCCCGGAGCTGGCCGGCCTTGAGGGTGCGGACGAAGGTCTTCATCCGGGCGGTCGCCTCGCTCGCATCCTCCCCGCGTCCCTCGGCGGACTTGATGGACCGGGCCAGGAGTCGGGCCTGGCCGAGGAGGAACTGCGGCAGCAGCTCGTTGAGGACGGCGAGGGATTTCGATGCGATGGCCATGGAACGTTCGAGCAGCCCCTCGCTGAGCCGCTGGCCCTTGAGGATCGCGCGCGGGTCCCCCAGGCGCTCTTCGAGTTCCCCCAGGTCGAGCCCGGCCCGGGTCGCCAACGCCTTGAGCTCGTCGATCCGGCGGAGCAGCTCCCGCAGCAGGGTCCAGTCCCGGGTGGCCCGGTCGAGCAACCGCTCGGCGCTGCCGAGGATCTCCTCGGCGCGGTCCACCTCGCCGCGGGTCCGTTCGCCCTCGACAAGGTCGCGGACCTGGCGGATCGGCAACGGCAGACCCTCGGTCCCCAGCGCCTCGGCCCGGGCGACCCAATCGGCGAGGCGCGTCGCCAGCGGATCGCGGAAGCCGCGCGGGGTCGCCGCGGCCGGGGGCGGTACGGTCGATGAGGGGGTCATGGGGTCCTCACTCCGCGGCGGGGGCTTCCGCCCCGCCCAAGAGCTCCATGAGTTCGGTCAACGTACGTCCCGCCTCTTCGACCTTTCGGGCCCGGAGCTGCTCGGTGGCCTGCCGGATCCGGCGGGCCGCCTCCCCGGCGAGCGGGCTCTGGGGGGGGAGTTCCTGGATCCGGGCGGCAAGCGTACGGACCCGCGCCAGCAGGGGACGGAGCGCGGCCTCATCGGCCGCCGGTCCGCCGGCGGCTCCCCCCTCGGCCGCCCCGGAAGGAGCCCGCCCCGGGGCGGCTCCCCCGGCCCTCCGGAGCTCGGTTCGAAGTTCCCCCAACCGGAGGGTGGCCTCGGCGAGACGGGAGGCGCGCAGGTGGCGGTTCGCCTCGGCATGGAGCCGTCGGGCCTTCCGGCTCGGCTCGTGATCGGGGGCGAACCGGGCGAGGTGCGCCGCATGGAGGTCGAGTTCCTCCTGGATCCCCGGGGCCAGATTGGCCTGGTAGAGGCCGAGGACACGGTTCCCCTCCTCCAGCGCCTGCGAGACGCCCGTGGCCGAGATGGACGGTTGCGCGAGGAGCTCCTTGACCGTGGCCAATCCGGCATCGATCGTCGGGAATTCCCGGCCCAGCGCGCGGGCCCCTTGGCGCACCTGGTCGATCTGACGGAGCACTCCCCGGAGCTCCTGCCATTCGGCCTCCGTGCGGGCCAGCCGGCGGTCCTCCTCGGCCAGATGGGCGGCGACCTCCTCCACGGGGGCCTCGGCGATCTCCGCCCGGAGCCGGACCGACTCCTGCAAGAGGTCCGGAGTCAACCCCTGGCCGACCAGGGCGCGCTGGCGCTCTTCCAGTTCCGTGAGCCGGGCCTCGAACAGCTCGGTGAGGCGCACCGAGGCGGTCGTCTGCGTCGTGCGCAGCAGGTTGAGCGCCTCCCCGAGGCGGCCTTCGGCGCTCAGGAGGGCCGCCTGGCGCAGTTCGCTCGTGACTTCGGTGCCGTCCCCTCCGAGCTCGCCGAGGAGGGTCAGCGACCGGCGGACTCCCCGGGCGAACCCGCGGCTCGCCTCTTCCTCCTCGCGAAGGAACTCTTCCGGACCGGGCGGCCGCCCCACGGGAGGGGCCGACCCATTCTCCCCGGCGGTCCGTCCGTCCGTCGCCGCCTCGGTGAGGCTGCCCACGACCACCACGGACGTGAGCGCGGGCGGGAATCCGCAGCGGGGGCAGTGGGCGGGCG
>JAJZDH010000126.1 GCA_021828665.1 Thermoplasmata archaeon
GGAGCGCGAGGTGAGGGTGGCGGTCGTGCACCGGAAACTCTCCGGTGGGCGGAGGACGGCGCGGGGGGCGTGGGTGCTCGAGCGGCTACTGACGGTCTGGCGAACGTGTGCAAAGCGGGAGCAACGATTCTGGGAGGTCGTGAGCGCTCGGCTCGGAGCACTTCCTCAGCCCGGTCCCGGGCCTCCGTCAGCCCGGCCACAGAGCTGAGTCGTTACGATCTTCCGGGACTGGGCCGATGGGCGGAGCCGTTCGGCCCTCGCGCACCGGCGTCTCGTGGCGAAGGTCCGTCGGTTCGGCCGGGCGCCGGTGCGGCAAAACCCGAAGGTGGAGCCACGGCCTCCGACCATTCCCCGGCGGGGAGATCGACACCGGAGAATCGAGGTGACCGGGGACCTCCAGCTGCGGGCGGCGTAGGGCGGGTGGGACCATAAACCGCACGGCATGGCGAGAGAGGCTCCGCGGTCTCTCGGCCGAGGAGTTCCGACTTCTCCGCGAACGGGTGGGGGTCGCGGTCCGGGCACGAAAGGCCCCGCCGTGGACGATGGTACGGATCGGGGACTGGGTGGCGTTCGAGGATCGGTACGGAATCCCGCACCGGGGCCCCGGGACGCGGAGGAACGCCCGTACGATCCCGGTCCATGGCGAGTCCGGCGAGCGAGGGGAACCCTCCACCTCTGGCGGGTGGCCGTCTCCTTCGTTCGGAGGATTGTTCCCGTGGAAATCGCCCATGAGGCCCTACCGGAATCGCCGATGGAGAACCTCCGGGGTCTCGCGAGGCACCAAAGGCCAGGTTGGAGCCTCGCCGAAGGTCCTCGTACCAGCGACGGACATCGGGGTCCGCGAGAACCTGGTCGCGCCCCGACTCGGGCCGTCGGTGGTCCTTCCGGGGGCCGATCCTGGTGGAGCGTAGGGCTCGGCGGCTTGTGATCCTTCTAAGAATGGACTGGTGGGGATTTGAACCCCAGACCTCCGGTTTGCAAAACCGGCGATCTTCCGCTGATCTACCAGCCCACGGCCGTCCGGGGGGCCCGGAGGTTCATTAACGTTCCCGCGGAGGGCGGGGCGGGGGGCCGGCCACCGACTCCCAGGCCGCCCGAAGGCGGGGGACGGTGGGGAGCTCGGCGAGCGCTTCGGGCCGCACCCACCGGAACTCGGTGTGCTCCCAGTCGCGGCGGACGGCGGCGGCGCCGAGCACCCGGAAACGGAACGGGTGGACCCGGTAGGCGCGCCGGCCGGAGCGGGCGAAGAGCGTGGGCCCGGCGCGTTCGAGGCGGACCGTCGCGGGATCCAGGCCGGTCTCCTCCCCGATCTCCCGGTACGCCTGGGCCACCGGTTCGGATTCGAGATGACCGGAGATTGCCGCCCACCGGCCGGAGAAGCTGCCGACCCGGCGGGACCGCCGGCCCAGGAGTAGCCGTCCGTCCGCCCGGACCAGGAAGCAGGTGACCACCGGGACCTCCCGGACCGACTCCAGGGTGAGCCTTCCCGAACGGCCATCGAGGAGGAGCCGGTCGCCGGAACGCAGGAGCCCCGGGGGGGCGTCTCCCACGGTCGGGGGAAGCCGGAGGTGGTGGGGGAGCCGCGTCCGCGCCGGTACGATGAGGCCGGCGGCCGGAACGGAGCGGGGCCCCCCCCGTCCCGCATGCGCCGCCCGGGGCCGCTCGAGGAGGAGGATTGGCCCCGCGGCCCGGAACCGGATCGACCCGATCGGGGTCGGCCCGGGCCGCCGCACCAGGCGGCCCGCGGCCCGGCCGGGGACCCGCGGCCGGAGCCGAAGCCGCATGGGCCGGGCACATCGAGCCGCCGCATGAGGGTGTCGCCGGGCGGCCCGAGCCGCTATACGGCCCGGCTCCTCGCCCGAGGCGTGCGGCTGAGCGCCTTCTCCATCGTGGACGCCTACCCGCCGGATTCGCCACCGCGGACGCGTTACGAAGACGTGCGCGCGCTGGCCGAAGCGTGCGAGGCGGCCCGGCTCCACACCCTGTGGGTCGCCGAGCACCACTTCCATCCGGGCGGCGTCTGCCCCTCTCCGCCGGTCCTCCTCGCGTGGCTCGGGGCCCATACGCGCGCCCTCCGGCTGGGGGTCATGGTGAGCGTCCTGCCGTTCCACGCTCCCATCGAGCTCGCCGAGCAGTACGCGCTCCTCGACGAGCTCCTCGGGGGCCGGCTCGAGCTGGGGGTGGGCAGCGGGTATATCCCGATGGAGTTCGAAGGGTTCGGGATCGATCCCGAGGAGAAGCGCGCCCGGTTCGATGCCACCCTCGCGACCCTCCTCGCCGCGTTCCGGGGGGAGGAGGTGGTCGCCCCCGGGGGCCGTGGCCGACCGGTCCGTCTGAACGTGCGCCCGCGGCAGCGGCCCCATCCGCCGCTGCGGGTGGCGGTCCAGCGCCGGGAGGCGATCCCGTTCCTCGCCCGGGCGGGCCGCTCCATCGCCCTGGTGCCGTACGCGACGCTCTCCGGGATCCCGGAGCTCGCCGAGGTCATCGGGGAGTACCGTCGGCACCTCCCCGGCGGGGTCCCCGGCCACGTCGCGGCGGCGGTGCACCTGTACGCCGGACCGCGGCCGGACCGCGCCCGGGTCCACCTGGGCCGGTACCTCGAGAGCCGCCGCCAGACGCAGAGCGCGCACTACCTCGAACGGGTCCGGGAGGATCCCCACCGGGCCGACCCGGAGTTCCTGGAAGAGGCGGGGTTCGCCCTGTTCGGGAGCGCGCCGGAAGTGGCCGAGCGGCTGCGGGCCTACGCGCGCGCCGGCGTGGACGAGATCCTGGGGATCTTCGACTTCGGCGGTCTACCGACGGAGGAGGTCGTGGGATCGGTGCGGTCGCTCGGGGCGTTCCCGCCCGAACCCACGACGGCGTAACGGCCCGGGAGGGCCGCGGCCCGACCGGTGGCTTACGTCCTGGGGGGAGGGTTCGGCAGCGGTGGGCTCCCCCGGTTCGGATCCGGGGCCGTTCCCGGGGAGCGGGCCGTCCCGGCCTCCTCCCAGGGCTTTTCGCCGGTCGCCCCGGGCGGCGGGCTCGCCGAGGGGCTCGACGCCTCCGGGGGGGAGGACGGGAGGTCGGCGGGAACCACCGGAGGCAGGGGGGTCGCGTAGGGGCGGCGCCGGCGGATCATGAGCACGAGGAGGAGCGCCACCACCACGATGAGGCCGAGGAGGAGGGTCCAGCCCACGGTGACCCCGGAGCCGGCACCGAGTTCGTATCCGAGGATCGATGGACTCGGGTTCACCAGGATGCTGAGGAGGCTCGTGGTACTGCACGCGCCGCCGGTCGAGCACTGGCCGAACCGGACGATCACCTCGAAGAGCTGGATCCCCGCCGGGGAGTTCGAGGGGAGGGTGTAGGCGATGGATCCCGAGGCGGCGGTGACGGCGGCGGCCCCGGCGCCGGTCGCGGAGAAGATCGGCAGAACCTCGATCGAGTAGCTCTGGGAAGGCGCCGGGGCCCCGTAGCTCAGGATCGAGTACGAGATCTGGACGGACTCCCCGGGCTGGAAGCTTCCGTCGACGTACTGCGAACTGGTCGCGATCCCGACCACGAGCGCGTACCCGCTCGCCTCGGTCACGGAGATCTGGTTCGTGGCGAGGATCCCGAGCGAACTGCTCTGCGCGACCACCGAGAAGGTGAGGGAGGCGGGGACCGCGCCGCGCGGAACGGTGTAGGAGAAGCTCGATCCGCTCATCGTCCCGGCGGCGATCGGGGTCGCGGAGGAACCCCCGGTGAGGCTCATCCACAGGGTGGCGCCCTGGAAGACGGATCCCTGGGGCGTCACCTGGAAGGTGAGGGTGTCCCCGGGGTTGTACTCGAGTTCGCTCGGCGTGATGAGGAGGGCCGGGGCGGCCACGGTCGCGTCGGCCACGCCGCCGACCTGACCGGTCTGGTTGGAGGCGTCGACCACGACCGAGAACGCGCCCGTGAAGGAGGAGGGCAGTCGGAACTGGAGTTGCCCCGTCGCCGATGAGCTCGTCAAGGTGCCCAGGGCCAGGAGATCGCCCGAGGAGCTCGCGTACGCGAACCACTGGGTCGCGTGGTACCCCTGGTAGGCGTTGGTCCCGTACCCTCCGATGGTCCAGGTCGCGGAGACCGAATCTCCGCTGTAGTACTGGCCCTGGTTCAGGACCACGGTGACCCCGGCGATGCCGGGGGTCGGGGCGGCGACGGAGAAGTTGAGGGAGCTGTTCGCCGTCTCGTTGAGGTACCACGGGTCGGTGACCGACACCAGCACCCCGTTCACCTTCGTCGGGAGGAAGACCGTCGTGTTGGCGACGAACGCCACCGAGGTCTCCCCGGAGGTGTTCGTGGTGGTGGTCGCGGGCGGGGAACCCGGGACATTCGTGAGGTAGATGCCGCCGGAACGGAAGGCGAAATGCACCGTGGCCCCGGCCGCCGGTTCCGTGGGACCGTTGGAGGTCAGGAGATCGTTCACGGCGAGGATCCCCACCGAGTTGGCGGCGAGGACCCCGGTGGCGCACTGGTCGGGGCAAGAGTAGAGGTTCAGCACGGGAGCCTGGAGAATGCCGGCATACAGGTAGGCGGTGGCCTCCTCGGAGATGTTGCCGCTCTGGTTCATGTAGACCGTCACCACGACGGGGGAGCCCCGCGAGGCGTTCACGGGCATCGTGAGGCTCAGGTTGCCCGTGACCGCATCCGCGAGGTTGGAACCCGAGAAGATCGGAACGAACACGTTGTTGATGTTGCGGTAGGAGGCCGTGGCCTGGACCGATCGGACCGAGGCGATGGGGGACCCGTTGACCGTCGCCGTGGCCTGGTAGCTCACGACCGCC
>JAJZDH010000127.1 GCA_021828665.1 Thermoplasmata archaeon
GGGGCGACCGGGAGGAGGCGCGCCGCCTCCTCGACCGGGCGCACCGGCGGGTCGCCGGCACCGCCCCGGCGTCCCCGTGAGCCCCCCACAGGGGGGGGCGGTGGGGAGGCCGGCCGCCCGTCCCGTGCCGTTATGGCCGCGGCGCGTTCCGGGGAACGACCATGCGGCCCGACCCCCGCCTCGGTACCTTCTCCATCGTCGCCTACGACCGGGACCGGGCCACCTGGGGGGTTGCCGTCCAGTCGCGGTTCGTGAGCGTCGGCGCCATCGTTCCGTGGGCCGAGGCCGGCGTCGGCGCCCTCGCGACCCAGGCCCGGGCCAACGTCGGATTCGGCCCGAAGGGGCTCGAGCTCCTCCGCTCCGGCGCTCCGGCCGAGGAGGTGCTGCGCCGCCTCCTCGCCGCCGATCCGATGCGCGAGGAGCGGCAGGTGGGGATCGTGGACCGCCGGGGCCGGGCCGCCGCCCATACGGGCACCGCCTGCCCGGAGTTCGCGGGCCACGAGACCGGCGACGGCTTCTCCTGCCAGGGGAACATCCTGTTCGGACCGGAGGTGGTGCCGGCGATGGCCCGGAGCTTCGAACGGACCCCCGGGGATCTGCCGGAGCGGCTCCTCGCCGCGCTCGTCGCCGGCCAGCGGGAGGGCGGGGACCGCCGGGGCATGCAGTCGGCGGCGCTCCTCGTCGTCCGCGCCGACTCGGGGTACGGCGCCGTCGGCGACCGGTGGATCGACCTCCGGGTCGACGACCACCCGAGCCCCATCGAGGAGCTCGGGCGGATCTTCCGGATCTACGACCTGACCCTCCTGACGCGGGAGGACCCGGCGAGCCGGGTCCCGCTCCAGGGGGAGCCGCTCGTGCAGCTGCAGCGGGACCTCAATGTCCTCGGCTTCCTCATCGGCCCGGTGCCGCCCCGGTACGACGAGCGGACCCGCGCGGCGTTCCGGAAATTCCTCGCCGAGAACAATTTCGAGAACAAGGACCGGTCGGACGGCACCGCCTGGCCCTCGGTCCTCGCCTACCTCGGCCAACGGGCCCGGCTCGAGCTCGCCCGGCGGCTGACGACCCAGCCGATTGTCACGGGGGCCCTCGACCGCGGTCCGGGCGGGGCCCCCCCGGGAGGAGGTGCCCCATCGGCGGAGAAGCGCCGCCCGTCCGGCTGACGATCCGGCTCGCCCGTGGCTACGGCTCGGCCGCCGAGGCCGAGCGGATCCGGCGGGCGCTCGAATCGGACCGGCCGGGGTTCCTGGCCACCCGGCGCGAGGGGCCGACCCTCCGGATCGAACTCACCGGCAGCCGCGCCACCAGCGCCCGGAGCACCCTCGACGATCTGCTCGCCTGCCTCGACGCGGCCGAGCGGACCGCCGACGGCGCGGTCACCGCCATCCCTCGGGGCGGGCCGCGGCGATCCCCCGGAGAAGCTCGGGGAGGAGCTCCTCCCACCGACCCACCAGCCCGACGTCGACCCGGCCGAAGACCGGCGCCTCCGGGTCCGGATGGATCGCGGCGACGACGCCGGCCCGGAGCCATCCGGAGAGGTGGTGCACCGACCCGCTCACCCCGACGAGGATCGCGAGGGCGGGCTCCGGGCTGCGACCGGTGAGGCCGACCTGGAGCCCCGGGGGGAGGAGCCCCGCATCGACGACGCGGCGGGTGGCCGCGAGCGCGGACGACCCGGCGGGGACCATCGCCGCGAGGCGGGCGATCTCGGCCGCCCCTCCCACCCCCGCCCCGGCGACCACCACCAGGTCGGCCCGATCGAGGTCCCCGTAGCCGGGCCCCGTCGCCCCACCCCGGCGCCCGGTGGCCACCGCGGCGCCGGCCGCGGAGGGGACCGGCCACCCGGAGGTTCCGGTCCGGAACGCGCCCGGGCGGATCGTCACCACGTAGGGCCGGGTCCGGGGCTTCACGGTGGCGAGCCGATCGCGGCCGAACGACGGCTTCCGCCAGAGCCACGTCGGCCGCGACGGTTCCGCGTCGACCGCGCCGGTGACGAGGGCGGTGCCCATCCGCGCCGCGAGCTTCCCGGCCACCTGCCCGCCGAACTCGGAGGCCGGGATCAGGACCGCCTCGGCCGCCGGCATGTCGGCGAGGATCTCCCGGAGCCCCCGGGCGACCGCCCCGGCGGCGGCGCCGGGCCCCCCGGCGCCCCGGACCGACACCACGGCCCGACCGCTCGCATCGGCGAGGAGCCCGCCGGCGGCCGCGGCCCCCGCCGCGCCGGCCCCCGGGTTCCTCCCCGGTCCGTCCTCCTCCGGGGTCCCGGCCGCCACGACCACGGCGGTGCCGCGGGAGCCGCGCCGGCCGATCCCGTGGAGGATCTCTCCCGCCGTCGGGTCGAGTTCCCCCGCGACGTCGGTGCCGAGGACGAGGAAGTCGCTCGGCGCCGCCGCCCCGGTGGGGGGACCCGACGCTCCGGCCCGCCGGGCGTAGTACGCTTCCAGCGCCGCGGCGATCGCCCGGGCCGCCGCTTCCACCCCGCCGGCCGGGTCGGGGGCCGGGAACCGCCTCCCGAGCCGCGGCGGCGTCGGCGGGCCGATCTCCCGGACCTCGGTGGGGGAGGCGGCGAGTCCCACCTCTTCCGGCCGGAGGCCGAGGGCGGTGAGATCCCAGGATTCGGGGGAGCGGCCGCCGTCGGCCGCCGGGTCGGGCCGGGCCGGCCGTCCCACCTTCTCCCCGACCGTCACCACCGCCCCCGGGGGGACCCGGAGCGGGGTGGCGGCGGGATCCCCCTCCACGGTGATCTCCAGCTCCCCGTCCCCGGAGCCGCGCCGGAGCGACCCGGCGGGTCCGAGGAGCGGCCGGTCGAGAAGGCCGGCGAGCTCCGCCGCCACCGCCCCGCTTCCGGAGTCGGTGGCGGTCCGGCCGGCGAGGATGAGATCGGCGGGGAGGCGCCCGAGGGCCCGGGCGAGGACCCGGGCGGTGATGAGGAGGTCGGAGCCGGCCAGCGCGGGGTCCCCGATCCGGATCGACCGGTCCGCGCCGGCCCGGAGCGCCTCGGCGAGCGCCGGGAGCGCCGCCTCCGGCCCGACGGAGAGGACCGTCACCGTCTCCCCCGGCCGGCGCGCCGCGAGCGCCGCGCCGAGCGCCCGCAGGTCGAACGGATTGGGCCGGAGCCGCCCCTCCGGTCGGATCGCGGTCCGCCGGACCGGGTCCCACGCCATCTCCTCCAGGGGAAGGACCGCCTTGAGCAGCAGGACCGTCTCCACCCGGGCACCGTTCCGTGGCCGACCGGCGGGGCGCGAGCCCTTATCATCCGTTCCCTCCCGCTCCGGTCGTGCCGCCGGTCGCCCCGGAGCCGCCCGCCGCCGCCGCGCCGTTCGGCCGGTACGCGGCGGCGACGGCGCTGACGGCGTTCGCCATCCTGAGCCAGTACTTCGTCCCGGAGCTGCTTCCCGGCCTCCGGGGGGTCTACGGCTCGCTTCCGGGCGGGCTCCTCATCGTGTACGGGATTCCCATCCTCGCCTTCTCCCTCCTGGTCGGCCGGGGACCGCTCCGGGGCGGGACCGGCCGGATGGCCCGGGCGTTCGACGTGGGGCTCCGGAGCTACGGCGGGCTGAGCCTCCTCGCGCTGCTCGGCAGCATCTTCCTCCTCGCGATCATCCTCGCCGTGGACCCGGGAGCGCGGCTGGTCCTCGCGGCGCCGACCCCGGTCATCCGCGCCGCCGAGGCGGACCCGTACTTCTGGGTCCTCCTCTCCTTCCCCATCGGCCTCTTCGAGGAGCTCCTCTTCCGGGGGTGGATCTTCGGCTACTGGCTCGCGCGCGACCCGGCCCGCTGGAAGCTCCACGCCGTCTGGACGAGCGCGCTCTTCGCCGGCCTCCATCTGTACTACGCCCTCACCTACGGGATCCTCTTCGTCATCCCCGCCCTCCTGCTCTTCCTCGACGGGCTCGCCTTTGCCATCACCGTCCGCGAATCCAGCGGCAACCTGGTCGCCGTCTCCTTCCTGCACGGCTGGAACGATGCGACCGTCTTCCTGGCCCTCGCGCTCCCCGTCGTCGGATACACCCTCCATTACGCGGTGATCCTCCTCGGCGGGGCGCTCGCGCTCGCCCTCTACTTCCGCCGCCGCCAGCGGGAGGCGGAGGCGGGCCGTCTCCGGCCGATCTGAACGGCGCCCGTCCCCCCCCGTCAGGGGTTTGTATTCCGGGGGGAGTTCCGGGTCGTCATGGACGAGGACGATCGGACCCGCGAACTCCTGACCTCCGCCCGGACCATCGCCATCGTGGGCGCCTCGGACAAGCCCGAGCGCGACTCGAACATCGTGGGCCGGTACCTGGCCGCGCAGGGATACCGCATCGTCCCCGTGAACCCCGCGCTGCCGGAGATTCTGGGGCAGCGGTCCTACCCGTCGCTCACCGCCATCCCCGGGACCGAGCGGATCGACATCGTGGATGTGTTCCGCCGGTCGGAGGAGGTGCCGGCCATCGTCGCCGAGGCGATCGCCCGCGGCGTGGGCGCCATCTGGCTGCAGCTCGGGGTGCGGAGCCCCGAGGCGCTCGCCGCCGCCCGGGCCCGGGGGATCCTCACCCGGGAGGACCGGTGCGTGAAGATCGAGCACGAGCGGCTCCACATCCCGCCCCGCCCTCCCAGCCGTTAAGGGGTCGGCGGCCTCCTGCCGGAGCCAACGATGTCGACCCCCGAGACCCCCGCGCGCGCCCCGGCGACCCCCTCCCCTCCCTCCTCGGAGGCACCCGCCCCGGGGGCGGGACGTTCCTCCGGAGCTCCGGCGCCCTCCTCGTCCTCCACGGCG